>NZ_CP118100.1:2238155-2557892 GCF_028747645.1 Microbacterium esteraromaticum
TACCCCACACGCTCGCACACCGGTGCGGCGCAGGGCGGTATGGCCGCGGCGCTCGCGAACGTCGAGGACGACAACTGGGAGTGGCACACCTACGACACCGTCAAGGGCGGCGACTACCTGGTCGACCAGGATGCCGCTGAGATCCTGGCCAAGGAGGCCATCGACGCGGTCATCGACCTCGAGAACATGGGTCTGCCGTTCAACCGCACGCCCGACGGCAAGATCGACCAGCGCCGTTTCGGCGGCCACACCGCCGAGCACGGCAAGAGCCCGGTGCGCCGCGCGTGCTACGCCGCCGACCGCACCGGCCACATGATCCTGCAGACGCTGTTCCAGAACTGCGTCAAGCTGGGCATCAACTTCTTCAACGAGTTCTACGTGCTCGACCTGATCACGGTCAAGGACGACGCCGGCGCCACCCAGGTCGCTGGTGTGGTCGCCTACGACCTCGCCACGGGTGAACTGCACGTGTTCCAGTCCAAGGCCGTCGTGTTCGCGACCGGTGGATTCGGCAAGATCTTCAAGACGACCTCCAACGCGCACACCCTCACGGGTGATGGCGTCGGGATCATCTGGCGCAAGGGCCTGCCTCTGGAGGACCTGGAGTTCTTCCAGTTCCACCCGACCGGTCTGGCCGGCCTCGGCATCCTCCTCACCGAGGGTGCGCGCGGTGAGGGCGCGATCCTGCGCAACGCCTCGGGTGAGCGCTTCATGGAGCGCTACGCGCCCACCATCAAGGACCTCGCACCGCGCGACATCGTCGCCCGCAGCATGGTGCAAGAAGTGGCTGAGGGCCGCGGCGCCGGCCCGCACCGCGACTATGTGCTGCTGGACTGCACGCACCTGGGCGCCGAGGTGCTCGAGACCAAGCTGCCGGACATCACCGAGTTCGCCCGCACCTACCTGGGCGTCGACCCGGTGGTCGAGCCCGTGCCGGTGATGCCGACCGCGCACTACGCGATGGGTGGCATCCCCACCAACAACGACGCCGAGGTGCTCGCGGACAACTCCACCGTCGTTCCGGGGCTGTACGCCGCGGGTGAGTGCGCGTGCGTCTCGGTGCACGGCTCGAACCGCCTCGGCACCAACTCGCTGCTCGACATCAACGTCTTCGGCAAGCGCGCCGGCCGCAACGCCGTCGAGTACGCGAAGAACGCCGAATTCGTGCCGCTGCCCGAGAACCCCGCTGCGTTCGTCAGCGACATGATCGAGGGCCTGCGCAACAACCAGGGCACCGAGCGCATCGCCGTGCTGCGCAAGAAGCTGCAGGACGAGATGGACAAGGGCGCCCAGGTGTTCCGCACCGAAGAGTCGCTCACCCACGTGCTGGGTGTCATCGAAGAGCTCCGCGAGCGTTACAAGAACGTGCACGTCGACGACAAGGGGCGCCGGTTCAACACCGATCTGCTCGAGGCCGTCGAGCTCGGCTTCCTGCTCGACATCGCCGAGGTCGTCGTCTACGCCGCACGCAACCGCCACGAGAGCCGCGGCGGCCACATGCGCGACGACTTCCCCAAGCGCGATGACGAGAACTTCATGAAGCACACCATGGCGTACCTGGTCGGCGACCCGCACTCGTCGGATGCCGCCGATCACATCAAGCTGGACTGGAAGCCCGTGGTCGTCACGAACTACCAGCCGATGGAGAGGAAGTACTGATGTCCACCGCAGTCGTCGATCCCGAGACCGCTGCCCAGGCCGAAGCCGCGGACGCGGCGGCCGACTCGGGCGTGCAGTCCTTCCTCGTGACGTTCAACATCCGCCGCTTCGACCCCGAGGTCGACGAGGAGCCGCGTTGGGTGGACTACGACGTCGAGCTGTACGCCACCGACCGCGTGCTCGACGCGCTGCACAAGATCAAGTGGGAGGTCGACGGCTCGCTGAGCTTCCGTCGGTCGTGCGCCCACGGTATCTGCGGCTCCGACGCCATGCGGATCAACGGCCGCAACCGTCTCGCGTGCAAGACGCTGATCAAGGACCTCGACATCTCGAAGCCGATCTATGTCGAGGCCATCAAGGGCCTGCCGCTCGAGAAGGACCTGATCGTCGACATGGAGCCGTTCTTCGCCTCCTACCGCGAGGTGCAGCCGTTCCTGATCGCGAACTCGACGCCTGAGAAGGGCAAGGAGCGCGTGCAGTCGATCACCGACCGCGCGATCTTCGACGACACGACCAAGTGCATCCTGTGCGCCGCGTGCACCTCGTCCTGCCCGATCTTCTGGACCGACGGTCAGTACTTCGGGCCCGCCGCGATCGTGAACGCGCACCGCTTCATCTTCGACTCGCGTGACGACGCCGGTGATGTGCGTCTGGACATCCTCAACGACAAGGAGGGCGTGTGGCGCTGCCGCACGACCTTCAACTGCACCGAGGCCTGCCCGCGTGGCATCGAGGTCACCAAGGCGATCGCCGAGGTGAAGCAGGCTGTCCTCAGCGGCGGCCGCTGACGCGGATCGCTACTCTGGGGACGTGAGCGCCAGCGAACCCGACGTGACCTTGGCCGCCAGTCCGCGTGAGAAACGTGGACTGGCGGCCAAGGCCGTTCATGAGGAACAGGCTCTGCGTGAGCGCTGGGAGGCCACGCAAGAGAACCTGCGGGAACGTTTCGATGTTCCGATCGCCCGGGCGACGACACTGACCCGGCGCACGCTCGCGCTGTTCCCAGTGCGGGTGTGGCGCAACTTCCTGCAGAACCAGGGGTTCCTGCTGGCTGCGGGCGTCAGCTATCAGACCCTGTTCGCCGCGTTCGCCGCCATCTACGTCGCCTTCGCGGTGGTCGGATTGTGGCTGGGCAATGATCAGGACGCCATCGACGGCCTGATTCACGTGATCAACACGTTCGTGCCCGACATGATCAGCGAGAACGGGATCGCGACACCCGACGATGTGCGCACGATCACCCGCGGGATGACCGGCACGTTCAGCATCACGGGTTTCATCGCTCTCGGCGCCCTGATCTGGACGGCCATCGGCGCGATCTCTTTCGCGCGCCGCGCGGTGCGGGGCGTGTTCGGCATCGCGCCCGACCGGCGCAACTACTTCCTACTCAAGTCGCTGGACCTCATGGCCGCGCTCACGTTCGGGCTCGGGCTTCTGCTCGGCACCGCGCTGAGCACCATGGCCACCTGGGCGCTGAACCTCGTGTTCGATCTCATCGGCATCAGTGATTCCTCGGCACTGTTCAATACCGGGGTGCGCCTCATCACCCTGGTCGTGCTGTACGGGATCAATACCGCGCTGATGGCGGCACTGTTCCGCTTTCTCACCGGCACGAGCCTGACGTGGCGGCGGATCCTGCCCGGTGCACTCCTCGGTGCGAGCGCCACGACCCTGCTGCAGCTCGGCTTCGGTCTGTTTCTGTCGTACTCGCCGTCGAACCCGCTGCTGGTGACGTTCACGGTGTTCATCGTGCTGCTGCTGTGGTTCCGGCTGATCGGCATCGTGCTGCTGGTGTCGGCGTCCTGGATCGCCGTGGCCGCGTCCGACGACCACATCGCGCTCATTCCGCAAACCGAGGCCGAGCGGCTGGCCGCCGAGCACCAGGCGCTGCTGCTGGCGGCCCAGGTGCGGTTGCGCACCGCGGTCGACGAGCGCGATTCCGCCCCCTGGTATCGCCGTTGGGCGGCGGATCGCGCCCTGCGCGCCGCGCAGGAGGAGCTCGAGCAGGTGGAGGATGCCACTCCCCCGGCCCCCACCGCCCGGCGCGGGGCGAAGCGTGTCGGTGGCGATCGTTAGGCTTGGTGCATGCCCCATCTGCGTATCGCCTCTGTCAACGTCAACGGCATTCGAGCGGCGGTGCGCAACGGCATCCACGCGTGGTTGGACGCCGCCGACGTCGACGTTCTGACGGTTCAAGAGGTGCGCGGTGAAGACGAGCATCTCGCCGCTGCATTCCCCGATTGGTCGATTGTTCACGACAAGGCGACCGCCAAGGGACGCTCCGGGGTCGCGATCGTGAGCCGTGACCCCGCTCTGGCCGTGCGCACCGCCTTCGGCGACGACGACTTCGACTCGGCGGGTCGCTGGATCGAGGCCGACTTCACGCTCGGAGACACACCGCTGACCGTGGTCAGCGCGTATGTGCACACCGGTGAGGCTGACACCCCGAAGCAGGACGAGAAGTGGCGCTTCCTCGATGCGATGACCACACGCATGTCGGAGCTCGGGGGCGAGGGACGTCTGGCACTCGTCACCGGTGACCTCAACGTCGGGCACCGCGAGCTCGACATCAAGAACTGGCGGGGCAACCGCAAGAAGTCCGGCTTCCTGCCCCGTGAGCGGGCCTACTTCGATCGCTTCCTGGGCGCCGGCGGAGAGCAGATCACCGGCGTCGACGGCACCGTCGGCCCCGGCCTCGGCTGGGTCGACATCGGCCGGGCGCACCACGGCGAGGTCGAAGGGCCCTACACCTGGTGGTCGATGCGCGGTAAGGCTTTCGACAATGACAGTGGCTGGCGCATCGACTATCACCTCGCCACACCTGCGCTGGCCGAGCGCGCGACCGGCTACACGATCGCCCGGGCCGCGACCTACGCCGAACGCTGGAGCGACCACGCGCCGGTCATCGTCGACTACACGTACGAATAGGATTGACCTCGTGACCAAACCACGCCTTTACTCCGGAATGCAGCCCTCCGCCGACTCCCTCCAGACCGGCAACTACATCGGGGCTCTCCTGCAATGGCGTGACATGCAGGCCTCGTACGACGCGTTCTTCTCAGTGGTCGACCTGCATGCCATCACGGTGGCCCAGCAACCCGAAGAGCTGCGTGAGAAGACTCGGCGCACGGCGGCGCAGTACATCGCCGCGGGCATCGAGCCGTCGAAGTCGACGCTGTACGTGCAGTCGCACGTGCGCGCGCACGCCGAGCTGGCCTGGATCCTCAGCACCATCACCGGCTTCGGTGAAGCCGGCCGAATGACACAGTTCAAAGACAAGTCGCAGCGCTACGGCTCGGACGCGACGTCGGTGGGTCTGTTCACCTATCCGGTGCTGATGGCCGCCGACATCCTGCTGTACCAGAGCGAGCTCGTGCCGGTCGGCGACGACCAGAAGCAGCATGTGGAACTGACCCGCGATCTCGCCGAGCGCTTCAACAGCCGCTTCGGCACGACCTTCACGGTACCGACTCCGGTGATCCAGAAGGACACCGCGCGTATCTACGATCTGCAGAACCCGACCTCGAAGATGTCGAAGTCGGCCGAGACCGATGCCGGTGTGCTCTGGTTGCTGGATGACCCGGCGAAGTCGGCGAAGAAGATCATGCGCGCGGTCACCGACAACGAGGGCTCGGTGCGATTCGACCGCGAGGCCAAGCCCGGCGTGTCCAACCTGCTCACGATCTACGCGGCTCTCACCGGCCGCCAGGTCGGGTCCATCGAGGACGAGTATGCCGGCCGGGGCTACGGCGACTTCAAGAAGGGGCTCGCCGAGGTGGTCGTGAACGAGTTCGGCCCGGTGCGCGAACGTGCGAACGAGCTGCTGGCCGATCCCGCTGAGCTCGACCGCATCCTGGCCGTGAACGCGGCGAAGGCGGATGCTGTCGCCGATGCCACCCTCGCCGACGTCTACGACAAGGTAGGGCTGCTGCGTCGCGTGTGACGCACCGCAGACCCGTCTGGAGGATCTCCGTTGACTTCGCCTGATCTGCCGTCGATCCCGCCGCCTCCGCCGAGCGGTGCGTATGCGGTTCCGGTGGGCGGCTACACCGCTCCCCCCGGTTCTGCACCGGCACCGTTCGCTCCGCCCGCACCGAGCAAGACACTGGGGGCGCTCGCACTGGTCGCCGCGTTCCTCGCCGCGGTGGTCGCACCGATCATCGGGGCGAGTCTCGCGTTCGTCATCGGCACGGTTGTCCCTGCCACCGCGCTGGACGTCGACACGACGTTCACCGACGATCTCGCGTTGCTCTCGCCGGCGCGGATGCACGTGCTGTGGGCCGAGATCACCTTCTGGGCGGCCACGGTCGTCGGCGTCGCCGCCATCGTGCTCGGCATCATCGCCGGCGTCACGCGTCGTGGGCGCGGGATGGGCATTGCGGCGATCGTGATCGCGGCAGTCGGCCCCGTGTTCTTCTTCGTCGGCGTCGCGATGCTGTTCGGCATCGGCACCGCTGTCGGCACACTCTGAAGCAACGGTGCGGCGGTCTGTCCCGCCGCACCGCGAGGCGTCAGCCGCGCGAGTGGTGCTTCTGCTGCGCGGCGAGCAATCCCTCGTCGACGAGCTGCTCGACAGCATCCGCGAGGTCGGAGAGGAATATCGGCAGCGTCTTCTGCTCGACGGTCCCGAACGGTGCGAGAACCCAGTCTGCGGGGTCCTGCCGCCCCGGCGGCCGGCCGATCCCGGCGCGCACGCGGGGAAAGTCGGCGGTGCCCAGGGCACGCGCGACATCGCGCACTCCGTTGTGCCCGCCGTGACCGCCTCCGGTCTTCATGCGGATGCTGTCGAACGGGATGTCCAGCTCGTCGTGGATCACGAGCACCCGCTCGGGGTCGACCGAGTAGAACCTGGCCAGCGCCGCCACGGGAGTGCCGGAAGTATTCATGTAGGAGTTGGGCTTGGCCAGCACGAGCTTGTCGCCGCCCGGACGCAGCCAGGTCTCGACGACGCGCGCTCCCGCCTTGTGCTCGCGGAAGCGCTCGCCCCGGCGATCGGCCAGTTCATCGAGCACCATCTGCCCGATGTTGTGACGGGTCGGCGCGTAGCGCGGGCCTGGATTGCCCAGTCCCACGATCAGCCAGGTGGATGCCACGTGCTGCTCCTCAGATAGTCAGGTCAGGGGAAAAGACGAAGGGGACGCGATGACTCGCGCCCCCTTCGTCGACATCAGCGGCAGATCACTCCGCGGCGGCCTCAGCGGCCTCAGCGGCCTCAGCAGCGTTCTCTTCAGCAACCTCAGCGGCCGGCACCGACACGGCGACCAGCAGGAGGTCGGCGTCATCCAGCAGAGCGGCGCCCTCGGGCAGGGTGACGTCGCCGGCGGTGATGTGAGCACCCTCTTCCAGGCCCTCGACGCTGACCTCGACGTGCTCGGGGATGTGCGTAGCCTCGACCTCGAGCTTGATGGTCGTGACGTCCTGGGTCACGATCGTGCCCGAGAACGACTCACCGGTCAGGAAGACGGGAACCTCGACGGTGACCTTCTCACCCTTGTTGACGACCAGCAGGTCGATGTGCTCGATGATCTGGCGCACGGGGTCCTTCTGAACGTCCTTGACCAGCACGAGCTGCGAGGCGCCCTCGATGTCGAGGTCGAGCAGCGCGTTGGCACGACGGATGATCAGCGAGACCTGGTGGCCGGGAAGCGCGACGTGCACGGGGTCGGTGCCGTGGCCGTAGATGACCGCGGGGATCTTGCCCTCGGCGCGCAGACGGCGGGCGAAGCCCTTGCCGAAGTTGGTGCGGAGGTCGACGTGGACCTTGTTGTCATCAGACATGAGTGGTTCTCCTTCAAGACGCGCGACTGGCGCCGCACGGTGGTCGTGGATCGACGTCTCGAACACGGACGAGGAACCAGCGTGCTCATCTGACCACAGGGCTCACATCACCGCGTCGATTACGGATGTGCGCGCACGCGCGACACATCCCTCGCCGAGGAACTCCTTCATCGTACCCGAAACGCCGATATGCTGAAGCCATGTTTGATGCCGCATTCCTGTCTCACGCGATCCTCTGGCTGATCGGCGCCATGTCCCTCGGTGCGGTCGTGGCCGTCTCTGTCGCCCTGTTCGCCATGGGCCGCGACGCCTACCGCAAGGACTGATCCCCCGACGGGGCCGGCCGGCACCGTCACATTCGCCGTAGGCCGCGTGCACACGAGTACGCTGAGATCGATCCACCCGTTGCCCTCGAGGAGTTCACTGTGCCCGAAGCATCTGCCAACATCGGAGTCGTCGGCTTGGCCGTGATGGGGTCGAACCTGGCCCGGAATCTGGCGTCTCGCGAGGGCAACACGGTGGCGGTGCTGAACCGTTCGCGGTCGAAGACCGATGAGCTGGTGGCCGCGCACCCGGAAGCGGGTTTCGTTCCGGCGTTCTCGTATGAGGAGTTCGCGGCGTCGCTTCAGCGGCCGCGCACGGCGATCATCATGGTCAAGGCCGGTGGGCCGACCGATGCGGTCATAGATGAGCTGGTGCGGGTCTTCGAGCCCGGCGACATCATCGTCGACGGCGGCAACGCCTACTTCCCCGACACGATCCGCCGCGAACGTGCGGTGCGTGAGACGGGAATCAACTTCGTCGGCGCCGGGATTTCGGGTGGCGAGGAGGGCGCGCTGACCGGCCCGTCGATCATGCCGGGCGGGTCGGATGAGTCGTGGGTGACCCTCGGGCCGATCCTGCGGTCGATCGCCGCGGTCGCCGAGGGCGAGCCGTGTGTGACGCATGTGGGTCATGACGGTGCCGGGCACTTCGTGAAGATGGTGCACAACGGCATCGAGTACGCCGACATGCAGCTGATCGCCGAGGCGTATGACCTGATCCGCCGCGGCACGGGCAAGACGCCCGCGCAGATCGCCGACATCTTCGCCGAGTGGAACCGCGGCGAGTTGGAGTCGTACCTGATCGAGATCACCGCCGAGGTGCTGCGTCAGGTCGACGCGGCTACCGGGCAGCCGCTGGTGGATGTGATCGTCGACCAGGCCGGCGCGAAGGGCACCGGCGCGTGGACCGTGCAGACCGCTCTCGCCCTGGGTGTTCCGGTCTCGGGCATCGCCGAGGCCACCTTCGCCCGCTCACTGTCCAGCCACCCCGAGCAGCGTGCCGCCGCCGCCCACCTGCCCGGGCCCGACGAGGCGTTCACCGTCCCGGCAGATCAGGTCGAGGCGTTCATCGAGGACGTCCGCCAGGCACTCTACGCGTCCAAGATCGTCGCCTACAGCCAGGGGTTCGATGAGATCCGCGCCGGGGCGGCCGAGTACAACTGGAACATCGACCTCGGCGCGATCGCCAAGATCTGGCGCGGCGGGTGCATCATCCGCGCCCAGTTCCTCAACCGCATCGCCGACGCCTACACCGACACCCCCGACCTGCCCGTCCTGATGGCCGCGCCGTACTTCGCCGACGCCCTCACCCGCGGGCAGGATGCGTGGCGGCGCGTCGTCATCGCCGCCGCGACCGCCGGCATCCCCGCCCCCGCGTTCTCGTCGTCACTGTCGTACTACGACGGCATCCGCGCCGACCGCCTCCCCGCCGCCCTCGTCCAGGGACAGCGCGACTTCTTCGGCGCGCACACCTACCGCCGCACCGACAAGCCCGGCACCTTCCACACCCAGTGGTCCGGCGACCGCACCGAAATCGAAGCCGAAGACACCCACTGACACCGAGTGCCAAGAGGGGCGAACGCATCGAGCGTTCGCCCCTGTTCGTGCTCTGACGAGGTCTCGCTCACTCAGACAACGATGTTGTGGTTGCTGCGGAACATGTTGCGCGGATCCCACTGCGCCTTCAACGCGCGCAGACGTGCGTACGCATCGGGAGTGAACATCTCGGGAACGGCCTCGGGCGATGGCTCGTGCGTGAAGTTGCTGTACTGCGCGACGCGTCGTTCCTGAATCCGCGCGGTATGGGCCACGAGCGAGGTCCGCTCGGCATCGTCGACGACGCCGGGCACGTCGAAACCACCGGCCATGATGAACCAGGTGGCGTCCCGCGCCGGGAAGGGAGTGCTGTGTTGCGGAACGGCTCCATACGCCCCACCCAACGAGCGCATCAGAACCACGGATGTCGGATGCGTCGCACGTAGCGCGACCAACTCGTCGATGAGATCGTCATCCAGCGAGGCGAACAGCCCGTTGCCTCCGATGAAGGCCGGCGGCGCCTGCTCGGGGTCGGCGAACCCGGGCGGCTCATCCAGCACGTCGCGATAGGCGCAGGTCGTGACTTCGACGGCGATTCCGTCGACGGCTTCGACGCCAGCAAGAGCTGCGCGCAGGGCTACCTCATCGTCCCCCGCCCAGACGGCCACCAGCGCAGCACCGGGTGGCGCGCTAGGATCCATCGGCGGAACGTCGAGGTAGGTCGCGGTCAGCGCACGCGGCGCGTCAATCATCGCGTCACGCGCCGCCCGAAGCACCGCACCGGCATCCGTCGCTCCGGTGCACTGCGCACGGACGACTGTCGGCAAGCGGTGCGCGGCGAAGTCGAAACGCGTCACGACCCCGAAGTTGCCACCGCCGCCGCGCAGCGCCCAGAACAACTCAGGATGCGCCTGTTGCGAGGTCTCGATCACCGTCCCGTCAGCCGTGACGACCTGCGCACCGATCAGCTGGTCGATCGCCAGGCCCCAGCACCGGGTCATCCAACCGATGCCGCCGCCCAGTGTGAGGCCGCCGACCCCCACCGTCGTCGTGTCACCCGAGCTGATGGCCAGTCCGTCATCGGCGAGCCTCGCGGCTACCTCGCCCCACGTCGCTCCTCCCCCGATGCTCACCGTCGTGCCGTCGACGGAGACACCGGAGAGCGACGCGAGCTCGATCCGCACACCCGGTTGCTCTGTCATTGCCCACGGTCCATGCCCGCCGGCGACGACCGAAACGGGAAGGTCGTGGTGCCGTGCATGCTGCACGGCGGTGACGACGCCGGCGACGTCGGTCGGGGTGAACACGGATTGCTGGGTCATGACGCTTGACGATAGACCTCGGCACGGACATCCGAAACCGTGCCCGCGTCGCCACGGCCGACTCACAGGCGGCACACAGCGGAACCTATGGATATTCGATGATCCAGGTCGCAGAATAGGCGCATGAGCACCGAGCACCCCGAACTCCGCCGCCCTGACGGATCGCCGCTGCGCATCCTCGCCGTCGACGACGAGGCCATGCTCACCGATCTGCTCGCGATGGCCCTGCGCATGGAGGGCTGGGAGGTCCGCACCGCGGGCTCGGGCCTGGAAGCGCTGCAGGTCGCGCAGGAGTTCGAACCGGATGCCCTGGTGCTGGATGTCATGATGCCCGACCTCGACGGCATGAGCGTGCTGCGCCGACTGCGCGAGTCGGGCAACCTCGTACCCGTCGTGTTCCTCACGGCGAAGGATGCCGTGGCCGACCGCATCGCGGGCCTCACGGCAGGCGGCGACGACTACGTCACCAAGCCCTTCAGCCTCGAAGAGGTGATCGCCCGGCTGCGTGCCGTGATCCGGCGCTCTGGGCAGGGGCAGGCCGAGGACGAACAGGCCATCCTGCGGGTCGCAGACCTGTCTCTGAACGAGGACAGCCATGAGGTCATGCGCGGTGACGACGAGATCGAGCTGACCGCAACCGAGTTCGAGCTGCTGCGCTTTCTGATGCGCAACGAACGCCGAGTGCTGTCGAAGGCACAGATCCTCGACCGCGTATGGAGCTACGACTTCGGCGGCAAGTCATCGGTGGTCGAGCTGTACATCTCGTATCTGCGCAAGAAGATCGATGCCGGGCGCACTCCCCTGCTGCACACGGTGCGCGGCGTCGGCTACATGATCAAAGCGCCCCAGTAGGACATCGCCATGCTCGCCGCTCCGCTGAGCCTGCAGGCCCGGCTGATGGCCGCGGTGATCGGGTTCGTGAGTCTCATCCTGGTGATCGTCGCAATCATCACCAGTGCCACGCTCGGCAACACGCTCGAGATCCGACTGCAAGAGCAGGTCAACGGTGCTGCCGCCGAGACCGTACCTCTGGTGACCAGCCGCGCCCAGACCGCATCGATCCTCGGCGAACCGCTCACCGCCGAGTATGCGATGGAAGGACAGCGCGTCCCCGCCAACAGCCTGTTGTTGATGGTCGCGCCCCCGAGCACGGCCCCGTCAGGCATCATCGTCACCCCCGACGACCGCACGGTGCTCTCCGGGGCGGATCTGCTGACATTGACCTCGGCCCTGCAGCACTCGCGCAACGCGACCGTGAGCCTGCCGGACTTCGGGTCGTACCGCGTGACGGTCGATCAGACCGACAACGGCGTGCTGGTGATCACGGGGCTCCCGCGGGCGGACGTGCAGCACACCATGACTTCGCTGTTCACGACCATCGCGCTGGCGACGCTCGGCGGCCTCATACTGCTCGCAATCACCACCGCACTGACGATCAGTATGGGCTTGCGTCCGCTGCGCGCCGTCGCCGCCACGGCGACGCGTGTCGCAAGTCAGCCGCTGGACCGTGGTGAGGTGACGATCACCGAGCGCGTGCCCGAGTACGAGGCCGACGCGCGCACCGAGGTGGGACGGGTGGGCGTCGCCCTGAACACGTTGCTCGATCACGTGGATGAGTCGCTCGCCGCGCGGCAGCGCAACGAGGATCGGATGCGACGTTTCGTCGCGGATGCCAGCCATGAGCTGCGCACGCCGCTGGCGTCGATCCGCGGGTACTCGGAGCTCTCGCTGCGCGCCCTGAGCCAGGGGGACGGACCGGATGCCCTGCAGCACACGACCTCGGCGCTGGAGCGCATCCAGGCGCAGTCTCTGCGGATGACCCGTCTGGTCGAAGACCTGCTGCTGCTGGCTCGCCTCGATGAGGGCACCGAACTCGTGCACGGCACTGTGGATCTGTCGCAACTGGCCGTCGAGGCGGTCGCCGATGCGCAGCCCACCGGTCCTGAGCACGTGTGGAAGCTGGAGGCCCCCGAAGAGCCGGTGCTCGTGCCTGGTGACACCGGGCGACTGCATCAGGTGGTCGGGAACCTGCTTGCGAACGCCCGGACGCACACGCCGCCCGGCACCACGATCACGCTGAGCGTGGCGGCAGTCGACGGCGGCGCCGAGCTGCGCGTGCACGATGACGGCCCCGGTATCGATCCCGAGGTGCGCGACGAGCTGTTCGCCCGCTTCGCTCGCGGCGACGTGTCGCGTGCACGCCAGAGCGGGGGCACCGGCCTGGGCCTCGCCATCGCGAAAGCGATCGTCGAGGGACACGGCGGATCGATCACCGTCACCAGTGAGCCGGGCGATACGTCGTTCACCGTGCACCTGCCTGCGGCACGTACCGCGTCGTCGGAGACGCCGGCTCAGTAACCCGCGAAGGCGTCGGTCGTCAGTCCGTGCGCCTTGTGCAGCGCCGGCGCCAGGTCGGCGATCAAACGGGGCGGGCCCGAGATGAACGCGTGCCGTGCGGCGAGGTCGGGAACCACGCGCTCGAGACCCTCGGCGTCGAGGCGTACGCCGCGCGGCCAGGACCAGTGCGCGGGCAGGTCGGCCGGCGCGTCGCGCGTGAAGACGATCGTCGGCACCCCGGTCGCCTCCAGCTCCGCGCGGAAAGCGAGCTCGGCGGCCGAGGAGGCGACGTACACGAGCACGATGTCGCGTTCGACGCCGGTCGCCTGCAATTGCCGTAGCTGTGAGACGAACGGCGTCACACCGATGCCTGCCGCGACCATCAGCACGGGTGCGCCACCCCGAGGCAGCACGAAGTCGCCCCAGGTGCCCGTGACGCCCAGTACCGCGCCGGGTTCGGCGGCCTTCAGCGCGCGCTTGTAGCTGGAGGGATGCTTCTGATCGCCGTCCTTGTAGGCGATGCGCAGGGTCGGCAGGTCGGCCGGAGCCGAGACGATGCTGAACTCGCGCCGGGTGCCGCGGGCATCCGGATTGCGGTGCGGCACCTCGAGCTCGACGTACTGTCCGGCGATGAAGGACAGGCGCCCCTTCGCGCGAAACGTGAGTTCCTGTGCGGTCGGCGTGATGAACTCGCGCCGGGTGAGGACGAGCCGCACGGATGTGCGCACGGCGAAGGCGAAGGCGAGCAGGTTGCCGATCAGCAGGGCGCGCTCCTGCCCGAGTGTGAACAGCCCGCCGATCGCGATCGGCCACCCTGCCAGGATGCCGACGAGTACGGCGACGCTGAACTGCTGCCAGCGGCGCGGGGGCAGCGTGAGCGGCTCCGACAGCATGAAGATACCGAGGAACAGGTAGGGCGACTGCAGCAGCGCAAAGCCGATGGCATCCGACAGTGCGAACGACAGACCCGCGTTCTGCGCGAGGGCTGCCTGCCGCACCACGGCGACGCCGACGGCGACGAGCAGGAAGACGAGTACGACGCGCACCTTCTCGGTGCGCCACAGCACGATCAGTCCGAGCACGGCGACCGGCAGCGCGAGTGCGGGGGTGCCCACCCACCACGACGAGAACGTACCGATTCCGGCGATGGTGACCACAGCGGCACCGAACGCCGCGGGGTTCAGAATGTGACGGCCACGCCACGCGATGACGTACTTCGACGCCGCGGCGAGTGCGCCGCCGAGAGCGTTGCCGGCGAGTCCCGGCAGCGTGAGCGACGGCTGCAGCACGAACAGCAGGATCAGCGCCGTCACCAGCGACGACTCGATGCGCCAGGGCAGGTGCAGCAAGCGCTGCGCCGCGGCGTCGACGGCCGAGATGGCGACGACCAGTACCGCGAAGGATGCCAGGATCTCGAACGCCGACGGGGCAACGAGCCCCGCCAGCGACAGTCCGAGGGCGATGACCCCCAGAGCGAGCAGGGCGAAGAGCACGAGCCGGTACATCGAGAGGGCGCCGAGGAGCGCGAGGGTCCGCTGCCGCAGCGCCGTGAGAGAGGTGATCACACCTCTACTCTCGCGCATGTTCTGCCCCCGGGGCTCGCCGGGTCGCCCTGTTTCGCTACGTGAACAGCTCGCCGGCGAAGGCCGCTGAGCGTTCGACCCGGCCGTCGGTGGTCATGCGCACCCAGTCCACACCCCATGCACCGGCAAGGCCCGGGCCCCCATCGAAGAACAGGGCGGTCGCGACGGCGTCGGCCCGCATGGCGTCGTCGGCGATGGCCCACGTGGCGGCCCAGGTGCGCACGGGCACCCCGGTGCGGGCATCCAGCACATGGTGCAGCCCATCGCCCCACACCCGCCGGTTCACCGCCGACGCGCACAGAGCCCGGCCTGCGACCTCGACCACACCGATCGCGCTTGTGGGGTCGTAGGGGTGTTCCAACGCGACGAGCGCCGCTCCGCCGCGCACGAGCAGATCTCCCGAGGCGTCGATGATCGTGCGTCCCGGCAGATCCCGCAGGTCTGCGGCGACGAGGTCGACAAGGCGTCCCTTGCCGAGCGCGCCCACGTCGATCACGCCGGGTCGGTGCATCGTGAGCGTCGTCGGCGTCCAGGTGAGGATGCTCTCCCAGTCGGCCGGGGCGCTCTCTGGGCGACCGGACTGCAACGACATCGCCGCGTCATAGCCGAGTGCCTCCAAGCCCAGACCGATCAACGGATTGACGGCGCCGTCGGTTACACGGCTGAGCTCACGGAACCCGTCGAGCATGACGCCGGCGTCCGGTGGCGCATCAACGGTCCCCCCGCGACGCAGCGATGAGACCACCGAGTCGGCGCGGAACCGCGACCACTCCCGGTCGAACCGCTCGACCGTCGCCGTGACCCGCCCCTGAAGCTGTGACGAGAGCGGCTGGTCGGTCTCGATCTCCCAGCGTGTGCCGATCGCATCGAACCGCCAGGTCATGGCATCCGCCTACTCGGTCTCCGTGTCTGCGTCGCCGTTGTCGGCGGCGGAGATCACGGCCTCTTCCTTGATCCGCACGAGGGCCTGGTTGAAACCGCCGCTGGTCAGCGACGAACCGGCAACGCGGTCGACGTCGAGCTCGTCGAGCTTCTTACCCACCACCTCGGCGGCGATGCCGTCGATGAACTGGCCCTGGTAGCGCGTGCTCTCGGGCGCCGTCGGATCGCCGACCACCTCGACGTCGGTCACGACGTCGTCGCTCAGGGTGAGCGTCACCGAGATGTTCTCGACCGTCTCGGGCGTCTGGTAAGCACCCTCAGCGGCGTAGGTGCCATCGGCGTACGGTGCGGTGGCATCGGTCGAGATCGGAGAGGGATCGCCGGCATCGGCGGCCCCTCCACCGGCGCAGCCGGACAGCAGCAGGACCCCGGCCGCCCCGAGCAGCGCGGTTCCGGTACGAGCGGCGTGGTGTGCGTTCATACGCCCAGCCTCGGGCATCCGACTATGCGCCCTTCTCAGGCGTCGCCGCCGAACATGCTCGTGACCGAGCCGTCCTCGAAGACCTGCTTGATCGCCGCCGCCAGCAGCGGCGCGATCGGCAGGATCGTGAGCCCGTCCCACTGGCGCGACTCGGTCAGCGGAATCGTGTCGGTGACGACGACCTCGTCGATCGCGTCGTCCTGCAGACGCTCGGACGCCGGATCGCTGAACACCGCGTGAGTGGCGGCGACGATCACCCGGCGGGCGCCGTTCGCCTTCAGCGCCTGCGCGGCCTTGACGATCGTGCCGCCGGTGTCGATCATGTCGTCGACGAGCAGGCAGGTGCGTCCCTCGACGGTGCCGACGATCTCGTGCACCGACACCTGGTTGGCGACCTTAGGGTCGCGACGCTTGTGGATGATCGCCAGCGGTGCGCCGAGGCTGTCCGACCATGTGTCGGCCACGCGGACGCGCCCCATGTCGGGCGACACGATCGTGAGCGTCTCACGGTCCTCGGGCGTCAGCGTGCTCTCGAAGTGCTCGAGCAGAACGGGCTTGGCGAAGAGGTGGTCGACCGGGCCGTCGAAGAAGCCCTGGATCTGCGCGGCGTGCAGGTCGACGCTCATGACGCGGTCCGCACCAGCGACCTTGAGCATGTCGGCAACCAGACGCGCCGAGATCGGCTCGCGGCCGCGACCCTTCTTGTCCTGACGAGAGTAGGGGTAGTACGGGGCGACGACGGTGACGCGCTTTGCGGATGCCCGCTTCGCGGCATCCAGCATGATCAGCGTCTCCATCAGCCACTCGTTGACCGGCTGGCCGAACGACTGCACGATGAACAGGTCGCAGCCGCGGATCGAGACCTCGAAGCGGGCGTAGATCTCACCCGAGGCGAAGGTGCGGTGCTCGACCGGAGCGACCTCCTGGCCGAGTGCGGCGGCGACGGCGGCCGTCAGCTCGGGGTGCGAGCGACCGCCGGCGACGACGAGCCGCTTCTTGGTCTTCGCGATCAGTCCGGGGGCGACCCCGTTCTGGACATCCAGTGCTACGCGCTTCTTCTTCTGGCCCATGGCTGCCGCCCTACTCCGCCGCTCGTTCGCGGGCCGCCGCATCAGCTGCACCCGTGCCTGCTCTGTTCTTCTCGACCCACCCGACGATGTTGCGCTGGGGGGCGATGCTCATGGCCAGCGCACCGGCGGGCACATCCTTGCGGACGACGGCGCCGGCGCCGGTCTTTGCACCTGCTCCCAGCCTAATGGGCGCGACGAGCACCGTGTGAGATCCGGTGTGCACCTCGTCACCGATCTCGGTGCGGTGCTTGTTGACGTCGTCGTAGTTGGCGGTGATCGTGCTCGCGCCCAAGTTGACGCCGCGTCCGATGGTGGCATCACCCACGTACGACAGGTGCGGAACCTTGCTTCCCTCACCGATCTGGGCGTTCTTGGTCTCGACGTAGGCGCCGATCTTTCCGCTCTCGCCCAGCACGGTGCCGGGGCGCAGGAACGAGTAGGGGCCCACCGTGGCATTCGCGCCGACAACGGCGAGGTTGGCGTCGCTGCGGCGCACAACGGCGTCCTCGCCCACCTCGCAGTCGACCAGCGTCGTGTCGGGACCGATGGTGGCGCCGGCGGCGATGACCGTCGCACGCAGGATCTGGGTGTTCGGCAGGATCGTCACATCGGGGGCCAGCGTGGCGTCGTCGTCGATCCAGGTGGTCGCCGGGTCGACGATCGTGACGCCCTCGCGCTGCCAGTGCCGCACGATGCGCTGGTTCAGCACCCGGCCGGCCTCGGCGAGCTGGGCGCGGTCGTTGATGCCGAACGTCGAGGTGACGTCATCGGCGAGTTCAGCGGCGACCTTCTCGGCAGCGCCGCGCAGCAGACCGATCACATCGGTCAGGTACATCTCGCCCTGCGCGTTGTTCTGGTCGACGCGGGCCAGGTAGGTGCGCAGCGCCGGGGCACGGAACACGTACACGCCGGCGTTGATCTCGGTGACCGCGGCCTCGTCGGCGCTGGCGTCCTTCTGCTCGACGATGCGCTCGACGACGCCGTCCGCACCGCGGATGATGCGACCGTACCCGGTGGGGTCGTCGAGGTGCGCGCTCAGCAGGGTGGCGGCGGCGGATGCCGCGCGGTGTCCGGCGACGAGGGCCTCGAGCGTGCCCGCCTGCAGCAAGGGCACATCGCCCGAGAGCACGAGCACATCGCCGTCGAAATCGGCGGGCAGCGCGTCGAGAGCGACCTGCACGGCGCGCCCCGTACCGGGGATGTCGTCTTGATCGACGACGATCGCCTCGGGGTACTGCTCCGTGATCGCGGCGACGACCTGGTCGCGCTCGTGACGGACGACGACCTCGATGTGCTCGGCACCGAGCGCGCGGGCGGTGGTCAGGACGTGCCCCACCAGGGGCCGCCCGCCGATCTCGTGCAGCACCTTGGGCCGACGGGACTTCATGCGCGTTCCCTGCCCTGCAGCGAGAACGATGATGGCGAGTGGGTTCTGCGTCATGCTCCGCCGCCAGGATTCGAACCTGAACCTCACAGCTCCAAAGGCTGTCGTGCTGCCGTTACACTACGGCGGACCACGGCCATCCGCGTGTGCGGGGCCGCGTGACAAGTCTGCCACGTTCCACCTGTGTCCGACGTCCGGACGTGCCCGAGGAGCGCGCGATAATGGACAGATGGATGAGGCGGATGAGGTGGATCGCATCGTCGGTGCGTGGAACACTCAGCGCCCCGACCTGGACTTCTCGCCGCTCGAAGTGCTCTCGCGTGTGGATCGACTCTCGAGGCATCTCGATCGCGCACGTCGCGATGTGTTCCACCGCAGCGACATCGAACCGTGGGAGTGGGATGTGCTCTCGGCGCTGCGCCGCGCCGGGTCTCCCTTCCAGCTCTCGCCGAAACAGCTGCTGCAACAGACCCTGGTCTCGAGCGGAACCATGACCAACCGCATCGACCGCTTGGTCGGTCGGCGCTTCGTGCGACGGCAGGCCGACCCCGCCGACGGCCGCAGCGTGCTGGTCACGCTCACCGACGACGGCAGGGTGCGCGTGGATGCCGCGATCACCCGCCTGGTGGATGCCGAGGCCGAGCTGCTGAGCGCTCTGCCGCGCGCAGAGCGCGAACGCCTCGCCGGCCTGCTGCGCAAGCTCAGTCTGAGCTTCGACACGTGAGCGCCCGCTGATGGCGATGGCTTCGCCCCTGCCGGTGCGCGACGGCGTCGGTGCGACCCGCCTGCATCTGCCGATGCAGGGTCCGTGGCCGACGATCGGCGCGTACATGGCCGAGCGCTTCTTCCATCTCGACCCCGAACGTCTCCTGGCCCGCTTCGACCGCGGTGAGATCGTTGCCCGCGACGGCACCGCGCTCACGCGCGAGACGCCGCTGGGTGCGCACGAGTTCGTCTGGTACTACCGGGAACCGCCGGTGGAGCGCGATATCCCCTTCGAGGTCGAGGTGCTGCACCAGGACGGCGACCTGGTCGTGGCCGACAAACCGCACTTCCTGCCGACCACTCCCGGCGGCAAGTACCTGCAGAACTCTGCCCTCGTACGACTGCGCAATCTGCTCGAGATCCCCGAACTCACCCCGATCCACCGCCTCGACCGGGCCACGGCCGGGCTACTGATGTTCTCGGTGCGCCCCGAGACCCGCGGCGCCTACCAGCTGCTGTTCGAGAACCGGCGGGTCGAGAAGGTCTACGAAGCCGTCTCTGCCCTGCCCGAGGGCTGGAATCCGGCATCCCCCGCCCTGGGCGGGCAGCCGTTCCCGATCGTGTACCGCAACCACATCGAGAAGCTGCGGGGCAACGTCTGCGTGCGGGTGGATGCCGAACGCGAGCCGAACTC
The DNA here is from genome assembly GCF_028747645.1 of Microbacterium esteraromaticum. Taxonomy (NCBI): domain Bacteria; kingdom Bacillati; phylum Actinomycetota; class Actinomycetes; order Micrococcales; family Microbacteriaceae; genus Microbacterium; species Microbacterium esteraromaticum. The sequence continues at coordinate 2,257,910 of NZ_CP118100.1, forward strand.
CGAGACGCTGATCGAACTGATCACTGCGGACGACCGCGTCGTGCACACGCGGCTGCGTCCGCACAGCGGCAAGATGCACCAGCTACGCGTGCATCTGTCGGCGCTCGGCGCCGGCATCCTGAACGACGGTTTCTACCCCGAGCTGCTACCCGAGACGCCCGACGACTTCGAGAAGCCGATGCAGCTGCTGGCCCGTGAGCTGCGCTTCACCGACCCGCTGAGCGGCGTACCGCGCGAGTTCGTCACCCGCAGGATGCTGCAGGACGCACCGGCTGCGTGACCCGCGGAGCCTGAACTCAGCCGATCTGCTCGGTGATCTCGAACCAGCGCATCTCGAGCTCTTCGACCTCGTCCTGCTGCGCTTGGATCGCGCGCATCTTCTCGCCCAGACCCTCGTAGTCGGACTGGTCATGGTCGGCGAGCGCGTGCTTGGCCTTGTCGATCTGATCGTTCAGCTTCTGCATCTTGCGCTCAAGCATCGACGCCTCCTTCTCAGCGGCGCGCAACTCGGCCCCCGACAGCGCCGACCCGGCCGGAGCGGATGCGGCATCGTGCGCCGTCCGCTCGCCGGCGGGCATCGCCGCACGCAGGCGCAGATACTCGTCGATCCCGCCGGGCAGGTGCCGCAGGCGCCCTGAGCCGTCGGGGCCCGGCAGCACGGCGTACTGCTGATCGGTGACGCGCTCGAGGAAGTACCGGTCGTGGCTGACCACGAGCAGTGTGCCCGGCCACGAGTCGAGCAGGTCCTCGATCGCGGCGAGCATGTCGGTGTCCATGTCGTTGGTCGGCTCATCGAGGATCAGCACATTGGGCTGGTCGAGCAGCACGAGCAGCAGCTGCAGTCGGCGCTGCTGTCCACCCGATAGATCTTTCACCGGGGTCGACAACTGCGCCGAGGTGAATCCGAGCCGCTCGAGGAGCTGCCCCGGGGTGAGGTCCTGCGCCTTCGACCCACTGCCGAAGGTGTACGACGTGCGCAGCCCGTTGATCACCGTGCGCACGGGGTCGGTCCAGTGTTGTTCGAGCTCGTCGATCCGCTGGGTCAGGGTGCGCACCTGCACGGTCTTGCCGCGCTTGACGCGACCGCTGGTCGGTTCGACGGTGCCGGCCACTAGGCCCAGCAGCGTCGACTTGCCGGCCCCGTTGACGCCGAGGATGCCGGTGCGCTCGCCCGGCGCGATGCGCCACTCGACGTCCTTGAGTACCTGGCGGTCGCCATAGGCGACACCGGCGTCGAGCAGGTCGACGACGTCTTTGCCCAGCCGTGCCACGGCGAGCGACTGCAACGACACGGTGTCTCGGATCGGCGGCACATCGGCGATGAGCGCGTTGGCGGCGTCGATGCGGAACTTCGGCTTGCTCGTGCGCGCAGGCGCGCCACGACGCAGCCAGGCCAGCTCTTTGCGGGCGAGATTCTGGCGCTTGGCCTCGGTCGCGGCGGCCATCCGGTCGCGCTCCACGCGCTGCAGGATGTACGCGGCGTAGCCACCCTCGAAGGGCTCGACGATGCGGTCGTGCACCTCCCAGGTGGCTGTGCAGATCTCGTCGAGGAACCACCGGTCGTGGGTGACGACCATGAGCGCCCCGGCGTTGCGCGCCCACCGGGTCTTCAGATGCCCGGCCAGCCACGTGATCGCCTCGACGTCGAGGTGGTTCGTGGGCTCGTCGAGCGCGATGATGTCCCAGTCGCCGGTCAGCAGTCGCGCCAGTGAGACGCGGCGGCGCTGACCACCGCTGAGCGAGGACACCGAGGCCTCCCAGTCGAGGTCGCCGACCAGCCCGGCGATGACGTCGCGGATGCGGGCATCCCCCGCCCACTCGTGCTCGGGGGTATCACCGACGACGGCGGTTCCCACGGTCAGGGCGTCGTCGAGTGTGTCGGCCTGGTCGAGCACACCGATGCGTGTTCCGCCGCGCACGGTGACGCGGCCCGCATCGGGCTCCTTGCGGCCCGCGAGCATCGCGAGCAGGCTCGACTTGCCGTCGCCGTTGCGTCCGACGATGCCGATGCGGTCGCCCTCCTCGATGCCGAGAGTGACGGAGTCGAAGACGACGCGGGTGGGGTATTCGAGGTGGAGCCCTTCGGCTCCGAGCAGATGTGCCATGTCGTACCCAGGCTATCCGGTACCGCTGTGCGCCCGCCGGTCAGCGGCACCCACCGGTCAGCGGATGCGTCCGCGTCGACGCACCACGCTCTGCAGTGTGTCGCGCACGGGCGCTCCCAGGACGAGTCCGAGCGATGCCCCGGATGCCAGGGCGAGCCCGATGGCGACCGCCTGGAACAGGTCGGAGAACCCCACGATAAGAGGAAACGCCTCGCCCTCTGCCTCGACGATACCGAGCAGTCCGCGGTAGACCACAGAACCGGGCACCATCGGCACGATCGCCGCGGTCGTGACCGCGATCGAGGGCACATGCAGACGGTGGGCGATCAGCGTGCCGATGAAGCTGGCGATCAACGCGCCGATCGCACTCGCGAGAGCGACGCCGATGCCGCCGGCGACGGCAGCGCTGTACCCGCCCCAGGCGATGCTCCCCAAGAGGGCCGAGACGAGGATCGTGCGCGCGGTGGCACCGTTCCACACGGCCACCGTCACGGCGATGAGCACCACCCCGGCGAGCTGCATGGTGACCGGTCCGAGTTCGGGTGGATCGGTGGAGAGCGGGAAGCCCACCCCGAGACGCTGGGCGAATGAGACGCCGCCGACGATGCCGACCACGACTCCGAGCGTGAGCAACGCCAGGTCGAGGATGCGCCCGCCGGCGGTGAGTGCGAAGCCGTCGATGGCGTCCTGCGCCGCAGCCACGACCGACATCCCCGCCAGCATCAGCACGATGCCGGCCGCGACGATGATGCCGGGACTGGCGCCTTCGAACAGGGGCACTTCGTGGACCCGCAGGGCATTGGTCACCGCCGCGAACGCGGTGACCACGAGCGCGCCGGCGGCCTGCGAGAAGAAGAAAGGCACATGCATCCGTGCCATCCAGCGCTGAGTCAGCGCCGCGCCGCACGCGGCGAGCAACGCGACCAGGGTGGTCATCCAGCCCGCCCCGAAGAGCAGGCAGACGCCGACGGCGAGCAGCCCCTGAGCCAGAACGATGACGGTGGGGCGATAGCGGAAGGGCGTGCGGCGGATGACATGGAAGCGGACGCGGGCCTCATCGAGGTCGAGACCCGCCTGGATCTGCGCGACCAGCGCCTGCAGTTGCTGAAGCTTGGAGTGATCGGGCACGGGCGCCCGGACGACCCGGATCAGGGTGAACGGCAGGTCGGACTCACCGCCGTGATACGACACCGCGATCGAGTTGAACGTGATGTCGACGTGCACCGGACGGATGCCCCATGCCGCCGTCACTCTCGTGATCGACAGCACGACTTCGTTGGCCGCGGCGCCGACGGCGATCAGAGACTCGGCGATGCGCATCGCCAGCTCGATGACGCGACGCGCATACATCTCGTCGATCGAGAGCATCGCCTGGGTCTCGGGGCGCGAGGCCGCATCGACGTGGATCGCGTGGACCAGCCGCGCGCGCCAGTTCTTTCCTGCTGCACCCATCGTCCCATCCTCACAGTCGCACGAGATGCCGCTCAACCCTGACGCGATCGCACTCAGACCACGATGCGTGCGCCGGCGACGGGCCCGTGCACGTGCACCGCCGTATGGCCGGCCGCCTGCAACTCCTGCTGCACCGCACGCGCGGCTTCAGGGCCGCCGCACAGCAATGCGACCGTGGGGCCCGAGCCCGAGATGATTCCCGACAACGCCCCGAGGCGCACACCGTCGGCGAGCGCATGCTCGAGATCCGGGCGGCCGTCCAGCGCCGCGCGCTCCAGGTCGTTGAACATCACGGGGGCGAGAGCTGCGGCATCCCCCGCCCGCAACGCCTGCAGTACCGCCACCGGCACGTCCAAGGACGGCTGCGGGTCGTCGGCGAGCGCCTCGCCGTGGGCGCGCATCGTGTCGAGGCGCCCGTAGATCTCGGGGGTCGAGAGTCCCTGTGCACTCATGATCAGCACCCAGTCGAAGCGTCCGCGTGCCAGCGCAGGTGTCAGGTCGTCGCCGCGCCCCGCTCCGATCGCGGTTCCGCCGTGCAGCGCGAATGGCACATCGGCCCCCAGGCGCGCGGCCAGCTCGTGCAGCCGGTGAGCGCCGAGATCGGTGCCCCACAGTGCGTCGCATGCGACCAGCGCGGCCGCGGCATCTGCCGAACCACCGCCCATTCCCCCGGCGACGGGCACGCCCTTGCGGATCACCAGATGCACGCCGGCCGTGACCCCGGTCGCCTGAGCGAGCAGCTTGGCCGCGCGCATGGCGAGGTTGCGGTCATCGGTGGGCACCTCGTCGAGGTCGACGTCGCCGTGCACCTCGAGCGAGAACCCGTCGGCGGGGTAGGCAGTGACGTCCTCGTACAGCGATACGGCCTGGAACACGGTGGCCAGGGCGTGATAGCCATCATCGTGCGGTAGTCCGACCCCCAGGTAGAGGTTGATCTTGCCGGGGGCGCGTACGTGCACGGCTTCGGTGCGCTGCGCTGTGCTCATCGCGGCTCCCTTCGGTTGCGGCGCGCCTCGCGCGCACGGTTCACAGTTCGGACGACACCGACCACAGGTTGACGTCGATGCCGTGCGAGAGCGCGTCGATCGCCGTGAGTTCTTCGTCTGTGAAAGCGGGACCATCTACCGCGGCGATGTTCTCATCGAGCTGCTCCGGACGCGAGGCTCCGATCAGCGCCGAGACGACCACCGGGTCGCGCAGCGTCCACTGCAGGGCCATCTGCGCGAGGCTCTGCCCGCGGTCGGCGGCGATGTCGTTGAGCCCGCGCAGCAGGGCGAGGCCTTCGTCTGAGAGCGGCCGGTCCGACAGCGATCCGCGCTTCTGCGCACGATCGGCCGTGCCGTCGCCGAGGTACTTGCCGGTGAGCAGTCCCTGCGCGAGCGGCGTGAAGGCGATCGCGCCGACGCCCTCGGCGCGCAGCACATCGGTCAGGCCGTCCTCGACCCAGCGGTTGAGGATTGAGTACGAGGGCTGATGGATGATCAACGGCGTGCCCAGGTCGCGTGCCACGGCCAGTGCGGCCTCGGTGCGCTCGGGGCTGTACGACGAGATGCCGACGTACAGGGCCTTGCCCTGCCGCACCAGGGTGTCGAGCGCCCCGATGGTCTCTTCGATCGGGGTGACCGGGTCGACGCGGTGCGAGTAGAAGAGGTCGACGTAGTCGAGACCCATGCGGGTCAGCGACTGCTCGGCGCTGGCGAGGATGTACTTGCGGCTGCCGAGGTCGCCGTAGGGCCCCGGCCACATGTCCCAGCCCGCCTTCGACGAGATGATCAGCTCATCTCGGTAGGGCGCCAGGTCTTCGGCGAAGATCCGCCCGAAGTTCTTCTCGGCCGAACCGTACGGCGGGCCGTAGTTGTTCGCCAGGTCGAAGTGGGTGATGCCGTTGTCGAATGCGTGGCGCAGCAGCGCGCGCTGGTTGTCGAGCGGGATGTTGTCGCCGAAGTTCCACCACAGGCCGAGCGAGATCGGCGGCAGGTACAGGCCAGAGGTGCCCACCTGACGGTAGGCGAAGCGCTGATAGCGATCCGGAGCCGCGACGTACGGGCGGTGGATCTCGGGCACGTGGGGCTGAAAGCGCGGTTCGGTCACGGTGCCAGAGTATCCGCATCAGCCGATGCGGTGCCTGTCGGAGCCGTGCGTGCGATGCGGTGGTAGTCGTCGACCGTGAGGTCCTCGCCGCGCGCGGTGGGGGCGACGCCGGCGGATTCCAGAACGGCGGATGCTGCCGCAGAGCTTCCGAACAGCCCCGACAGCGCCTGACGGAGCATCTTGCGACGCTGGTTGAACGCAGCATCCACGATCTGGAACGTGCGACGGCGCTCGTCCTCGCTGCCGCGGGGTTCGTCATCGCGCACGAAGCCGACGAGCAGGCTGTCGACGTTCGGCACGGGCCAGAACACCTGCCGAGAAACGGTGCCCCGCAGCTGCCAGGGGCCGTACCACGCGGCCTTCACGCTCGGGGCGCCGTAGATCTTCGAGCCGGGCCGCGCGGCCAGCCGCTCGGCGACTTCGGCCTGCACCATCACAACCCCGCGCTGCAGCGCCGGGAAGGTCTCCAGAAAGTGCAGTAGCACCGGCACCGAGACGTTGTACGGCAGGTTGGCGACGAGGATCGTGGGGTCTCCGGGTAGATCGGTGACCTGCATGGCATCCGCGTCCACCACGGTGAGTGCGCCGTCCTCGACGCCGCGTTCGGCGGCGGTGCGCGGCAGGCGCTCGGCGAGGCGGTGGTCGATCTCGACGGCGGTCACCGTCGCGCCCGCTTCGAGGATCGCCAGGGTCAGTGAGCCGAGGCCCGGGCCGATCTCGACGACCCGTTCGCCGGGCTGCACGCCCGCGGCGTGCACGATCTTGCGCACGGTGTTGGCGTCGACGACGAAGTTCTGCCCCAGCTTCTTGGTGGGGGTGACGTCGAGCTCGGCGGCGAGTCTGCGGATCTCGGTGGCGCCGAGCAGTGAGACGGTCATCCTCACATTGTTCCGCATTCCGTCACGTGCCGCGGGAAACGACCCTAAGATCAACCGGGTGACCGCACTCGGAGAGCTCATCGCACCGCGCCGTCTGGGCCGCGATTTCCGCTGGCTGCTGGCGTCGTCGTGGACCAGCAACATCGGCGACGGCGTCGCGTTGGCCGCCGCTCCCCTGCTGATCGCGTCGATGACCTCGTCGCCGATCCTGGTCGCCTCGGGCGCCGTGCTGCAGTTCCTGCCCTGGCTGCTGTTCGGGCTGCATGCGGGAGCCATCGCCGACCGCTTCGACCGCCGCCGCCTGGTGATGTTCGCCAACGCCGCCCGCGCGATCGTGATCGCCGCGCTGTGCGTCTTTCTGCTGACCGGAACCGCGAACATCTGGATCGTGCTCGCGGTGGCGTTCCTGTACGGCACCGCCGAGGTGTTCGTCGACACCACGGCGAGCACCCTGCTGCCGATGCTGGTGCGGCCCGTCGACCTCGGCATCGGCAATGCCCGCCTGCAGGCCGGGTACCTGGTGGCGAACCAGTTCGCCGGCCCTCCCCTCGGAGCCTTCTTGTTCGCCGCCGGTTCGGCGTGGCCGTTCCTGCTGGAAGGGCTGTGCATCGTGCTGGCGATCGTGCTCGTCTCGCGGATGGCGGCGACGCCGGTTCCGCCGCGTGAGGGCGGCCCCGACGCGGCGCGCACCCCGGTGCACACCGACATCGCCGAGGGCATCAAATGGCTGTGGCGCAATCCCCCGGTGCGGATGCTGGTGCTCATCATCCTGCTGTTCAACATCACCTGGGCGGCCCCCTGGGGCGTGCTCGTGCTGTACGCGACCGAGCACCTGAACATGGGCGCGGTCGGGTTCGGCGCGCTGACCACGGCCTCCGCGGCCGGAGGTCTGCTCGCCACCTTCAGTTTCGGCTGGCTGGAGCGGCACATCTCGTTCGCGACGCTGATGCGCGTGTGCCTGTCGATGGAGGTCGTCATGCACCTCGCGTTCGCGCTGACCAGCACCGGGTGGGTGGCGCTGGTGATCATGCTGTTCTTCGGCTTCTACGCCTTCGTCTGGGGCACGATCTCGACCACCGTCCGCCAGAGGTTGGTGCCACCCGAGCTGCAGGGGCGCGTGGCGTCGGTGAACATGGTGGGCGTGTTCGGCGGCATGGTCATCGGGCAGGCGTTGGGCGGCGTGATCGCCCAGGTGTGGGGGCTGACCGCACCGTGGTGGTTCGCGTTCGCCGGTGCCGCGCTGACCCTGCTGCTGGTCTGGCGCCCGATCTCGCACATCGTCAACGCCAAGCCGGCGCTGGATGACGCCGACCCGACGAGCCCGGCGCCCGCGAACTGAGACTCAGTCGAACGAGCCGTAGACCGCGAGGGTGTTCGCCGCGAGCCGAGCACTCAACTCATCCACGTCGGTGCCGAGCTCGGCGGCCAGGAACCGCACGGTGATCGGCACGAGGTACGGCGCGTTGGGGCGGCCTCGCAGCGGCACAGGGGTCAAGAACGGGGCATCCGTCTCGACGAGGATCCGCTCCAGCGGGGTGACCGCCAGCGCGTCGCGCAGGTTCTGCGCGTTCTTGAACGTGACATTGCCCGCGAACGAGAGGTAGTAACCGGCATCCGCCGCGATGCGCGCCATCTGCTCGTCGCCCGAGAAACAGTGGAACACGGTGCGCTCGGGCGCGCCGACGCGATCGAGCACCGCCAGCACGTCGTCGTGAGCGTCACGGTCGTGGATCTGCATCGCGATGCCGTGCTTCTTGGCCAGGGCGATGTGCGCCTCGAACGACTCGTGCTGGGCGGGACGCCCCTCCTCGCCGGTGCGGAAGTAGTCGAGGCCGGTCTCACCGATGGCGCGCGTGCGCGGGTGCGCGGCGAGCTCGTCGATCACGTCGAGGGCTTCGGCGAGGCGCCCCGCCTGCGCGTACACGGGGGCATCGTTGGGGTGGATCGCCACCGCCGCGAGCACGCGGGGATCGGATGCCGCCGCCTCGACCGCCCAGCGGGACGACTCGATGTCGCCCGAGGCCTGCACCACACCGGCGACGCCCACGGCGGCGGCGCGATCGAGCTGCTCGGCGAGCGCGAGGGGCTCGACTCCGTCGACGATCTCGAGGTGCGCATGGTTGTCGTACACCGGAACGGCCAGCGGCTCGGGAGCCGCCGGGTACCGCAGATCCTTGCGCCCCTCGGAGGAGCGCTCGCGCACGTATGTCTCGGTCATGACTCGGTCGACTCGTCGCTCAGGCGGTCTGCTCCACACGCGGGAACAACGGCGCCAGTGCACCGACCTTCGTGCCGGGCTGCAGCGCACCCCACGCGCCTGCCTCACGGATCGGCTGCGCCGTCAGCTCACCTAGCGCGTCGGTGACGCCCAGGGCATCCCACAGCTTCGCCGTGGACTGCGGCATCACCGGCGACAGCAGCACAGCCAGTGCACGCAGACCCTCGGCACACGTGTACAGCACAGTGGCCAGACGGTCGCGCTGCGCCTCGTCCCCTGCATCCGCCTGCTTGGCGAGCGCCCACGGCTCGTTCTCGGTGATGTAGTGGTTGAGCTGGTCGACGATCGTCCAGATCGCGTCGATCGCCTCGTCGATCCGGAACTGCTCCATGGCGGCATCCGCGCCGGTCGCAGCATCCGCCACCGTCTTCTGGATCTCGAGATCGCGCTCGGTGTACTCGGCCGCGGTGGGCACGACGCCATCGAAGTACTTCTGGATCATCGCGATCGTGCGCGAGGCGAGGTTGCCGAAGCCGTTGGCGAGCTCGGCCTGGTAGCGGGCCGAGAGGTCCTCCCACGAGAACGAGCCGTCCTGTCCGAACGCGATCGCCGACAGGAAGTAGTAGCGGTAGGCGTCCGAGCCGAAGACATCGGTGATCTCGGTCGGTGCGATACCGGTGAGCTTCGACTTCGACATCTTCTCGCCGCCGACCAGCAGCCAGCCGTGCGCGAAGACGCCCTTGGGCACGTCGACGCCGGCGGCCATCAGCATCGCCGGCCAGATCACCGCGTGGAAGCGCAGGATGTCCTTGCCGACGACGTGGTAGCCGGGCCAGCGGCGGTCGAAGTTCTGCTGGTCGGAGCCGTACCCGATCGCGGTGGCGTAGTTGAGCAGCGCGTCGACCCACACGTAGATGACGTGCGACCCGTCCCACGGCAGCGGGATGCCCCAGTCGAAAGTGGAGCGCGAGATCGACAGGTCCTTCAGGCCCTGGCTGACGAACGACACGACCTCGTTGCGGGCCGAGTCGGGGCGCACGAAGTCGGGCTCGGTCTTGTAGAGGTCGAGCAGGCGGTCCTGGAACTCGCTGAGTTTGAAGAAGTAGTTCTTCTCCTGCAGCAGCTCCAGCGGCTTGGAGTGGATCGCGCAGACCTTGAGCCCCTCGAACGGCCCAGTGCCTTCGACGATCTCACTGTCGGGCTTGAACTCCTCACACCCCACGCAGTACAGCGCCTCGTACTCGCCGGCGTAGATGTAACCCGCGTCGTACAGCTTCTGGAAGAACGTCTGCACGTTGCGCTCGTGCCGCTCCTGCGTCGTGCGGATGAAGTCGTCGTTGGCCACGTCGAGCGTCTTCAGCAGCGGGAACCAGCTCTCGCCGACGAGACGATCGACCCATTCCTGCGGCGTGACGTTATTGGCCGCGGCCGCGCGCAGCATCTTCTGACCGTGCTCATCGGTGCCGGTGAGCATCCACGTGTCATCGCCCGCCTGGCGGTGCCAGCGCGACAGGGTGTCGACGGCGACCGTCGTGTACCCGTGGCCGATGTGAGGCACATCGGAGGGGTAGTAGATGGGCGTGGTGATGTAGAACGATTCGCCTGCGGGCATGCTCTCGATTCTAGGCGGGAACCTGCGCACGTTCGGATTCATGACCGGGGCGGGCTCTGGCGGGCGTCCGGACGTTCCCTTCGCTCGCAGAGCGGGTGCCCCTCCCGCTTCGCGGGTCCCTCCCCGATGCTCGCTCAGGGAACGTCTTCTCGCCCTCTCTGGTGTGCTGCGCACTCGGAGTTCCGTACACCCCGCGCGGGAATGTGCGCTTCGCGCGGATGGATTCCGGGGATTCTTCCGCGTGTGCTGTACATCTCCGCGGGAAGCGTACGGAGTGGGATGCTGGGAGCATGGATGCTGGGCGTGCGCCGGACTGGGAGTTCTGGGTCGAGGACGGGCCGCCACCCGCCCTCACCGACGAGCAGACACAGCTGTTCGCGGAGCTGGAGCGCGTGTTGTCGATGCTGGGCCCGGAACCGAAGGACGAGACCGCGGCCATTGCCGCACTCACACCAGTGATCGTTGCACTTCACGACACCGGGCTCAGTGCGAAGCGGATCGCCGATAACAGTCGTATACGACCGGAGGGTGTGGAGCGATTGCTCGGGTGACAGGCGGCGCGAGGCTCAGCGCCGGGTAGCGGTGAGAGAGGCGTGCGGGCGGATGCTGACCTCGCCCTCGATGCGAGCGCGCTGTTCGGATGCGATCACCGTGAAACCTGCCGGTTCGAGCAGTTCGGCGAGGGCATCCGCGCGCCAGAAGTAGGCCGTCGTGACGGCGTGGGCGAACGATTCGCGCGGGGTGCCGTCGAAGAAGCCGATCAGGATGCTGCCGCCGGGCGCCAGCACGCGGGCGAACTCGGCGAGAACCGCGGGCAACTCCTCGGGCGGGGTGTGGATCAGTGAGTACCAGGCGAGGATGCCCCCGAGCGACCCATCAGCGACGGGCAGCTCGGTGAACGAGCCCTCGATGAACTCCAGGTGCGGATAGCGCGACCGTGCGTGGGTGATGAACTCGGCCGACAGGTCGATGCCCAGCACGGCGCGAGGCTCACCGTCCGCGCAAGCCTCGCGTGAATCGCCCGCGTGCAGGAACTGCGTCCAGTGCCCCGGCCCGCATCCGGCATCCAGCAGTCGCCCCGCTGCGGCATCCCGCCACTCGCCGATCAGCGCACAGTCCGCGTCAGCCATCTGCACAAGGTCTCCGGCGAGCGCGATGTACTCCCCCGCCCGCGCCCCGTACGCCGCAGCGATCTCTCCGTCCCTCACGCGGCTTCCTCCCGTCGACAGCGCATGAAGTCGCCGAGTGCACCGGCTGTTCGCGTGAAGAAGCCGTGCGCTCGGCGAGATGTCGTGCTCTCGACGGGCAGGGTGGGGGTGAGCTCGACCACGAGCGAGGTGGGTGGCATGTCAGCGGGCGGCGAGGGCGGATTGGTACAGGTCGCGGGACGACAGGCCCGTGGCGGCGGCGACCTCGGCGCAGGCTTCCTTGAGGCGGAGTCCGGAGGCGACGAGAGCCTGCACCTGCGCGAGTGCGTTCTCGGCCGATACGGCAACGGGCGCGGCGCCCTCGACGACGACGACGATCTCGCCCTTCACACCGGCCTCAGCCCAGGCGACGAGTTCGTCGGCGGTGCCGCGGCGCACCTCTTCGTACAGCTTCGTCAACTCACGGCAGACCGCGATACGGCGGTCGGCGCCGAAGGCTGCGCCCATGTTGGCGAGCGACGAGGCGAGCCGCGACGGCGACTCGAAGAAGATCATCGTGCGGGGCTCGGCTGCCAGCATCCGAAGCGTCTGCCTGCGCTCCCCCGGCTTGCGCGGCAGGAAGCCCTCGAACGTGAACCGGTCGGTGGGCAGGCCCGAGATCGCGAGCGCCATCAGCGCGGCGCTGGGCCCCGGCACCGCGGTGACCGTCACTCCGCGTTCGACCGCCGCGGCGACCAGTCCATAACCGGGGTCGCTGATCGCGGGCATCCCGGCGTCGCTGACGACGACGATGTCATGATCGGCGGCGATCTCGGCCAACTCGACGGCCTTGTGCTTCTCGTTGTGGTCGTGCAGGGCGATCAGCCGCGGACGGTTGTCGATCTGCAGTGCCTTGAGTAGGCGCTGGGTGGTGCGGGTGTCTTCGGCCGCGACGATCTCGGCGTTCTCAAGCACCTCGATCAAGCGCCGCGACGCATCACCGAGGTTGCCGATGGGAGTCGCGGCGAGGATGATCATCCGACCAGCTTAGGTGCCGCAACTAGGCTGTTCGGGTGACCTCGACCGACGCGCTGCCGCAGCATCCGCGGGCGACGACGCGCTGGGAGAGACTGCGCGACGGCCTGCGCGCGGAACCGGCGCGGGCTCGGATGCTCGCCTGGCTCGCCCCCGCGCTGGTCACGCTGCTCGCGGCGGTGCTGCGCCTGGTCAACCTCGCCCACCCGCACGAGATCATGTTCGACGAGACGTACTACGTCAAGGACGCGTGGTCGCTGTGGACGCTGGGCTATGAGGGCACCTGGGGCGAGGGCGCGAACGAGCAGTTGCCCCAGGGCGATGCCTCCGCGCTGCAGCCCGAGGGCTCGTATGTCGTGCATCCGCCGCTCGGCAAGTGGATCATCGCCCTCGGCATGGCCCTGTGGGGCCCCGGATCGAGCTTCGGATGGCGGGTGACCACCGCCGTTCTCGGAGCGCTCACGGTGCTGGTGGTCTACCTGATCGCCCTGCGGCTGACACGTTCGCACACCGTGGCGACCATCGCCGGCGGCCTGCTGGCCATCGATGGCGTCGCGATCGTGATGAGCCGCATCGCACTGCTCGACGGCATCCTCACCTTCTTCATCACGCTGGGGGTGCTGTTCGTACTGATCGATCGACAGCGCACCATCCCTCGCACCGCAAGGCCCGCCACCACGCAGCGGATGATCGGGCGGGTGCTGTGGGCACGGCCGTGGCTGATCGCCGCGGGCGTCGCGCTGGGTGCCGCCTCGGCCGTGAAGTGGTCAGGCCTGTATGCGATGGCCGTGCTGGGCCTGTACACGGTGTTCACCGATGCCCTGGCCCGACGCCGCGCGGGCATCGTGCTGTGGCCCACCGATGCGGTCTTCCGTCAGGGACCGGCGTCGTTCGTGTTGCTGGTGGGTCCGGCGCTGGTCGTCTACCTCGCGTCGTGGACAGGTTGGCTGGTCACCGCGGGCGGGTACGGGCGAACGACGGATACCCATCCGCTGATGGCCCTGTGGGACTATCACGCCTCGATGTTGACGTTCCATGTCGGCCTCGCCAGCGCGCACCCGTACTCGAGTCCGGCGTGGCAGTGGCCGTTACTGTTGCGACCGACCGCGGTCTGGGTAGCCGACGACCCGGCACCGTGCGGTGTCGACCACTGCATCGCGGTGATCTCTTCGGTACCCAACCCGCTGATCTGGTACGGCGGTGTCGCCGCCGCGGTGTACCTGCTCTACCGTTTCGTGCGTGGGCTCATCATGAGGGCTCCCGTCAGCCCCGTTCTGACTTACCCATTGGTGGGGCTGCTCGCCACATACGTGCCGTGGTTGCTGGTGCCCGAGCGCACGATCTTCCAGTTCTACACGGTGGTCATGATGCCGTTCCTCGTGCTCGCCCTCGCCATCGCGCTGCGCGAGCTGGCCGGCCATGGCGACCGTCCGCTGCACCGGCGGCAGGCCGGACAACGCACCGTCGCCGTGTTCCTCATCATCGCCGCTCTCGTATCGGCGTTCTTCTACCCGGTCTGGACGGGCATGAGCGTGCCCTACGACTTCTGGCTCATCCACAACTGGCTGCCGAGCTGGATCTGAACGGACGCGCTGCGGAACATGACTAACACTCCCCTGTGGAAGACCGGCCGCGTACGGAGCCCCTTGTGGTTGAGCGCGATCCTGCTGCCAATGCCGCTGATCGCGATCGTCTTGCTGCCGTCCGAGCTCGCCGATCCGCAGGGGTCGCCCGGACTCCTGCTGGTCGTCTTCGCGTTCATGGCGGCGTGCATGTGGCCGCTGGCGTTTGCGGCGCACTGGATCGAGGGTCACGCGGACCGCATCAGGATTCGATTCTGGCCCGTCCTGTCCCGCACCGTCCCGTTCGAGAGGATCGCCTGGATCGAGTGTCGTTCGGCAGTCTCCGCATGGGAGTTCGGCGGAATCGGGTTGAGAATGGCGCCGCGCGGTGTGCTCGCCTTCGCGAATCGCACAGGGCCAGGCATCGGCATCCGAACCATTGATGGACGCGAGTACTTCGTGATCCTCACCGACGACACGGAACTATCAGACGTTCTCGAGCGCATCGCGGCAGCACGCCCCGACCTTCACGTGGAACACACCCCGTCTCAGTACTCCTGAAAGGCCGGCGCCTGGGCGCGCTGCGTCCGAGTCGCCTGCGGGTTCAGGCCCGTGCACCAGCTCGGGTAGACGCGGAATCCGCGCTTGCCTGCGTGCTTTCCCGCCGTGATCCCCAGGGCCGCAAGGTGCCCGGCTGAGAACCGGAACACGCCCCGTCTCCCGTCCTGTTCGACGAGCACGAGAAGACCGGATGCGACCTCATCCGCGCCGAAGGGAGCGGTGTCTCCGTTCGCATCGCGCCGCCAGAACGCGACGAATGCGCCGGGCTTGGTGGGCGTGGTCCGGGCTGTACGCACGTGCCACGTCTCGCCGTCGATCTGAGCCAGACCCGACTCGTAGTCGCTGCCCTGGTCTTCTGCGACGGCGGTCGCCGACATCCCCATCGCCACCGCATACGCCTCGAACGCCTCGAATCCCACCCGTCGACGCTAGCGCTGCGTGTCGACGCGATCCACTCGGAACGTCTGCCCGGGCTCGGCGCAGACAGGCAGCGCGTTCTCGGCAACAATGGCGGGATGCCCGCACCGCATGGCTTCGAGTACACCGTCCGAGGAGATGACGTTGTGATCACGCATCACGGCAATCGCGCGACGACGCTCCGGGGTGCGAGAGCGGCCGACTTTCTGGAACGGGTCGCGCACGAGGACGCACAGTTGCTGATGGCGCGAGCGACCGGCAACTATCGACGGGGAAACGAGCGCGTGGCACGACAGCATCCGCGCAATCAGCGCTGACTGTCCGCCGCGGACCGGCGTCGACGACCCCCCGACGCTCTCAGGCGCGGTCAAGCGCCGGTGCGCGATGGCCCTCGTCGAAGGTGGGGCGCTTGCCCAGCATCCGTCCGATGCCGAGCACGGCACCGACGATCACCAGGCCCACGATCAAACCCGACATGGCCGACAGCGCCGTGCCACCGAGCCAGACGACGAAACCACCGAACGACGCGAGCAGGTCTTCAACGCCGTGCAGCACGTCAGCCGGGGCGTGCACGCCGACCTCGCCGAGGTTGACGAGCACCAGATGCCCACCGACCCACAGCATCGCCACGGTGCCTATCACACTGACCGCCCGGAACACGGCCGGCATCGACCGCACGATGCGCGTACCCGTGTGACGCACCTTGCGCACCGGGTGCTTGGCCATCTTCAGACCCACGTCATCGATCTTCACCAGTAGCGCCACGGCGCCGTAGACGACCGCGGTCATCAGCACGGCGATCACAGCCAGAATCAGCAGCGTCTGCCAGATACTCAGCCCCTGCTCGAGGTTCGCCAGCGAGATGAGCATGATCTCGGTTGACAGGATCAAGTCGGTGCGAATCGCTCCCCAGACCAGTCGGTTCTCGTTGCGCTCGCCCTTCTCGTCATGCCCGTGGCCGAAGCCGAACCACTCGAGAACCTTCTCGGCGCCCTCGAAGCACAGGTAGGCGCCACCGAGGATCAGCAGATACGGCAGCACCCACGGCGCGAACGCCGTCAGCAGCAGGGCGATGGGGATGATGATGACGAACTTGTTCGCGATCGACCCGAGCGCGATCTTGCCCACCACCGGCAGCTCACGCGCCGGCGACAGCCCCTGCACGTACTGCGGGGTCACCGCTGCATCGTCGATGACGACACCGGCCGCCTTCGACGACGCCTTCAGCGCAGCACTGAGAATGTCATCGACGACCGCCAACAGACCAACGGACATGTGGGTTCCTCCCCGCGGCCCGTGAACAGACGAAGCGCACCGCAGGCGACAAGACTACTGGGCGGTGGTGACGCGCGTGCAGCCTCACGCGGTGTCGGATACGGCACGCACCGGCTGCCGCAGCAGCGTTCTCAGCCGCTCAGGTGCCGTGCGGCGAGGATCCGAGAGGTAGATCTCGTGATGCCTGCCCGTCATCCGCAGCCCGGCGCCGGGGATGAACTCGTCGTGCATCCGCGCCAGCAGCGGCCCCTCGTCATCGAACGCGCCGACGTGCAGAGTCTGCACGCAGAGCCCCTCCGTCAGGGTCTCAGACCTCACCCGCCCGAGGCGCGCCGGCGGCGCCTTCTTCGCCGCGACCCGCTCTCGGGCCGCCTCGACGAACGCGACGGGGATCCAGTCCGGCACCATCAGCATCAGCGTCCAGTGCCAGCGCGACTTGTCGCGCGCCGAGGTGAACGCCGTCATGTCGTCAGCCCACCACAGACCTTCCAGCGGAGGCACCACATAGTCCTGCCCAAGCTCGCGGGCGCTGGCGAACTTCACTGCGTAGGCGAGCGGGTACAGCGCTTCCAGCGCCGCCGTGTACTCCGGTGACGAGTTCGGGTCGCCCGCACCGTCGATCATCAGGTAGCGCGTCGCGGGCACCTCAAGCACCCGGAACTCACCGGGCGCACTGCGGTACCGATCGAGTGTCTTCTTGAAGTCGGACTTCGTCACCCTGCGGCGCCCCTCTCGCGACGTACCGCGACGGGTTCCGAGACCGGCAGCCGGCACGTGAATGCCAGGCAGTCGTAGACGACCCCGTCTGCGGCATCCTTCTCATCGAACAGGGCGAACCCGGCATCCGAGAATGCGCGGGCCTGCGAGGGCGAGACCACCGCGATCACGTCGGCGTCGGCGTCGAGCGCGGCGGATGCCAGCGCGCCGCGACGATCGGATGCAACCGCCACGACCTGCCTCGGCGACTCCTGCAGGCCGATCACGACGCGCAGCAGTGCACCAAACGCGAGCGGCTGCTGCAATGCCCTGGCCACCAGGCCGGCAACCATCTGCTCGGCGCGCTCGCGGTGCGACTCACCGGCGCCGAGCCACCACGCGGTGAGGTGGGCGGATGCCACCGCCGCCGTACCCGACGGCAGGTCACCATCGCTCTCATCCGCGCCCGCCGGGATGTCGTGCGCCGCGAGCACCGGATCAGGGGCCGCCTTGTCGCTCAGCACGTTGAGTGCGATCGTCGCCCAGTCCGCATCACCGGTCGCCAGAGCGAGGGCGAAGAGCCCGTCGGCCAACAGCCCCAGATCGCTCGCCGTCGCCACCGCACGAGCCGCGACCCCGTCGAGGGACGAGCGCACGAGTTCACCGCGCGGCCCGCGGTTGATCGCGAGTACGACGGCTGCCGCCGCCGCCGCAGCATCCACCCATTCCTGCTCGCCGAGCATGGCCCCGGCCCGCGACAGCGCGCCGATCGCCAGCCCGTTCCATCCCGTCAGCACCTTGCCGTCGACCGCCGGGGGTTCCAGCGAGGCGCGCTCCTCGACATCGCGACGGTAGAAGCCGCCCTCGCTGCGCGCACCGTCGATCCACGACTCGGAATCCTGCGCAGCACCGAACGCGCCGTCGCCGCGGCGCAGCACCCGCAGCAGGAAGTCGGCGATACCGCGCACGATATCTTCGCGCCCCGCATCGAGCGCCACCTGCATCAGCTGGGCGTTGTCGGTCAGCATCCGCTCGTAGTGCGGCACGGTCCAGTCACGCCCGGTCGCGTAGCGGAAGAACCCGCCGTCGGGATCGCGCAGCTCCGACCCCGACATGGCGGTGAGCGCTCGCCGCACCGCCTCGTCGCCGCCGATCAGCGGATGCTGCAGCAAGCGCAGGGTGGTGGCCATCGGGAACTTCGGTGCGCCACCGAAGCCACCGAACACGCGATCCTCCCGATCGAGGATCGTCGCGGCAGCGGCGCGCAGCGCTTCGGCATCCGGCAGCGGGGACGCCGTGCGGGTGGCGGCAGCGCGCAGGGCATCGGCGACAGCATCCGATGAGGCGAGCACCTCACCCCGACGCTCGGTCCATGCCTCGGTGACCGCGGTCAGCACGTCACCGAAGGCGGGCACACCGCCTCGTGCGGCGGGTGGGAAATAGGTGCCCGCATAGAAGGCGCGCCCCGCGGGCGTGGCGAAGACGGTGAGCGGCCAGCCCAGGCTCTGCGTGAACGCCGAGGCCGCCGACAGGTAGGCGCCATCGACGTCGGGATGCTCCTCACGGTCGACCTTGACCGACACGAAGTCGCGGTTCATGTGCGCGGCGGTCGCCGCATCGGCGAACGATTCGCGCGCCATCACGTGGCACCAGTGGCAGGTCGAGTATCCGATCGAGATCAGTAGGGGCACGTCGCGCCGCTGCGCCTCGGCGAACGCCTCGGGCCCCCAGGGATACCAGTCGACCGGATTCTCGGCGTGGGCGCGCAGGTACGGACTGCGGGTCTCGGCCAGCCGGTTGCTCATGCCCCCACGCTACGCGCCGGTTCCGGCCCGCCGACACCCCCGGATGCCGCCGACACCCCCACGTGCACGCGTCCGCACCTGGGGGTGTGGGCGCGACGTGGGGGTGTCGGCGGTGTGCTCAGTTGAACTCGTTCGGGTGCGTGCCCACCCGGCCGGAACCGTCGAGCGGGTCGAGGGCGTCGATCGCCGCCATCTCGGCATCGGTCAGCGTGAAGTCGAACACGTCGAGGTTCTCACGCAGGCGCTCGAGACGCACCGACTTCGGGAAGACGATGAAGTCCTTCTGCAGGTGCCAGCGCAGCACGACCTGGGCGGGCGACTTGCCGTGCGCAGAAGCGGCCCCCGCCACCGGGGCGGTTCCGAACAGGTCGTACTTGCCCTGCCCGAGCGGACCCCACGACTCGGTGCGGATGCCGTGCTGAGCGCCCCACGCGACGACCTCGCGCTGCTGATAGGCGGGATGCAGCTCGATCTGGTTCACGGCGGGCACGACCCCGGTCTTGGCAACGACGCGCTCGAGGTGCTCCACGAGGTGGTTCGAGACGCCGATGCTCTTGGTCAGGCCTGCCTCGCGCAGTTCGATCAGCTTCGCGAACGCGTGCACGTAGTTGTCGTGCGCCGGAGTCGGCCAGTGCACCAGGTAGAGATCGACCTGGTCGAGCCCGAGCTTGTCGAGGCTCTCGGCGATGGCCTTGCGCGGCTCGTCGCCGTCGTGCCGGTCGTTCCACAGCTTCGTGGTGACGTACAGCTCGTCGCGCGGGATGCCGCTCTTGGCGATTGCCGCACCGACACCGGCTTCGTTGCCGTAGATCGCCGCCGTGTCGATGTGGCGGTAGCCGACCTCGAGTGCATCACTGACCGCGCGCTCGGCGTCGTCTGCCGGCACCAGGAAGACGCCGTAGCCGAGCTGGGGAATCGTGTGTCCGTCGTTGAGTTCGAGAGTGGGGATGGTCATGGCCCCAGCCTAGGGGTTGTCATGACAGGTCGGCACTGTTTCGCAACTCTGCTTCGTAGCTCTGCGTTGCACCGTCAGCTCGGACCCAGCAGAGCGCGCAGTTGCGCCGTGTAGTCCTCGAACGCACGGCGCCCGGTCACGCTCAGGGCAAGATACGTCACCGGCGTTCGACCCCGATGTGTCTTCTCGATGACGATGTACCCGGCATCCTCGAGTTTGCGCAGGTGGGTGGCCAGGTTGCCCGCCGTCATATCGAGCAGTTCCTGCAACCGCGGGAAGGTGACGTAGTCGCTCGCGGCGAGCGTCGCCAGCGCCGCCACGATGCGCAGCCGCGCCTGTGCGTGGATCACCGGATCGAGATCAGGCACAGTCATCCCCCGCCTGCGCGAGACTGCGCCGCGCGCCGCGGCGCCACCAGGCGCTCCACGCGGCGACAACAAGGAACGCACCACCTCCGGCGATCGCGTAGACGAGAAATGCTGTCGGATGCTGAAGACTCGCGCCCACGGCCGCGAGGATCACCGACCAGATGCCGAGCACCAGCATCGGGGCGGCGTCCCAGATCACCCCGGCCATCAAGTACATGATGCCGCTGAAGAAGATGAACACGCTCGGGTAGAAGACCACCAGCAGCGCATCAGACATTCCGTGCGCGGCAAGCGCCTGCCCGATCACGAACAGCACGATGCCGCCGACCCACCAGGTGTTGCCGTACACGATCCCAACGAAGGCGGCCTGGCGCGTGCCACGCAGCCCTCGCCCCGAGAGCGCACCGAGCACCGTCGAGAGCACGCCCGCGGCGATGAGCAGCGCGGCGAAGGTGACGCCGGCGGCGAGAGTCGGCAGCGGCTCGTCGGGATGCTGGCGGACATCCACCCACAGCACGAGGAAACCGGCGAGCCAGGCGACGCCCCAGGCGAGCAGCATCCACGGCACGAACGCCGCGGTGCGGGCGGTGATCTGCTGCTGTTGGCGGTGCACGAGCGACAGCATCCGCTCTGGGCTCAGTGCGGCATCGTCATCGGAAGTGTCATCAGGCGTGGTCATCTCAAGCTCCGATCATGAACGGGATGAACAGGGCGGGCAGGGTGAAGAAGAGGTTCACGAGCCCGTGCGCGAACACGAGCGGCATCAGGCGCCCCTGCCATCGGTAGATCAGCCCCGAGATGAGTCCCCACACGGTGAAGCAGCACACGAAGATCACCACCGCGTCGGGGGTCGGTGCGTACCAGATGTGCTGCAGACCGAACAGGACTGCGGGGATGCCGATCGCCAGCGCCACGGGCTTCCGCTTGGCGAGTCCTCTTTGCGCGTAGCCGCGGTACACGAGTTCCTCAGCCGGGGCGTTCAGCGGCGCGAACGTCAGCGCGGCGGCAACTCCGAGCACGCTCCAGACCGCGGCGGGGAGGTCGGGCAGCGTGCCGCTGACGAAGACCGTCTCGAACGACTCGAAGACGTCGGCTCCGAACCTCAGCGCCATCAGGCCGATCATCACCGCGACGAACGGCAGATACATCACTGTCAGCCACAGCACACCCCAGGCGAGATCTCGCCATGCCCGATCGCGGCGCCAGCCGAGCATCTCGTGCAGGCTACCGCCGTCCCGTCGCACCAGACGGTGGACGACGACGAGGCACACGAGGTTGACCGGCAGCATCGCCACCGATGACAGCAACGGCGACGGCGGCAACGCCTCGGGCTGTGCGCCGGCCAGCAGCCAGACGACGGTCGAGGCGATCGCGACGAGCCCGATCCGCAGCAGCGGCAGGCCGATCACCCACCGCTCGGCAGTTCGCAAATGCGTCGTCGTCATGGCTACTTTGTAACGCAAAGTACTTTGCGAGTCAATGCTCTGTGTGCGCGCACCCCCGTCAGGGGCGCAGCATCGCCGCGGCGTCGCCGGCGCGCGCGGCCAGCGTCTCCAACGGTCCGCGCCCGATCAGCGCCGACCACAGCGTGCACGCGACTAGCAGGATGACTGTCGACCAGAGCAGGATCTGCGGCTCGGCGAGCCGACTATCCGGCCCCGCCATCACGAAGTACGACACCACATGGGCCGTGTATGCGGTCAGCGGCATAGACCCGAGCGCCGCCACGGGCAGCAGCGGCCAACGCAATGGATGAGACGCCCCCAGGCAGACCCCGACCACCAGCAGCCCGAGCCCCAGAGCGGCCAAGAGCTCGACCATCGCCCCGGAATGAGGTGAGATATCGAATACAGCCGCCTGCAGCAGCCGGTCGGACACCGGCACGAGCGCCACCAGGTGCGCCGCGACCAGCAGCACCGTACCGGTCAGGACGAACCCCCACGCCGTCACAGACCGGTGCAACGGCAACCGGCCCAGCGCCATCCCGATCAGCGCGAAGAACAGCCACACCGTGATCGGGTACGAGCCGCGCAGCAAGAACTCCCACACTGGCCCCATCGCGTCCTCGGGCAGCCCCGCGAGCACGGCAAGCCATACGGGCCCGAGCAGACCGAGAACCGCCGCGCAGAGAGCCAGCGACAGCGTTCGCCAGCGCAGCACAGGGATCAGCACCAGGTACAGCACGCCGTACAGCGTGAGCACGATGGCGATCGCGGTATCGAAGGCCTCCAGCAGCAGGCCGATCACGAAGATCGTCACGCCGCGCCCCAGCATCCGAAGACGCGCCGACGCGATCTCCGCGTCGGAAACCTGGCCACACTGGGTCATCAGCGCAATCGAGAATCCGGCGAGCAGCGCGAACAGCAGCGACGGGTAGCCGTTGACGATACCGGCCCAGCTGCGCGGTTCGAACAACGCGAACGCATCATCGATCCCGGCGACGTGCGCGCCCATCATTCCGATGATGGCGAGCGCACGCGCCACGTCGAGGCCCATCACCCGCGGCGGCCGGCCGAACGAGCGCCACCAGCGCGCGCCGCCGGGCGCCGCGGGCGCCCGTGTACCGGTCATGCCTCGACGGTACTGAGCACAGCGCGCGCTGTCACCACGGGATGCCCGTGCCGCGCCTTCCTACGGCCGGGGCACGCCCGCCGTCTCGGACGCATCACTCGCGGGCGCAGAGACCCGGGAAGTGTCGTCCTGCGATGCGCGGGCACCGGATGCCATCGCCGCCGCGGCCCGTGCGACCACGCGTTCCAATGGCCCCTGCCCGAAGAACATCGACCACGCCGTCGCCGCCGCGACCATCGCCAGGCTGAACCACCCCCACCATCCGGAGGCGTCGAACGGCATCGCCATCGGTCCTGCCGCGACGAGGAAGACCAGAATGTGGGCCGAGTAGCCCGTCAGAGGCATTGAGCCGAGCGCGGCCAGGGGCAGCAACACCCAACGCAGCCAGCGAGTGACCAGCAGACACAGCGCTATCACGACGACCGCGAACCCTCCGGAACCGACGATCTCGGCGGTGCCACCGCTGTGCGGATACGCCGCCACGAGGGCGTCGAACATCATGACTCCGGGCTGCTGCTCGGCCAGCTGCGTCGGGTAGGTCGCCCACCCCGACTGCTCCTCGTCGACGCCGAGTTCCCCTTCGTCATCGACGAGAACCTCGTCTCCACCGTCTGCATAGCAGTAGATCTCGCCGCCACCCCAGTCGTCGCAGACCTTGCCGCTGAAGTCGAACTCCTCGGCGGGGACGCCATACTTTCCAGCATCCGCGTCATCGACGTACGAGAACGACGAGTACGAGTCCGTCGCCGTGTCATCCCCGCCCTGGCCCTCGGCCAGCGCCCCCACACCATACCCGATGGCCGCGAGCACAACGCCGACCACCAGCATCCACACCGCGGTGCGCACGCGGTCGAGCCGCAGACGACCCAGGGCCATTCCCCCCAGCATGAGCGCGAGCCACACCGTGATCGGATACGTGCCGAACAGCACCAGATCCAACCCCGGGGCGCTGGCTGCCAGATTCACCGCGTGCAGTCCAGCCAGCAGCGGCGGTGCCGCGACGGCGAGCACGCCGGCGGCGATGAGCAGCCGGGTGGCACTCCAGCGCAGGAATGGGATCGCCGCGACGTAGAGCAGGCCGTACACCGTGAGGATCACCGCGATCGGCGTGCCGAGCGCCTCGAGCGCCACACCGATCACGAAGATCGCGGCGCCCCGCCCGAGCAGCCGCAGCCGCAGCACCGGCAGCATGTGCGGCTCGGGCACCTGGGTGCGCCCCGTCATGAGCGCGACCGAGACGCCCGCGAGCACCGCGAACAGGATCGAGGAACGACCGTCCACAAGGCCGCCGACGCCGAGGTGCGCACCGACCATTCCCAGCAGGGCCAGAGCGCGCGCCACGTCAAGGCCCATGATGCGCGGGAGGCGCCCGAATGTGCGCCACCACCGCACGGGAGCAGGAGCGGCGGCAGAGAGATCAGTGCTGGTCACCGATAGATCGTACTCAGCACCCGGCGCCGAACCCGCGCACGCCACGAACCGACATGCGCTGCCGAAGCAGAATACGATGAAGGGTCATGTCCACACCGGTGATCGCGTATCCGTCCGAGCTGCCCGTCAGCGCCGCTCGGCACGAGATCGCCGACGCCATCCGCGACCATCAGGTCGTCATCGTCGCCGGCGCGACCGGCTCGGGCAAGACGACCCAGTTGCCGAAGATCTGCCTCGAGCTCGGCCGCGAGCACATCGCGCACACCCAGCCCCGGCGCCTCGCCGCCCGCACCATCGCAGAACGCGTCGCCGAGGAACTGCACGTCGAGCTCGGCGACCTCGTGGGCTACAAGGTGCGCTTCACCGACCAGGTCTCGAAGTCCACGCGCATCGCGCTGATGACCGACGGCATCCTGCTCAACGAGATCCACCGCGACCGGCTGCTGAACCGCTACGACACGATCATCATCGATGAGGCGCACGAACGCTCGCTGAATGTCGACTTTCTGCTCGGCTATCTGCGCCGGATCCTGCCGGAGCGCCCGGATCTGAAGGTGATCATCACCTCGGCCACCATCGATCCCGAGAGCTTCGCCGCCCATTTCGCCAATGCCGACGGCGCACCGGCACCGATCATCGAGGTCTCCGGGCGCACGTATCCGGTCGAGATCCGCTACCGCGCGCTCACAACTCCGGAAGAATCCGCCGAAGACGACCCCAAACCCGCGAATTCGGCCCGGTCGGGCAAGAATCTCCGGAGTTCCGAACAGTCCGAGCCCGACGACGAGGTCTCGGCGATCGTCGCCGCACTGCGCGAACTCGACAGGGAACCGGCCGGCGACGTGCTGGTGTTCCTGCCCGGTGAAGCTGAGATCCGCGACGCCGCGGACGCCGTGCGCGGCGCCTACCGCTCGGCGACCGCGCCCGTCGAGGTGCTGCCGCTGTACGGCAGACTGTCGGCCACCGAGCAGCACCGCGTGTTCGAGCCGTCGAAGGTCGCCGGGGTGCGCCGGCGAGTGATCCTGGCCACGAACGTGGCCGAGACCAGCCTCACGGTGCCCGGCATCAAGTACGTCATCGACACCGGCACGGCGCGCATCTCGCGCTACAGCGCCCGCTCGAAGGTGCAGCGGCTGCCCATCGAGGCCGTGTCGCAGGCATCCGCGAACCAGCGTTCGGGCCGCGCGGGCCGCACAAGCGACGGCATCGCCATCCGCCTGTACAGCGAAGAGGACTTCGAGCGCCGACCGGAGTTCACCGAACCCGAGGTACTGCGCACCTCGCTGGCCTCGGTGGTGCTGCAGATGCTCTCGCTCGGATTCGGCGACATCACGGCCTTCCCGTTCCTCACTCCCCCGGACTCGCGCGGTGTGAAGGCCGCGTTCGACCTGCTCACCGAGATCGGGGCCGTCGAGACGACCCGCGGAACCGAACCGCGTCTGACCCGGATCGGACGCGACATCTCGCGGATGCCGATGGATCCGCGATTCGCGCGGATGCTGGTCGAGGCCGGCCGCACCGGCGTGATCGACGAGGTCATGCCGATCGTCGCCGGCCTGTCGATCCAGGATGTGCGTGAGCGACCGAGCGCCGATGCACCGCCGTCGGCGCGCGAGGCCGCCGAGCGCGCACACGCGCGTTTCATCGACCCGACCAGTGACTTCCTCACCCTGCTGAACCTGTGGAACCACCTGCGCGAGCAGCAAAAGGAATTGGGATCGAGCGCATTCCGCCGAATGTGCCGCACCGAGCATCTCAACTACGTGCGCGTGCGCGAGTGGTTCGACGTGCACCGGCAGCTGCGCACGCTGGTGAAGACGGCAAAGCCCCAGGACCGGGGTGAGGCGGCCGCCGATCCGGATGCCGTGCATCGTGCGATTCTCTCGGGCCTGCTCTCACAGATCGGCATCCTCGACGAGCGCACCGCCGCGGGGAGTGCGAACAAGGCAAAGGGTGAGAAGCGCCGCATCACCGAGTACCGCGGAGCCCGTGGCATCCGCTTCTCGATCTTCCCCGGTTCTGGTCTGCGCAAGAAGTCCCCGCAGGCGGTGATGGCCGCCGAGATCGTCGAGACCTCGCGCACCTTCGCCCGCACCGTCGCCGCGATCGACCCCGCCTGGGCGGAGTCACTCGCCGGCGACCTCGCCAAGCGCCAGGTCTCGGAACCGCACTGGTCGAAGGATGCCGGTGCTGCCGTCGCGTTCGAGAAGGTGACGCTGTTCGGAGTCGAGATCATCCCGCGTCGCCGCGTGCAGTTCGCGCGGATCGACCGCGCCGGCGCGCGCGAGCTCTTCCTGCGTCACGCCCTGGTCGAGGGCGAATGGGATCCGAGCCGGATCGACAAGCGGGTCAGCGCGTTCTGGCGGGCGAACTCCGAGCTGCGGCGACGGCTGGAGAAGCTCGAGGAGCGCGAACGGCGCCGCGATATCCTGGCCGGAGACGAGGCGGTGTACGCCTTCTACGACGAGCGCATTCCCCGCGACGTGTTCGACGTGCGCTCGTTCGAGAAGTGGTGGCGCGAAGCGCTGGCATCCACCCCGAAGCTGCTGGTGATGCGCGAGAGCGACCTGCTCGACGACGACGGGCGGACCGACCAGGGCGAGTTCCCCACGCGCTGGACGCAGGGCGATCAGGTACTCGGACTCGCCTACCGCTTCGAGCCGGGCGCCGCCGACGACGGCGTGAGCGTCGTCGTGCCCCTGGCACTGCTGCAACAGATCCGCGACACCGGCTTCGACTGGCAGGTGCCGGGGCTGCGCGCCGAACTGATCACCGCGCTGCTGCGCGCGCTGCCGAAGGCCATCCGGCGGCACGTCGTGCCCGCGGCCGACTGGGCCGAGAAGTTCGGCACCGAGCTCGCCGCCGAGGCACCCGAACACCACCTGGGCACGCCGACGCGGTCGCTGAAAGAGGCTCTTGCGCGACTCATCCAGCCCCTGGCCAACCAGCCCGTCAGCGCCGCCGACTTCGATGACACCCGTGTGCCCGGGCACCTGCAGATGAACTTCCGCGCTGTCGACGAACGCGGGCGGGTAGCGGGCTCGGCCCGTGACCTGGGTGAGTTGCAGCAGAAGCTATCCGACCGCTCACGGCAGAGCGTCACACGGTCGCTGCAGCGGCCCGCGCCGCGTGCGGGGGCCGCGCACGATGCGAAGGCCGTCGCGGCAGCATCCGTCCGCGCTCCGATCGAGCGCGACGACCTCACCGACTGGACCTTCGGCGACCTGCCCGACGTACTCGACACGAAAGTCGCCGGCGGCACCGTGCGCGGTTACCCCGCGGTCATCGACCGCGGCGCATCCGTGTCGGTGCGGGTCGAGGCGACGGCGGATGCTGCGGCAGCAGCCACCCGCGAGGGGCTGCTGCGTCTGATGCTGCTGAACCTGCCCTCCCCCGCGTCGTACGTGCAAAGCCACCTCACCGCGCCCGAGAAGCTGGCGCTGGCCGCGTCACCCTATGCGTCTGTTGCGGCGCTGATCGAAGACTCCCGCGTTGCGGTCGTGCGCGCCCTGATCGGGCAGCACCTGCCGGGCGGTGTGACACGCAATCAGGCCGAGTACACGCGCGTCCGCGATGCGGTGAACGCCGAACTGGTCGACAGCCTGTTCGCCTGCGTATCGCTGGTCGCCCGCATCCTCACCAAGAGTCGCGACGTCGAACGCGGCATCAAAGCACAGAACTCCCTCGCTCTGCTCGGTCCGCTGAACGACATCCGCACCCAGCTGGCGGGGTTGATCCGGCCCGGCTTCATCTCGTCGACCGGAGTCGAGCGGCTCAGCCACCTGCCGCGCTACCTCGACGGCATGCTCGACCGGCTCAAGACGCTGTCGAACGAGCCGGGCAAGGACCGCACGCGCATGACCGAGTACGAACGCATGCAGAAGGCCTTCGAAGACGCGGGCGGCACGATCCCGCTGCCGGCCGACGCACCCGCCGCGCTGGTCGAGGTGCGCTGGCTGCTCGAGGAGTACCGCATCAGCGTGTTCGCCCAGCGCCTGGGCACCGCACAGCCGGTGTCGCCGCAGCGCATCATGAAAGTGCTAACCGCCGGACGCTGAGAAGTTGCCGATCCGTGCCGCATCGGTAGCCTGGCGGCATGGCTCGAGCAATCGTCTACACCGAGATCGGCACCCCTGACGTTCTTCACCTCGTCGATATCCCCGACCCGGTCGCCGCGCCGGGCGAGGTCGTCGTCCGCATCGAGGCCGCCGGGGTGAACCCCCTCGATGCCAAACTGCGCCGCGGCGCGCGCCCCTCGCCGCCGATCGTTGAGCCGCGCCGTGTGGGCTTCGACGGCGCCGGAGTCGTAGCAGCTCTCGGCGACGGGGTGACCGGCTTCGCCGTTGGCGACCGCGTCGCCATTACCAACGTGCTTGGCACCTACGCCACCGCGTTGTCCGTTCCGGTCTCGCGGCTGGTGCGGCTGAGCGACGGCGTCACGATGGCCGAGGGCGCGAGTCTTGGCATCCCGATCGGCACGGCCTACCAGTGCCTGCGCTCGCTCGGCGTCGGCCAGGGCGACACCCTGCTCGTGCACGCCGGCTCGGGCGCCGTCGGGCAGGCCGCGGTGCAGTTCGCCGCCCTGTGGGGCGCGACGGTGATCGCGACCGGCAGCCCCGCGCGCTTCGAGCAGCTGCGTGCCCTCGGCGCCATCCCTGTTGCGTACGGCGAGGGGCTGGTCGAACGGGTGCGCGAGGCGGCGCCGGACGGCATCACGGTCGCGTTGGACTGCATCGGCACCGACGAGGCGATCCAGGCCTCGCTGCAGCTGGTCGCCGACCGCGACCGCATCGCCACGATCGTGCGCGGACCGGATGCCGCAGACTTCGGCATCCGCGCGTTCTCTGGCGGCAGCCCGGTGCCATTGACCGAGCAGGAGCTCGCATGGCGCGACGAGGCGGTGCCGCTGGCGGTGAACCTCATCGAGGCCGGCGACTTGCAGGTCGAGCTGGGGCCCGAGCTGCCGCTCGCCGAGGCGTCGCGTGCGCACGAACTGATCGAGCAGCACGCCGCCCGCGGCAAGATCGTCCTCGTGCCCTGACGTTCTGGCTTTCACGCGCTCTTCCCTTCCACGAGGGGTCAATTTTCGTCGTGTTCACGCGCCCACACCCGACAGTTTTTGACCCCTCGTGGGGGTGTGCGGGCGGGGCGAGCGGGGGGCGCCGTGAGAGGGGGTGCGCTCAGGCGCGCAGCAGGCGTCGGATGCGAGTGACGAGCGCCGTCGGATCGTCGAAGTCACGGCGGGTGACGACCGTCACCCGGCAGCCGAGCGCCTCCAGCTCGGCGCGGCGTATCTGGTCCTTGCTCCACTGATCGGGATCGCGGTGATAGTCGCCGTCGTACTCGACGATCAGTTTCGCCTCGGGGAACAGCATGTCGACGCGCGCGACGAACCGGCCGTTGTCAAAGATGTCGACGTTGCACTCCGGGCGTGGCAGCCCGGCTTCGACGAGGATCACTCGCACCATCGACTCGCGTGGTGACTCCGCACGAACGTCGCTGAGATCCAGCGCTCTCGTTCTTAGACGTGCGCCCCGGCCCCGCACGAATCTCGCCGAGATCTCGGTGAGCTCTTCGCCGGTGACGAACGGGTAGGCGCGCAGCAGGGCGTCGGTGATCGCCACGAATCGGCCGAGCGGCTGCGAGCGCGACAAGTCGATCCAGGCGCGCTGCGGCGACAAGGTCGGCAGACCGTCGGCCATGACGATGTCCTCGTCGACGACGACAAGCCGATGCGGACGCACCTGTGGACGACGGATGCGCGTGCTGTCATGCGGCACACCGATCCGGGGTCTGCCCCAGGCATCGTGTTCGTCGTCCCGCGCCAGCGGCAGGCCGAGCACGGCACCCGCGGTGATGCCGCACAAGAACGCTCGGTCGGGGATGACCTTCAGCAATAGCTCCAACGCGTCGCGCTTCCCGAGGGGCACGCGCGCTCGGGCCCCGTGGAACGGGCTCGACAGGTCCTTGGCGCGCAACCTGCCGGGCGTGATGCCGCGCGCGGCTGCTTCGTCAACGGTGAATGTACGCGGGGTACCGGGCGGAAGCGGAGCGGGGTGCATCGCCCGATGCTGGCATCCGCCTCTCTTCGCGCGACCGCTTTCCACAGCCCCCAGGCGAGTTCGCGCGAAGTCGTTCGTTGTGGAGGGAGAGTGCGCCCCACCCCAGCCCCCACACGAGGGGTCAGAAAATGCGTAGTTCCCACCCCTCAACCCGACATTTCTTGACCCCTCTTGAGAGGGATGCGCGCTGCGCGGCGCGAGGCGCACGGTGCGCAGCACACGCGCGCAGCGCCTCCGTCCACGAGGGGTCAAGAAATGCGGCATGTGGGGCGCTGGATGCGACATATTCTGACCCCTCGCGGAAGGAGGCAGAGCCAGCACCGCCGTGGTCAGGGGGCGACGGCCCGTCCGAGCGAGAGCATCAGGCGGTTCGCCCAGTTGAAGAACGCGGCGCCGTGCACGACGTCGGCGATCTCCAGATCGTCAAGGCCCACCTCGCGCAGACGCGCGATGTCGAGTTCTCCGAACGCGCTCGGGGTGTCTGTGAGAGCAGCGGATGCTGAGACGACGGCCTCCCACCGCTCACCGAGATCGGCCGTGACCCCCTCATCAAGAAGACGATCGACATCGTCGGCACGCTTCGAGAAGTGCGCGGCGAACCGAGCGTGCACCGACGCGCAGAACACGCAGCCGTTGTGACGCGACGCCGCTGTCGCCGAGAGTTCTCGGTCGGCACGCGGCAGCCCCTCGGCGGTGTTGTAGAAGACGTCCTTGTCGACCAGCGTGCGCGCCCTCAGAACCTCGGGGTCACGCGCGAGCAGCCGAAAGTACTCGTTCTTGGCGCGCGCGGCATCGACCAGACCGTCGAGGTGCCGCTCGGTCAGCTCGTCCTCGGCCAACGGCGCGATGTGCGGCGTCCAGCCGACCTCGGCGCGGGTGAACCGCTCGGGGTGCGGACGGTCGTCGGTCAGTGTGCCGGTCATGCGGCATCCTCCTCGTCTGAATCGGTGGCGATGCCGACACCGACGGCGTCGAGCGCCCGCAGCCCCGACACCACCCGCTGCTGAAACGCCAGGAATGCCACGAGCTGCGACAGCGTGACGATGCCGTTCTCGTCCCAACCGGCCTGCAGCAGCCGATCGAGATCGTCGGTGCCGGCTTCGCGCGGGCGGTACACCAGCAGGTGCGTGTGCGCGAGCGCGGCGGCCAGCCGACCGCCAAGCGCGTGCACGACGTCCGGACCCGGTGCGTACCGTTCTCCGTCGGTGTTCTCCCCCTGCAGTCCGACCTCGATGTATGAGCCGAACGGCCCCGTGGTCGTCGCGTGAACCGCCTGGTCGATCACGATCCTGGCGACGGCGGCATCGGCGGCGAGCGCTCGGTCGGCGTAGAACGACGAGGTGCGATCCACACCGGTCAGGCGGGTGGCGAACGCGGCCACGAGCTCGCGCTCGAGCTGCGTGACATGCGCCGTCGACACCGGTGAGAACAGGGCGTCGAAACTCGCCTGCAGCTGCGCGCGGGTCTGCGGACGGCGGGCGCGCAGCGCGACGACGGCGGGTGAGGTGCCCGCGATGGTGTCGACCACATCGAGCGTCATGCGCCGGCCTCCTCATCGTGTGCGCCCACCGTCTGCAGCCCGGTGCTCCACCCGAGTGCGGGCGCGACCTCGTCGGCGATCAGTTCGATCGACCGCAGCACGTGCTCATGCGGGGCGTCGACGGAGTGCACCTGGAAGGCCACCTCGGTGGCACGGTCGAGGGTGCGGTCCTGGGCGAGCGAGGCTGCCACCTCGTCGGGGGTGCCCAAGTGCGTGTCGGTGAGCGTGATGAGCGCTTCGAGCGAGTCGTCGGGGAACTCCTGACCTTGCCGGCGCAGGCTCTCAGCTCCGCGCCGTAGGCCGACCTCGGCGAAGCGCAGGGCCTCGGCGCGGTCATCGGCGACGAACACGGTGCGTGACGCGGTGATGCGGGGCGTCGCCCCTTCCGGCAGCGCCGCGAGGTACTCGTCGATGATCGGATCCTGCACCTGCGCGAGCGGTGTGTAGGGGTCGACACCGCGGCGGGGCTGGGTGCGCGAGAGCAGCAGTCCGTGCCCGTGTTCGCCGGCGCGGTGTCCGCCAAACGACGAGAAGGTGGCCTGCCAGATGCGGTCGGCCAGCTCTGCGGCATCCGGATACAGGGTGTTGCCGACACCGACGTCACCACCGCGCAGCGCGTTCAGCAGCGCGACGAGCTTGGCGTCGTACACGGCGGTCTTGTCGCGCACGTCCTGCCCGAAGGGTGGGAATGACGTGGGCGTTCCCCCGCTGCCGAGTCCCAGGTCGAGGCGTCCGTCCGAGAGCAGGTCGGCGACCACGGCGTCCTCGGCGACGCGCACCGGGTCTTCGATAGGCAGCGTGATGATGCCGGTACCCAGGCGGATGCGCGAGGTGTGCGCTGCGGCGTGAGCGAGGAACACCAACGGCGACGGCAGTCCGCCTTCGGCCGCGTGGAAGTGGTGCTGCGCCACCCAGGCGCGGCCGATGCCGTGTCGTTCGGCGCGCTGGATCTGCTCCAGCGCGTGGGTGTAGCGCTGTCGTGGCGCGGCGTCGTCGAGCAGCCGCGTGAAGAACGCGAGTGTGGGTGCGGTCATGCGTGTACCTCCGATCGGCCGGGAACCGCCGCGAGCAGTTCCCGGGTGTAGTCGTGCTGCGGGTCTTCGAAGATCCGCTGAGTGGGGCCGTCCTCGACGATGCGTCCGTGCCGCATCACCGAGACGGTGTGACTGATGCCGCGCACGACGGCGAGGTCGTGCGAGATGAACAGGTAGGTGAGGCCGAGTTCGGACTGCAGCGAGGCGAGCAGTTCGAGGATGCGTGCCTGCACGGTCACGTCCAACGCCGACACCGCTTCGTCGAGCACGATGATGTCGGGATCGATCGCGAGCGCGCGGGCGATGGCGACGCGCTGTCGTTGCCCGCCCGAGAGCTCGCGGGGCGTGCGCCGCGCGACATCGGAGGGCAGCGCGACCCGATCGAGCAGGTCGACGGCGCGGTCGCGCCGTTCCGCCTTCGTGCCGATGCGGAAGTTGACCAGCGGCTCGGCCACGATGTCCTCGATCCGCTGGCGCGGATCCAGCGAGGCGAACGGGTTCTGGTAGACGAGTTGGATGCGGCGGCGGAGCGCGCGCAGGTCCTTGCCCGCGGCGTGGGTGACGTCGGTCCCGTCGATCGTGATGGCACCGGCATCCGGATGCTGGAAGCGGGTGATCAGTCGCGCCGTGGTCGTCTTGCCCGAACCGGACTCCCCGACCAGCGCGTGCGTGGTGCCCTTGCGCACGCGGAACGACACGTCGTCGACGGCGCGGAAGGGCGCTCGCCCGCGGCTCTCGAAGCTCTTCACGAGCCCTGTCGCGGTGATCGCGTTCGGGTTCTCCGCCGCGGCCACGGCCGCGTCGCGCAGGAAGTTCGGCGCCTGCGCGTTGCGGAATCCGCTGGCGAACGCCGGGGCGTCGGCGAGCAGCTGACGCGTGTAGCCGTCGGCCGGGGCGCTGAGCACCTCGGCGCTCCTCCCCTGCTCGACGACACGACCGCCCTGCAGCACGACGAGGTGCTGCGCGTGGTCGGCGGCGACACCGAGGTCGTGGGTCACGAGCAGAATGCTGGTGCCCTCCTGCGTCCGCAGCTCGTCCATCAGGTCGAGCACGCGGCGTTGCACGGTCGCGTCGAGCGCACTGGTGGGCTCGTCGGCGATCAGCAGCCGTGGGCGCAGGGCGACGGCGCTGGCGATGAGCACGCGTTGCCGCATGCCGCCCGACAGCTCGTGCGGGTACTGCCTGGCGCGCAGGTCGGGGTCGTCGATGCCCACGCGGTCGAGCAGTTCGATCACGCGGGCCTGACGTGCTCTGCGGTCACGGTGGCCGTGCAGCCGCAGCGCCTCGCCGACCTGCGCGCCGATCGTGCGCACGGGATCGAGCGAGGTCACGGGGTCCTGGGGCACGAAGCCCACCTGGGTGCCGCGGATCGTGCGCAGGGCCCGTTCGGACCAGCCCGAGATATCGAGCCCGCCCAGCAGCACCCGGCCGCTGTCCGTCCGTCCGCCGTGCGGTAGCAGGCCGAGCACGGCCTGCGCGGTGGTCGACTTGCCCGACCCGGATTCCCCGACTAGGGCGAGGGTCTCTCCCTCGCCGATCTCGAGCGAGACGCCGTGCACGACCGCGCGTCGTCCTTCGGGGGCCGCGTACGACACCCGGAGCCCATCGATGGTGAGCACGCTCATGAGGCGTTCCTTCCCAGGCTGTGGCTGATCCGATTGGCGCTGAGCACGACGGCCACCACGACAAGTCCCGGCAGCGCGGTGAGCCACCACGAGGTGGCGACGTAGTTGCGTCCCTCGGCGATGAGCAGCCCCCATTCGGGGGTCGGCGGCGGAGCGCCGTAGCCGAGGAAGCCCAGCGTGGCGATCGCGAGGATCGCCGTGCCGAACTGCAGTGCGGCCAACGCCAGCACCGGTGTGAGCGAGTTGGGCAGCACGTGCCGGCGCAGCACGGTGAGGAGTGTGGCGCCGCTGCCGAGGGCGGCTTCGACGTAGTCGGTGCGGCGCACCCTGACGACCTCGGACCTCATCAGCCGTGCGAACACCGCCACGCTGCCGAGGCCCACGGCGAGCGCGGCGTTCACGGTGCCGAATCCGAGCAGGATGATCACCGACAGCGACAGCAGAAGGCCGGGGATCGCGAGCAGCACGTCGACGATGCGCATGAGGATGTCGTCGAGGAGTCCGCCGATGGTGCCGGCGAGCAGGCCGATGATGCCGCCGAGAGTCAGGCCGACGGTCACGGCGATCAATGCGCCCGAGAGCGACTGCTCGGCACCGTGGACGACGCGGCCGTACAGGTCCCGCCCGAGGATGTCGGTGCCGAACCAGTGCTCGGCGCTCGGCGGCAGCAGTTTCTGCGCCGGCACCCCGCTGAGGGGGTCGCCGGGGGCGAAGACACCCGGCACGATCGCCCACAGCACGGCGATCGAGACGACGGCGATCGCGAGGACCAACGTCGGCGAGGGCACCCGACGCCGCCGGCGGGGCGCATCGGATGCCACGGACGCGGCGTTCACGATGGCATCCGCCTGCTCGTTGCGGCCGCGGGTCGCGTTCGGTTCCGCGCTCTCGGACGTGTGCAGCACGGGGGCGCTCATGCGATCACCTCCTGGGTGCGTGCCGTCACCGCTGCGGCCGGCGTTGCGCGGCGCGCGTCGCGCCGCGCGGGCGGGCGCAGGCGCGGGTCGATCACGGGGGCGATGAGGTCAACGGCAAGGCTGACGATCACGAAGCCGAGTGCCGACAGCAGCACGATCGCCTGCAGCACCGGGATGTCCTGGTTGGTGACGGCCTGTTCGGTCAGTCGCCCGATGCCGGTGCGCCCGAACACTGTCTCGGTCACCACGGCACCACCGATCAACTCGCCGAACAGCACGCCGGCGATGGTCAGTGCGGGCAGACTCGCGTTGCGAGCGACCGACCGGGTGAGCACCCACGCCGGCGGCGCACCCTTGGCCCGCACCACGGTGATGAAGGGGGCGGCCTGCACCTGATCGATCGAGCGCACCAGCACCTGCGCCAGTGGTGCCGAGATCGGCACGGCCAGGGTGAGCACGGGCAGGACCAGGGCTGCGGCCGGGTCAGCTCCGATCACGGGCACCCAGCCGAGTCCGAACGAGAACACCTGGATGAGCAGGATGCCCAGCCAGAACACCGGTACGGCGACGAACAGCGCCGGCGCCTGACGGATCGCGTTGCGCAGCCATCCGAACGGCGCCAGTGCAGACAGCGCGGCGATCCCGATCGCCAGCAGTACCGCAAGTGCGAGACCGAGACCTGCCAGCAGCAGCGTCTGCGGCAGCGCTTCGGCGAGCATCGCCGCAACGGGGGTGCCGTACTGGGTCGAGTACCCGAAGTCGCCGACGAGGAAGCCGCCGAGCGTGTGCAGGTACTGCTGCCACCACGGCAGGTCCGCGCCGTACGCGGCCCGGATGTCGTCGATCTGCGCCGCGGACAACCCGAGGCTCGGGTCGGTGAACTTGATCAGCACGGCATCGCCGGGCAGGAGTTGCAGCAGGAAGAACGTGGCCGTGAAGGCGGCGATCAGAACGATCGCCGCCTGTCCGGCCCGCCGAAGCAGGAAGGGCATCAGTGCTCCTGGAGCCACACGCCGAAGAACGAGGGGCGCCCGACCGACTCGTAGTCGATGCCACGCACGTGGGGTGCCGCACCGTAGACCTGCGGCTCTTCGAACAGCGGGATCACGTACGCCTGCTCGGCGAGGTAGTCCTGTACCGCCTGCGAAGCGGCGATGCGCTTGTCGGTGTCGGCCTCGGAGGCCACCACCTCCAGCAGCCGGTCGAGTTCGGCGTCGTTCGAGAGCAGCACGTTGCGGTTCTCGGTGTGGTACTCGCTCTTGATCACGTCGAGGTCGCTTCGGCCGACCATGTCCTGCGAGACCGGCGTCTTGAGCGGGTCGAGGATGTCGGCGGCGCGGCTGCCGGCGTCGCCGGGCTTGACGTTGAGCTCGACGCCGACGGCCCGCCACTGCTGCGCGACCAGCTCGAGCGTCTGCTTGGACTGCGGCTGCGGCTTGGACTCGAAGATGGTCAGTGCCAGCCGTTCGCCGTCCTTCTCTCGGATGCCGTCCGCGCCCCGCTCCCACCCTGCGTCGTCGAGCAGTTCGGCCGCCTTCTTCTCGTCGTGGACGTAGTGCGCCGACTCGTCCTTGTACCCCGTCGCAGACGACGACAGCGCCGAGGTCGCCACGGGATAGTTCTCGCTGAAGAGCGTGTCGACGACCTCTTGGGCGTCCGTCGCCGCCACGAGCGCCTGCCGCACCCGGATGTCTGAGAGCAGCGGGTTGGTGAACCGCAGCGAGAGGTTGTTGTTGACCCCGCGGGTCTGCGGTGCATACAGCTCGATTCCGGCCTGGGCGACCCGTGCCTCGTCGAAGGCCTGCACGTAGCGCACGTAATCGGCCTGCCCCGAGAGCAGCGATCCGATGCGCACCGAGTCCTCGGGGGTGACGATGACGCGGACGGCGTCGAGGTACGCGCGGCCCTGGTTCGGCACGCTCTCGGGCGCCCAGTCGTAGTCCTCGCGGGCCGTGAGGGTGTATTCGGTGCCGAGCTTCTCGCCGCCGATGGTGAAGGGACCGGCTCCGATGATGTCTTCGGCGTTGCCGGCGCCGAAGTCCTCGATGGTGCCGTCGAGAGTCTCGGGCGAGAGCAGTCCCGAGTTGATCGTCGACGTCGCCTGCAGGAAGCCGGGCGACGGGGCCGAGAAGCGGAAGACGACGGTGTCGTCGTCGATCACCT
Organism: Microbacterium esteraromaticum; assembly: GCF_028747645.1. Taxonomy (NCBI): domain Bacteria; kingdom Bacillati; phylum Actinomycetota; class Actinomycetes; order Micrococcales; family Microbacteriaceae; genus Microbacterium; species Microbacterium esteraromaticum. The sequence goes on from NZ_CP118100.1 coordinate 2,295,410, forward strand.
CACTGCTCGCGTAGTTGTTGATCGCCTCTGACACGGTCAGGCCGCGGTCGGCGTCACCGAGGCCGTACGTGTCGAAGTTCTTCTTCACGGCGGCGGCGTCGACGGGCGTGCCGTCCGAGAAGGTGACGTCATCGCGCAGGTCGAAGGTGTACTCGGTGGCGTCGGCGTTCACCTCCCAACCACTGGCGACCCACGGCTCGATCTCGAGCGTCTCGGGGTCCTGCCAGGTCAACCGTGCGGCGATGTTGCCCACGATGCCGCCGTTCGGGTAGAAACCCGCCTGCGGCGGGTACAGGTTCGTGTACGTCTGGTGCTCAAGGTAGGTGAGCGTTCCGCCCGTGACCGGCTCCCCGTCGGAGGCGGCGACGTCGGCGGGGGCCGGTGACGACGAGCATGCGGCCAGGCCAGCCATCATGACGAGCGGCAGTGCGACGGCTGTGGCGCGGACGATGCGACGGTTCATGCAGACCTCCTGGGTGCGGTGACGGGGTGGAACGACGATCACGCTAGAGAAGTCGGATGCCACCGCGCGAGCGATGACGTCACGTGACGACACCACCCGTCATGTGCGGTAACCCGGGGTAACACGACCCGTGCCGCACGCGGGTGGGCACAGATGATGGGAGCCATGACCACTCTCGATGCGCCGACGGGTTTCGCCACGGCACAGGTGCAGGCCGGCTATGCGGCATCCGCTGCCGTGGGCGCCGTGCCGCCGATTCATCAGACGGCGGCGTACGAGTTCTCGTCGCTGGCCGAGGCGGCCGACCTGTTCGCGCTGCGCAAGGCGGGCATCATCTACAGCCGCAACGCCAACCCCACCCAGCAGATCCTCGAAGAGCGCGTGGCTCTGCTCGAAGGCGGTGTCAGCGCGGTCGCGGTCGCTTCGGGGCAGGCGGCCGTCGCTGTCACGCTGTTGGCCCTGGCGCATCGCGGTGGGCACATCGTCGCCGCGCACCAGCTCTACGGCGGCACGATCGACCTGTTGCAGGAGACGCTCGACGACTTCGGCATCGGCGTCACGTTCGTCGACCAGGACGACCTCGACGCGTGGCGCGACGCGATCACGCCGCAGACGCGGGTGGTGTTCGCCGAGACGGTCGCCAACCCGATCGCCCAGGTGCTCGATATCCGTGCGGTCGCCGACATCGCGCACGAGGCCGGGGTGCCCCTGGTGATCGACAGCACCGTCGGCACGCCGCATCTGATCCGACCGGGTGAGCACGGAGCCGACTTCGTGGTGCATTCGGCGACGAAGTTCCTCTCGGGGCATGGCAGCTCGCTCGGCGGTGTCGTGGTCGACCTGGGCACGTTCGACTTCGGTGCGGATGCTGCCCGCTGGCCGCAGTTCACCGGCCCTTACTCCCGCTTCGGCGACATGGTGCTGTGGGACCGCTTCGGTCAGGGCCAGGCGTTCGCGGCGCTGGTCAAATCGAAGTACGTGCACGACCTCGGCCCGTCGATCTCACCGTTCAACGCCTGGCAGATCCTGCAGGGTATCGAGACCCTCGACCTGCGCGTCGGGCGTCAGAGCGCCACCGCGCAGCGGGTCGCCGAGCACTTGGCCGCGCACCCCGCGGTCAGCGCCGTGCACCACCCCGGATTGCCGGGCAGCCCGTGGCATCCGCTCGCCGAACGCTACCTGCCGCGCGGAGTGCCCTCGGTGTTCTCGTTCGACCTCGCCGGACCACAGGATGAGACCTCGTTCGACCGGGTCGCCGAGGTCTTCGGCGCGCTGCGCGTCTTCCGCCTGGTGGCGAACATCGGCGACGCTCGCAGCCTGGTCGCACACCCGGCGTCCATGACCCACGGCCACCTCACCGCTGACCAGCGCGCCGCCGCGGGTATCTCGCTGACCACGATCCGCGTCTCGGCCGGTCTCGAAGACCCGGCCGACCTCATCGCCGACCTCGATCGCGCGCTCGCGCTGACCTGACGCACCGCGTGCCCACCCCGGTACGCTGAACCCATGACTGGACTTCGCTGGGGCATCCTCGCCACGGGCGGCATCGCCGCCGCTTTCGCATCCGACCTGCGCACTGCCGGTCTCGACCTCGTCGCGGTGGGCTCACGCAGCCAGGAGTCCGCCGACGCTTTCGCCACGCGCTTCGACATCCCCCGCGCACACGGGTCGTACGAGGCACTCGCGGCCGACCCCGAAGTCGACATCATCTACGTCGCAACGCCCCATCCGATGCACCATGCCGATGCCCGTCTCGCGCTCGAGCACGGCAAGCACGCCCTGGTCGAGAAGGCGTTCACCGTGAACCGCGCCGAGGCCGAAGACCTGCAGGCGCTCGCCGCTGAGAAGGGCCTGCTCGTCATGGAGGCGATGTGGACCCGCTACCTGCCCCACATGGTGCGCATCCGTGAGATCCTCGCCGCGGGCACTCTCGGTGAGATCCGCACGGTGTTCGCCGACCACACCCAGAAGCTGCCCACCGACCCCGCACACCGCCTGAACGCACTCGAACTGGGCGGCGGCGCACTGCTCGACCTGGGCATCTACCCGGTCTCGTTCATCTGGGATGTGCTGGGCGCACCCGAGTCGATCCAGGCGACGGCGCGTCTGATCGAGACCGGAGCCGATGCCGAGGTCGCCACGCTCATGACGCACGCCGGGGGCGCGGTCTCGACGAGCGTCTCGTCCTCGCGCGCGGCCGGCCCGAACACCGCGGCGATCGTCGGCACGGATGCCCGCATCGAGATCGACCGGATCTTCTACGCCCCCACGACCTTCCGGGTCATCGCGCCGGACGGCACGGTCATCGAGGAGTACGTCTCGCAGGTCGAGGGACGCGGGATGCAGTACCAGGCCTTCGCGGCCGAGGGCGCCGTCGCACACGGAGACCCGGCCGGTTCGATCCTGGCATTGCCCGTCGCCGAGAGCGTCGCCATCATGGGCACACTCGATGAGATCCGCCGCCAGATCGGCGTGACCTACCCGAGCGAGCGCTGATCATGGCCGAGAGCACCGGACGCGTCGCCGTCTACCTCGATTTCGACAACATCGTCATCGGCTGGTACGACCGGGTGCACGGCCGCAACGCGTACGGCAAGGATCGCCAGCGCATCGCCGAGAACCCGAACGACCCCGAGGTGGCCGAGCGGCTGAAGCAGGCGGCGATCGAGGTCGGGGCGATCATCGATTACGCCTCGTCGTTCGGCACGCTCGTGCTGACCAGGGCCTACGCCGACTGGTCGTCGCCGATCAACGCCGAGTACCGTTCTCAGCTGGTGGCCAGGGCAGTCGACCTCGTGCAGCTCTTCCCCGCGGCCGCGTACGCCAAGAACGGCGCCGACATCCGTCTGGCGGTCGACGCCGTCGAAGACATGTTCCGGCTGCCCGATCTCACCCATGTGGTGATCGTCGCCGGTGACAGCGACTACGTGCCGCTGGCGCAGCGCTGCCGGAGACTGGGCCGGTACGTCGTCGGCGTGGGGGTCGCCGGGTCGACGGCGAAGTCGCTCGCCGCGGCATGCGACGAGTTCGATTCGTACGATTCTCTGCCCGGCGTCGTGCGTCCCGCGCAGAAGGCGGATGCTGCCGCCGGCGCCACGGCCAAGGACGCCAAGAGCCGCCCAGAGACGAAGGCCGCGGCCAGAACGCGTCGCGCCCGTTCGTCGGCGAAGACCGATGAGCAGACCGAGGCCACCGCACTGCTGGAGCGGGCGCTGCGACTCGGCCACGACAAGGCGGATGCCGATGAATGGCTGCACGCGTCTGCGGTGAAGACGCAGATGCGACGGATGGATCCCTCGTTCAGCGAGAAGGCACTCGGGTTCCGGTCGTTCAACGACTTCCTCAAGTCGCGCGACGACGTCTCGGAGCTGTCCGAAGAAGGTCACGAGCGCATGATCCGACTGCGCGAGGCGTGAAAGGTCACCTCTGACACCGGGCTACGCTCGAAGCATGGAACACGTTCCGCATTCACCGTACCTGCGGGCTTTGGGCGGGCACCGCGGGGCGTTGCATCCCGCTCTGCGCACGTACTTCGCGGCGACGCCCCGCGGTCAGGTGGGCGTCGGTGAGGGAACCTTCTCACGCGTGGGCACGCCCAAGCGGTGGCTGTGGCCGGTGCTGCGCATGCTGCAGCGTCACGGTGTCGTGCACGCCGGCTGGCATCACGATGTGCCGTTCACGATCCGCAACCTCAGCGTCGCCGGCCGGGTGGTCAGCGAGCGCACGCTGCATCTGCCCGAGGGCGACTGGACGATGACCGACTCGGTCTCGGCCGGCGCGCATGGTCGCGTGCTCGATCAACTCGGTGAGCCCGTGACGCTCTCGGCGGTGTTCGACGTGTCGGTCGATGAGGATGCGCTGGCGCTGCGCAGCCGCAGGGTGGGCATCCGTCTGGGCCGCGTGCGTGTGCGTCTTCCCCGTCTGATCGCCCCGGTGGTGCGGTTGCGCGAGAGCGCCGAGAAGCAGGCCGGCAACCAACGCGTCGCGCTCACCGTCGATATGCCGCTGATCGGGCGCATCTACGAGTACGAGGGCGTCTTCACCTACCGCATCGAGCGCGTCGCATGAGCCGGGTCGTGATCGGCGGTTCGACAGGGTTCATCGGCCGACATCTGCAAGACGCGTACCGTGCCGAGGGGCGAGAGGTCGTCACGATCTCGCGCTCGGGCGCAGACCTCACCTGGGACGACCAGCCCGGAATCGACGCCGCGGTGGACGGCGCTGGCCTGGTCGTCGGCCTCGCGGGCAAGAGCGTGAGTTGCCGCTACACGCCCGCCAACCGCGCCGAGATCTTCCGCTCGCGTCTGGAGACCACGGCTGCGCTGGGGACAGCGATCGCCCGGGCATCTGCTCCCCCGCCCCTGTGGGTGAACTCCTCGACGGCGACGATCTACCGTCATGCCGAGGACCGTCCGATGACCGAGGACGACGGCGAGCTCGGCACCGGCTTCTCGGTCGAGGTTGCCAAGGCCTGGGAACGTGCACTGTACGAGCGGAATCTGCCGCACACCCGGCGCGTCGCCCTGCGCACGGCGATCGTGCTGGGCGATGCGGGCGTGCTGGGCCCGCTGCGCCGGCTCGCCCGCGTCGGGCTCGGCGGCACGCAGCTCGACGGTTGGTGGCCGGTCTCGCGTGCGCGGCGCGAGGCGGGAACGGCCCACGATCCCGGCGCCCGCGGCGGGCGTCAGCGGTTCAGCTGGATCCACGTCGATGATGTGCTCGGCATCATCGACTTCCTCGAACAGCAGCCGCAGTTGGACGGCCCCGTGAACGCCTCCTCACCCACGCCGGTCGACAACCGCGCCTTCATGGCGGCTGTGCGCCGCGCGCTCGGGGTGCGCTTCGGCCCTCCGACGCCGCGGTGGATGCTCGAGATCGGCGCCATGGGCATCCGCACCGAGACCGAGTTGATCTTGAAAAGCCGGTGGGCGCTGCCGGCGAAGCTCAGCGCAGCGGGGTACACGTTCCGGCATCCGGATCTCGACGAGGCGTTGCGCGCGTCGTTCTCGGAGGGGTGAGGCTCAGCCCTCCTGCGTCTCCGGGCCGGTCGAGGAGCCGCCGTGCTCCTTCTTACGCTTCTCGATCTCCTCGCGCAGCCGCCATTCCTCGATCTCGCGGTCGAGGTCGGCGATCTGCTGCTCGGTGGTGCGCGTGTCGATCGGCATGGTCGGCGCAGCCGGCGCCTGCTGTCGCGATGGCTTGGGCCGGCGGCGCGGCAGACGGATACCCCCCTCGGGGTACACCCGCCCCAGCGCGAACCACAGCACGCTGCCCAGCAACGGCAGCAGGATCACCAGCAGCAGCCACACGATGCGGGGCAGGTACCGCACGTCGGAGTCGTCGCGGCGGATGATGTCCACGACGGCGAACACCATCAGTCCGATGGTGATCAGCGAGAACAGGATCGGCATGGTCTCAGGGTATCCCGGCGGCGTGCCGTGTCGGATCGGTTCTCAGGCGTCGCCGGTCGCGACCGGCGCACCCGGCGTATTCGACCAGGCGCTCCACGACCCCGGGTACACGGTGACGTCGCGGCCGATGATGGCTCCGGCCAAGGCGAACTGCGCGGCGGTGATTCCCGATCCGCAGTACGACGCGATGGGCACGGCACTCGTGGCGCCGACCGCGTCGAACGCGTCCGCGATGTCGGATGCCGGCAGGAAACGCCCGTCGCCGGTGAGCAGGTTGCCGATCGGCAGGTTCTTCGCACCCGGTACGTGCCCGGCGATCGGGTCGATCGGCTCGGTTTCACCGCGGTAGCGCTCGGCGACACGTACGTCGATCAGCACGCCGGCATCGGGCCACGAGGCCACTGAACGGGTGTCGATGGTTCCGCGATCGGCGGGATGCTCCAGCCGCACGTCTCCGGGCGCCACGACCACGTCTCCGGTCTCGGTCGCGCCGCCGGCAGCCAGCCAGGCCGGCCATCCGCCGTCGAGCACGCGCACATCGGTCAGTCCCGCACGGCGCAGTGCCCACCAGGTGCGCGAGGCCGCCAGCATCCGATGGTCGTCGTAGACGACGACGGTGTCGCCCTCGTCGATGCCCCAGCGCTGTGCCGCCGCCGCGAGCGCCGCATCCGCGGGTAGCGGGTGGCGCCCCTCGTGGGGCTCGCCGTGGCGCGAGAGATCGCCTTCGACGTCGATGAAGACGGCGCCGGGGATGTGGCCGGCCAGGTACTGTTCGCGGCCGTCGTTGCGCCCGAGCTGCCAGCGGGCGTCGAGCACGTGCACACTATCGAGGTGCTCACGCAGCTCGTCGACGGTGATCAACGGGGTACCTGGGGCGCGCGTCATGGGCTCAACGCTAGCGTGCAACACCGACGATGCGGCGTGCGGCTGGCGCTAACGTGGGGAGCATGACAGCGCCGATCGACCCCGTCACCACTCCCGCCTGGGCCGACCTCGTCGCCCTCCGCGACGGCTTCTCACCCGACCTGCGCGGCTGGTTCGCCGACGATCCCGAGCGCGCCGAGGGGCTCTCGCTGCCGCTGGCCGACCTGCATGTCGACCTGTCGAAGAATCTCGTCACCGATGATGTGCTCGCCGCGCTCGTCGCCCTGGCCGAGCAGACCGGTGTCGCCGACCGCTACGCCGCGATGCTCACCGGCGCGCACATCAACACCAGTGAGGACCGCGCCGTGCTGCACACCGCACTGCGTCGGCCGGTCGGTGCGGAGCCGGCCCTTGTCGTCGACGGCCAGCAGATCGACCAGGACGTGCATGAGGTGCTCGGTGCGTTGTCGGCGTTCGCCGACCGCGTGCGTTCGGGTCAGTGGCGGGGCGTGACCGGCAAGCGGGTGACGCATGTGGTCAACATCGGCATCGGCGGCTCCGACCTCGGCCCCGTCATGGTGTACGAGGCGCTCAAGCCCTACGCCGACGCGGGGATCGAGGCGCGCTTCGTGTCGAACATCGACCCGACCGACATCGCCCAGAAGACCGCCGATCTCGATCCCGAGACCACGCTCTTCATCGTCGCCTCGAAGACGTTCACCACCCTCGAGACGCTGACCAACGCGCGCCTCGCGCGCGACTGGCTGTGGGCGGGACTGACAGCATCCGACGCGATCGACGGCAGCGATGAGAGCCGGACGGATGCTGTCGCGCACCACTTCGTCGCCGTATCGACCGCGCTCGACATGGTCGCCGAGTTCGGCATCGACCCGGCCAACGCCTTCGGCTTCTGGGACTGGGTGGGCGGACGGTACTCGGTCGACTCGGCGATCGGACTGTCACTGGCGATCGCGCTCGGCCCGGATGCGTTCGACGAACTGCTCGCGGGGTTCCACGCCGTCGACGAGCACGTGCGCACCACCCCGCTGGAGCGCAACGTACCGGTGCTGATGGGGCTGCTCAACATCTGGTACGTCAACTTCCTTGACGCGCAGACCCACGCCGTGCTGCCGTATGCGCAGCAGCTCAGCCGGTTCCCCGCGTACCTGCAGCAGCTGACGATGGAATCGAACGGCAAGTCGGTGCGCTGGGACGGCACCCCGGTGACCACCGATACGGGCGAGGTCTTCTGGGGCGAGCCCGGCACCAACGGCCAGCACGCCTTCTACCAGCTGATCCACCAGGGCACGCGGCTGATCCCCGCCGACTTCATCGCGTTCGTGAACCCCGCGTACCCGCTGAGCGACGACGGGCAGGACGTACACGCCCTGTTCCTGGCCAACTTCCTCGCGCAGACCAAGGCACTGGCGTTCGGCAAGACCGCCGCCGAGGTCGAGGCCGAGGGCACGACCGGGGCCCTGGTCACCGCGCGCACGTTCGAGGGCAACCGGCCGACCACGTCGATCTTCGCCCCGGCGCTCACCCCGGCGGTGCTCGGTCAGCTGATCGCGTTGTACGAGCACATCACCTTCACGCAGGGGACGGTGTGGGGCATCAACTCGTTCGATCAGTGGGGTGTCGAGCTCGGCAAGCAGCTGGCGCTGCAGATCGCCCCAGCGATCGCGGGCGATACCGATGCCGTCGCCGCACAAGACCCGTCCACGCGCGCTCTGCTGGACTACTACCGCGCGCACCGCACGGCGTAGGACGCCCGGGCTCAGCCGCTGAGCGACTGGTAGGCGTCCAGGGCTCGCGCCCTGGACGCCTTCAGGTCGATGATCCGCAGCACGGCGTCGCTGTCGGGCGCCCATCGCTGCACGTAGTGACCATCCGGATCGAACTTCTGCTGCTGCAGCTCGGGGTTGAAGATGCGAAAGTACGGTGCGGCGTCGGCGCCGCACCCGGCGACCCACTGCCAGTTGAACGGATTGCTCGCCTCATCGGCATCGACGAGGGTGTCCCAGAACCAGGCTTCTCCCACCCGCCAGTGGGTCATCAGGTTCTTCGTCAGCAGCGAGGCGGTCACCATCCGCACCCGGTTGTGCATGAAGCCCGTCTGCCAGAGCTCGCGCATTCCGGCATCCACCAGGCCGAACCCGGTGCGTCCCTGCTGCCATGCGGCGACCTCGCCGTGCGAGTCGGTTGCCCAGGGAAAGGCGTCGAAGCGGCGGTTGAGGTTCCGCTCGTGCAGGGGCCCGAAGTGGAACGCGGTGTGTTTGGCGAACTCGCGCCAGCCGAGTTCTGACAGGAACAGGCCGATGTCGCCGGTCGCGTCCACCGCCGCATGCCACACCGAGCGCGGGCTGATCTCGCCCCAGCGCAGGTGGGGCGAGAGCTCCGAGCAGTTGTCCTCCGCGGGAAAGTCGCGAGCGCGGTAGCGTCCTGCACGATGCGACAGGAACTCGTCCAACCGCCGCTGTGCCCCCGTCTCGCCCGGCGTCCAGCGCTCGGAAAGACCTCCCGCCCAGTCGGGTGATGTCGGCAGCAGCGCCCATTCGTCGAGCGCATCACTGCGCGGCTGAGATGGGGCGGGCGTCAGCTCTCGCGGAGCGGGCAGCGGGCCGGCCGGTTCCCGCTCGGCGGTGCAGGCGCGCCAGAAGGCCGAGTACACCCGGTAGGCCCCGCCGTCCTGCGTGGCGACGGTGTGGGGTTCGAAGAGCAGGTCGCCGATGAAGGTGCGCACCCGGATGCCGTCCGCACCGAGCACCTCGGCCAGTGCGGCGTCGTGATGCCGGCCCTGCCCGTAGCGACGGTTCCACAGCACGGTGCGCGCCCCGCACTCGGCGACCACATCCGCCAGTACGCTCTCGGTCGGTCCCTGCCGCAGGATCAGCGGGACGCCGTGCTCGGCGAGTGCGTCGGCGAGCGCCCGCAGCGAGTGGTGCAGCCACCAGCGTGCCGCGCCGCCGTGGGCGCGGATGTGCTCGGAGGCGCCTTCAAGGATGTACAGGGCGACGATCGCATCGCCCGATTCGGCGGCCGCGTGCAGTGCCGGGTGGTCGGCGACTCTCAGATCGTCGCGGAACCAGACCAGGGTCGTCATCGCCCCATGCTATCGAGCGCTCCGGCGACGGGGTCGCCGCTCGGCGAGAATGAAGTCATGCGCATTCGTGTCGACACCGCTCTGGACTGCTCTGCCGATGCGGCGTGGGCCGCCGCGCATCGCCCGGCCGTTGCCGCGCGACTGTACGCGCCGCTGCTGCGCATGGTTCCGTTGGAGGGCGCACCGCCCGAACGGTTCACCTCGGGAGACCGCGTGCGCGTCTCGTTGCGCCTGCTGGGCGCGATCCCCGTGGGATCGCAGCTGATCGCCGTCGACGATCTGGTGCCGGCAGCGCCCGGCCGCCGCACCATGCGCGATTCCGGATGCCCGCTGTCGGGACCGCTCGCGCTGCTGCGCACCTGGAATCACGAGATGACGGTCATCGATGCACCGGACGGGCGTGCCCGCTGGTGCGATGAGCTGCGGATCGGCGGAGCGTTCGCCGTGCCGATGGCGCCGGTGCTGTGGGTGATGTGGCGATGGCGCGTGGCACGGCTGAGGCGCCTCGCCCGCGGGTGGGACGACGAGCTCAGGAGGGACGGTACTGCGCCGTGATCGGGCAGTCGAAGGGATCGCGGGCTGCGAGGCCGACGGTGTTGAGGTAGCGGATGACGATGCCGTACGAGCGCAGCACGGTCGTCTCGGTGTACGGCACGTCATTGGCCGAGCAGTAGTCGCGCACGATCTCGCGCGCCTTCGACAGGTGCAGGCGCGACATGCTCGGGAACAAGTGGTGCTCGACCTGGTAGTTGAGGCCGCCGAGCAGCCATGTCGCCCACCAGCCGCCCGAGACGTTGCGCGAGGTGCGCACCTGCTTCGAGAAGAAGTCCAGGCGTGCGTCACGGGCGATGATCGGCATGCCCTTGTGGTTGGGCGCGAACGAGGCTCCCATGTAGACGCCGAAGACCGCGACCATCACACCGAAGAAGGCGAAGGCCATGCCGAGCGGAAGCAGCAGGAACAGCGGCACGAGCAGCACCGCGAACCGAACGGTGATGATGCTCAGCTCGAGCCAACGCCCCTTCACGGTGCCGCGCGAGAACAGATGGGCGAAGCTCAGCCGGTGCAGGTTGAGCCCCTCCAGCGTCAGCAAGGGGAAGAACAGCCATCCCTGGCGCTGAGTGATCCACCGCACGATCCCGCGCGAACGGGCCGCGTCGTCGTCGAGGAACGAGATCGTGTCGACCTCGATGTCAGGATCGCTACCGACCTTGTTCGGGTTGCCGTGATGCCGAGTGTGCTTGGAGTCCCACCACGAGTAGCTCATGCCGACGATGCCGGCGAGGATGCGGGCAAGTCGGAAGTTCGCCGGCCCCGAGCTGAGGATCTGCCGGTGCGCGGCCTCGTGCGCGAGGAACGCGACCTGCGTGAACAGGATGCCGAGGGCTGCCGCGATCAACAGCTGGAACCAGCTATCGCCAAGCAGCAGGAAGCCTGTGATCGCTCCGGCGAACGCCAGCGCGAGCGCTGCCGCGACGAGACTGTAGAACACGGGCGTGCGACGCAGCAGCCCGGTTTCCTTGACGACGTGGAGGACGTCCTTGTAAGCCCGCGCCATCGGTGGGAACTCGGCTGTGCCGGAGTAGGTCTGGCGGATGCGACCACGGATGGTCTCGGTCGTGTCGACCTGAGTGAGAGAGATGATGTTCTCCTGCCGATCGGAGCCCTTGAGCCATGAAGCCAAGGGCGGATGCCGATCGCTGGTCCCAGGCTACGCGTGGCGGTATGCGGGCGGAGGCATACGTCGTGTCAGCGGGCGATGATGAGCAGCGGTCGGTCGTAGTCGCCGACGACTCCGCTGCCCGACGGCGTGATCTGCCGCGGGATGACGGCGTCGGCATCGAGCAGGGCCCGCTGCCGCCCCGACATCGTGTCGAGCACGCGGATGCCCTCGTCGGTGCGGACGTGCACCGCACCGTGTCCGGCGGACACGAGCGCTGCGCCGTCATCGGCCGCACGCGCCCACAGCTGTTCCCCGGTCGGCGCGATGGCGCGCAGTCCGTGCTCGAGCACGATGCGGACGCCCATCGACTCGTCGATGACGGTCGCCCGTGCCGTGCGCGAGAGTACGGTTCCTGTCTCGAGGTCCACGAGCGCGGCGCCGTCGTCGGGGCCGCGCTCGTGCGCGCCGAGCAGCGCGGCTTCGCCGTCGATCGCGAGGGCTGCTGATGATGGCAGCAGACCCTCGGGCAACCCGAGCTCCTCCCGCGGGATGGTCCAGAGCGCGCGGTCGTCAGCCGTGCGCGCGATGACGCGGGTACGGTCGCCGAGCAGCACGATGCCACCGTCCTCGCCCAGGACCCTGACGCTCTCGTCGGACTCGTCGGACTCGTCGGACTCGTCTGCCAGCGTCGCGCCGGTTGCCGGGTCGATGGCCACTCGCGGCCCGCTGCGTCCCATCGCTGCCGGCGGGGGTGCGGCGAACACGAGCCCCGGACCGATGTGCGGCCCGGGCACGGCGACCGGCCCCCAGGCCTCCTCACCGGTACGCAGGTCGTACGCCGAAATGCTCGATCCTGCGAACCCGTCGTCTGCGGCATCCACGTCCATCAGGATCGCGAGGGGGCGATCGGCTGCCTCCGAGACGACGAACGCTGAGCACAGCATCGGCCGCTCGGCTGCCCAGAGCACCGTCCCCCGGTCCGAGACGGCAGAGAACACGATCCTGTCCTGCTCGGCGCGCAGCGCCAGATAGATGCCGTCCTCCGCCTGCGGCGGGGCGTCCCACCCGGGGTCGATCACCCGCATCCCCTCGAACGGCGGCGGCAGCACGAGCGGGGTCCCCGGCAGTTCCGGTGCCGCCGTCCCCACCGGACGCGGCACCGACTCGAGGCGCGGGGGTCCGAGCGGCGCAGCGCACGAGGTCGCTGCGACGATCAGGGCTCCGGCGAGGAGGGCAATGCTCAGGGGTCGGCGCACCTCGTCACCGCTTGCTGGTGGTCGGCACCGGTCGCGACGCGTTGACGTCCCGCTCGTGCGCAGGTTCCAACCGTCGTCGTTGACGAAGCGCCCAGACGGTGAGCGCGATGCCTGTCACCACGACGATCGCGATGACATCGACCAGCGGGTCGGCGAGCAACGCGCCGCGTTCCTGAATCCAGGACTGCACGTCGGTGGGGATCAGCGCGGGCATCGCGACCAGACCGTTCGTCGTCCAGAACAGCACCCCGACCGCGACGATGATCGTGCCGGTGATCACCGACGTGGTGTGGAACTGCCGTCCGAGGATGGTGAACGAGCGCCCGCGCAGCATCCGTCGCGCACGGTCGCCCATCCTCTGCCAGAGCGCGGCGATGACCACCAGGGGCGCGACCATTCCCGCACCGTAGACAGCGAGCATCGCGCCGGCGCCCCACGGGCTGCCCTGCGCGAGCACCAGTGTGAGGATCGCGCCGAGAATCGGACCTGCGCAGAACCCGGCGACCCCGCCGACCGCTCCCAGCAGAAGCGTGCGCAGGAAGCCCGTGCGCGTGGAGGCACCCCGCTGCATGCGGTCCATGCCCGGCACGATACGCGCCAGGTCGAAGCCGATGCCGAAGACCTGCATGAGGCCGAGGGCGACCAGCACGGCGGCGGTGATCGCGATGACCAGCCCGCGTTCTGAGATCAGCACCGAGCCGAGCGCCCCGAGCCCCAGCCCGAAAGGCACCAGTGTGAGGACGAGCCCGAGGTAGAACACGCCGCCGTGAGCCAGCAGTTGCAGCCGCGTACCGACGGTCGAGGCGAAGAACGCAGGAAGCAGCAGCGCGCTGCACGGGCTCAGCAGTGCCAGCATCCCACCCAGCAGTGCCGTGACGAAGCCGATCTCCATCTATCGGTCCGCCTCGGTCAGGGCGTTCTCGACGGCGTCGATGAAGACGTCGGTCGGCTGCGCTCCGACGAGCGGACGCCCGTCGAGAAGAAAACTCGGGGTGCCCGTCACACCGATGGTCCGCGCCTCGTGCGCCCGTTCGGCGACGACCTGCTTCACCTCGTCGGAGGCCATGTCCGACGTGAATCGATCGACATCGAGCCCCAGCTGCTCCGCGAGGTCGGTGAGCGCCTCGGTACTCAGTTCTGCCTCGGTGCGGATCTCGCCGGCGGGGTAGAGCGCGTCGTGAAACGCCCAGTACTCGCCCTGGAGCCCCGCGGCGTGGGCGGCGAGCGACGCACGCTCGGACGGCGCCCCGTACATGTTGATGTCGCGCCACTCGATGCGCAGGTCGCCCGCGTCGGCGTACTCCATCATTCGCGGCAGCGTGCTCTGCGCCCACTTCGCGCAGAACGGGCACTGGTAATCGGAATACACCACGAGGCCGACCGGGGCGTCGACCGGGCCGGCGGCCTGCACGTCGTCGGCGTCGCGGTACTCGAACTGCGTAAGGTCGGGCAGCCCGTCCGGCACCACCGTGATGCCGTCGGTGGCCGGTTCACCGGCATCCGACGGCGCGTCCGGTCGCATCTGCAGGATCACCAGCACGATCAGGAGTCCAGCGATGAGCAGGATCCCCACCGGTGCGATCCAGCTGCGGATACCTCGTGCCGACCGTTGTGCTCTCTGCGTATGCCCGCCCATCGGCCACCCTTCCTCTCATCAACTATCCTGCATAGTCGACTATGCAGGATAGTAACCTATCGGGCATAGTAGGGACATGCACCGGAACCGTCGGCGAATCGCCGCACTGCGAGAATCGCTCGTCCTCGCCTGGCAGGCACTGAGGTCGTGGAGCACGCGGCAGATCCTGATCGCGACGGCGTCGGCGGTCGCGGTCGCGATCGTGCTCGGAGTGGCCACCGTGCTCATCCCCAACGGACTGTTCACGCGCGAGATCCCACCCGTCTGGTGGAACTATCCGGTCTGGCTGATCACCTCGGCCGTGACCGGCCTGCTGATCGGCACCTACGCCCAACCGCAGCGTTCGGCGCCCGACGTCGCAGCACTCACCCCCGACTCATCGCACGAGGGTTCCGGCAGCGCCGCTTCATCGCGCGAGGAACGCCGCACCGGCAGATTCGCGGTCGCCGGCGGCATGCTCGCCTGGTTCGCCGTCGGCTGTCCCGTCTGCAACAAGATCGCCCTGATCGCCCTGGGCTACACCGGTGCGCTCACGTGGTTCGCTCCCGCGCAGCCCCTGCTGGCCGCGGCCGCCCTGATCCTCTCCACCGTCGCCGCCGTCTGGCGACTGCGCGGCCAGGTCGCCTGCCCGCTCCCCGCCCCGCGCGCACAAGCGGTGACGGCATGAGCCCGGAGCAGTCGGCGGCGCAGCCGTGTGGGCCGTTGCGGCTCGGCGCGTTGGAGCAGCAGGTGATGGACGCGCTCTGGGATGACGGCCCGCTGTCGATCCGCGAGGTGATCACACGGCTCGGCGCCAAGCATGCCTACACGACCATCGCCACCGTGCTGGGCAACCTCGAGCGCAAGCAACTGGTGGTCCCCGAGCGGCGAGCGCGCGCCGTGACGTACACGGCCCGGTGCACGCGCGAGCTGCATGCTGCACGGCTCATGGAGCAGGCGCTCGACACCAGCCACGACAGGGACGCCGCGATCCTGCACTTCTTCGACGCGATCGACGAACGCGAACGCGATCTGCTGCGCGACTACCTCGCACGCAGAGAACCCGACCGATGACAGCGCTGCTCGTACCGGCCGTGCTGGCGGTCGCGCTGCTGACCACCGCCGTCGCGGGACCGGTCGTGATCCGCGCGGCGGCACCGGCGCTCATGCGCGCGCCACGTGCCGCCGTCACGCTGCTGCTGGCGGTGGGCGCACTCTGGCTGGTGGCGGCCGCCGCACTCAGCCTGCTGCTCGCATGGGTGCTCAGCGGCCCCACCATGCTGCCGAGCGGCTTGGCCGGCGTGTGCCAACGGTGCCTGGACGCCTCGTCGCCCTTCCCCGCGGTCGACCTCGTCGACACCGTGGTCCCCGTCGCGCTGCTCATCGCGCTTCCTGTCGCGGGGGCGCTGGTTCTGGTGGCGACGGCGATCTTCCGCGGGGTGCGCCGACTCCGCGCGACACGGGCCACCGCGCGCGATATCGCCGCTCGCGCCGACTCTCGCATCGTCGGCGGCCACCGCGTGATGCTCACGCGCGACCTGCGTCCGACCGCGTTCTCACTGCCGCACCGACACGGCGGCATCGTCCTCTCCCGCGGGCTTGTCGAGGTCCTGCACCCCGATGAGCTCGCCGCGGTGATCGCTCACGAGCGCGAGCATGTGCACGGACGCCATCACCTCGCACTCGGCGTGCTCGAGGCCGTGATCGCTCCTCTGCACCGGCTCCCGCTGATGTCCGCGATCCGCAATGCCGTGCCGCTGTACCTCGAGATCGCCGCCGACCGGGCCGCTTCGCGCCGAGCGGGCACCCCGGCCCTCGCCAGCGCGCTGCTCAAGCTCGGCGGCACGGACGGCGCTCACGCTCCGACGCCCCATCGGGTCGTGCTGCATGCCGCAGGGCCCGATCGCATCGGGCACCTGGTCTCCCCCGCGCGCATCGGCGCGTCGCTGGTTCCCGCGATCGCGCTCGGCGCGGCGACCGCCGCGTTCGCCCTGATGGCCGCCGTCGTGCACGGACCATATCTGTCGGTCATCCTCACCGGCTGCCGTCTCGCGACCTGAGTGGCCGACCCGGATTTGCCCCACCTTCGTCGTCCGTAGTACACATGGACTGTCCACACGGGTGCCCCGAGAAGGGCTGAGATCAAGCTGACGCGCTTGAGACCGTCGAACCTGATCCGGTTGATACCGGCGTAGGAAGTGAGAGAGTTCCGTGGTTGCACGCACCCCGAAATCCGAAGTCCCATCCTCGGCATCCGCCGCCTCGACATCGGCGACGCCGCAGTCGCGTGAGCAGCATCCCGCCCACCGGCTCGCGTGGCTCGAAGACGCGAGCCACGGGATCCGCGTGCCGATCACCGAGATCCAGCAGGCCGATTCCCCTGACGGCTCGGCCAACGCGCCCCTGCAGGTGTACCGCACGATGGGTCCCGGCAGCATCCCCGAGGAGGGGCTCGCACCGTGGCGGTCCGCATGGATCGCCGAGCGCGGCGACACCGAGACGTACGCCGCTCGCGGCCACCGCCTCGAAGACGACGGCCGCTCAGCCGTGCGACGAGGCGCGCCCTCGCAGCAATGGCGGGGGCGCACACCGGTACCGGTCCGCGCCAAGGCCGGCCACCGCGTGACGCAGATGCACTACGCCCGCCGGGGCATCATCACCCCCGAGATGCGGTTCGTCGCGCTGCGCGAACAGTGCGACGTCGAGCTGGTGCGCAGCGAGATCGCCGCGGGCCGCGCGATCATTCCCAACAACGTCAACCACCCCGAATCCGAGCCGATGATCGTCGGCAAGGCGTTCCTGGTCAAGGTCAACGCGAACATCGGCAACTCCGCCGTGACCAGCTCGATCAGCGAAGAGGTCGCGAAGCTCGAGTGGGCCGCGAAGTGGGGCGCCGACACGCTCATGGATCTGTCGACGGGCAACGACATCCACACCACGCGGGAGTGGATCATCCGCAACTCGCCGATCCCCATCGGCACCGTGCCGATCTACCAGGCCCTTGAGAAGGTGGACGGTGACGCGAACGCCCTCACCTGGGAGATCTACCGCGACACCGTGATCGAGCAGTGCGAGCAGGGCGTCGACTACATGACCCTCCACGCCGGCGTGCTGCTGCGCTACGTGCCGATGACTGCCGAGCGCGTCACCGGCATCGTCTCGCGCGGCGGATCGATCATGGCCGGCTGGTGCCTCGCCCATCACCAGGAGAACTTCCTGTACACCCATTTCGACGAGCTGTGCGAGATCTTCGCGGCCTACGACGTGGCCTTCTCGCTCGGCGACGGCCTGCGCCCCGGCTCGATCGCCGACGCCAACGACGCCGCGCAGTTCGCCGAGCTCGACACGTTGGCCGAGCTCACGCAGCGGGCCTGGGAGTACGACGTGCAGGTCATGGTCGAGGGGCCGGGGCACGTGCCGCTGCACAAGATCCGCGAGAACGTCGAACGCCAGCAGGAGCTGTGCCACGGCGCGCCGTTCTACACTCTCGGGCCGCTGGCCACCGATATCGCCCCCGGCTACGACCACATCACCTCGGCGATCGGCGCAGCCGAGATCGCCCGCTACGGCACGGCGATGCTCTGCTACGTCACACCGAAGGAGCACCTCGGGCTGCCCAACCGCGATGACGTCAAGACCGGCGTGATCACGTACAAGATCGCCGCGCACACCGCCGACCTCGCCAAGGGACATCCGGGGGCGACCGAACGCGATGATGCCTTGTCGAAGGCCCGATTCGAATTCCGTTGGAACGACCAGTTCGCGCTCGGCCTCGACCCGGTCACGGCGCAGGAGTTCCACGATGAGACCCTGCCGGCCGAGCCGGCCAAGACCGCGCACTTCTGCTCGATGTGCGGACCCAAGTTCTGCTCGATGCGCATCTCGCAAGATATCCGCGACACGTACGGCAGCGCCGAGGCGCAGGCCGCGATCGCCGGGATGCAGGCCAAGAGTCAGGAGTTCCTCGCCGCGGGCGGCGAGGTCTACCTGCCCGACCCGGCGATGCGCACCGTCTGATCCCCGACGGGGTCCAGACGGTGCGCGGCCGCCTCAGGCTGCGCCGTGCGTCGTCTGGAACCCGGCCTGCCTGATCGACTCGCCCAGCAGCACGAACCCTGCCACGCACAGCGTCAGCGCGACCGCGGGAACGTAGAGCAGGTGCGGTGCCGAGGCGAAGTACGGCTCGGCCTGAGAGAGCTGCAGCCCCCACGAGAACGCCGGCGCCTGCAGTCCGATGCCGAGGTAGGTCAGGGTGGCCTCCGTGGCGATCACGGCGCCGACCTGCAGGGTGCCCAGCACGATCACCGGACCGATCGTGTTGGGCACGACGTGCGTGCCCAAGATCTTCCATGTGGGCAGGCCGAGTGATTTCGCCGACGTGACGAAGCCACGGCCGGCGACCGAGATCGTCGAGGTGCGCATGACGCGCATCGCTGTCGGCCACGAGAACAGGATGAGCACGAGCGAGACCATCCACACACTGCGCACCTCGACCGAGTTGAGCACCAGTACGGCTCCCAGCAGCAGTGGTACCGAGATGACCACTTCGGACAGACGCGAGAGCAGGGCGTCGAGCCAGCCGCCGTAGTATCCGGCGAGCACCCCGAGAACGACCGCGATCAATGACGTGCCGAGGGTGACGACGGTGCCGACGATCACCGAGTTGCGGGCGCCGTAAACCACGGTCGTGAACAGGTCGCAGCCCTGTACCGAGAAGCCGAGTGGATGCCCGGGCTCGGCGCCCGGACCGACGCGGGAGTTGCTCAGATCGCAGGCCGCAGGGTCACCGTTGCCGAAGAGTCCGGCGATCGCCGCCGGCCACACGGCCATCACGACGAACGCGGCCACGAGCACTCCGCCGATCCAGAACTCGGGGTTGCGGCGCAGCTTGTGCCAGATGGTCGGCCGGGTCTCGGCCAGCGCGATCACGGCCGTGGAGTCGGGAGAGGTGGTGAGTGTCATGGCGCGATCCTGGGGTCGAGGAGTTTGTGAGCGATGTCGACGAGGATGTTCATCACGAGCACGACGAGCACGCCCGCGGTGACGATGCCGACCACGACCGAACCCTGCTGGGTGTTGATCGCGGTGAAGAGGGCGCGGCCGATCCCGGGCAGGTTGAAGATGCCCTCGACCACGACCGCGCCGCCCAGCAGTGCCCCCAGGTCGACTCCCAGATAGGTGACGACGGGCACCAGGGCGTTGCGGAACACGTGGCGGCCGCTGAGTCGCAGCGGGCTGATGCCCCGCGCCTTCGCGGTGCGCACGTAGTCGGCCGAGACGGTCTCGAGCAGGCTGGTGCGCATGAGCCGCGCGATCGGACCAACGCCGAGCATGGCGATGCAGAACGCGGGCAGGAGGTAGGCCAGGGGCCAGCCCGCCGAGACGCCGGCAACGGGGAACCATCCCAGTGACAGGCCAAACCATTGCTGCAGGAAGAAGGCCAGCACGAAGGTGGGGATGGCGAGCGCGAGGATCGCCACCGACGTCGCCATGCGGTCGGCGATGCCGCCGGGTCGCAGCGCGGCCACGATGCCGAGCGTCACGCCGATGATCAGCTCGAGAACCCATGCGGTGAGGGCGAGCTGGATGGTCACGGGCCAGGCGTGGGCGAAGATGTCGCTGACGTTCTCGCCGGTGACGGTGGTGCCAAAGTCTCCCTGCAGCAGCCCGGTGATGTAGTACCAGTACTGCACGAGCACCGGTTGGTCGAGGTGGTAGCGCGCCTCGAGGTTGCGCACGACCGTCTCGCTGAGCTCGGCGTCTCCCGCCAGCGCTCCGAGGGGGTCGCCGGGCAGTGCGAACACGGCGAGGAAGACGAGCAGCGAGGTGCCGAAGAAGACCACGACTCCCTGCAGGAGTCGGGTGAACAAGTACGTCATGAGGAGGATCCCTTTCGGGGCCGGGTGGGGCCCGCCGAGGTCGTCGGCGGGCCCCAACGGGGTCAGTTCACCGCGACCTGCGAGAACTCGCCCTTGTTGAAGGCGTCGGGCTCGTACGCCTGAGCGCGTTCCGAGACGACGTACGTGCTTGGGTAGGTCCACAGCAGAATCGAGGGCATGTCGGCGATGACCAGGTCCTTCGCCTCGTTGTACAGCGCCTTCTGCTCATCGGGATCCCCGGTAGCGGCCGCCTGCTGCAGCAGGGCGTCGAATGCGTCGTTGTGATAGAACGAGCCGTTCACGCTTCCGCTCGACGAGTAGGACGGTCCGAGCGTGTCGATCGGCGACGGGTGACCGGCCGGTGCGCCCAGGGTGACGGGCGACTGCACCTCGCGGCTCTTGATGCCGGGCCACGTGTTCTCGGAGGCGACCTGATCGAGCTTGACCTCGACGCCGAAGACGTCGCTCCACTGTCGGGCGATGGCCTCTGCCCAGATCTCACGACCGGTGCCGGTCACCGA
Source organism: Microbacterium esteraromaticum (assembly GCF_028747645.1). Taxonomy (NCBI): domain Bacteria; kingdom Bacillati; phylum Actinomycetota; class Actinomycetes; order Micrococcales; family Microbacteriaceae; genus Microbacterium; species Microbacterium esteraromaticum. The sequence goes on from NZ_CP118100.1 coordinate 2,316,185, forward strand.
GGCGATGCGCAGCTCTCCGGGGATGCCACCGGCCTCGTCCCAGAGTTGCTTGGCGCGCTCGGGGTCGTACTGGCACAGCTCTCCGCAGGCGTCGTCGCGGTAGCCGACGCTGACCGGGATGTCGACGTCGGTGGCGACGTGCGCCTCGCCGTCGAGCAGCGAGGTGATGATGGCGTCGCGGTCGATGGCCAGCGACAGTGCCTTCCTGATCTGCGGGTCGTCGTAGCCCGGCAGGTAGGTCGGCAGGCTGAGGTAGTTGCGCCAGTCGTCGACGGCGGCCCGGCGCACGAGGTCGGGGTAGGACGCCTCGGCGGTCGGGATGTCGGCCGGGTTCAGCGAGACGATGTCGACCGAACCGGCTTCGTAGTCGGTGTAGGCGATGTCGTTGCCGGTGTAGACCTGGAACACCACGCCGCCGTTGAGCACGTCGCCGCCGGCGTAGTCGTCGTAGCGCTCGGTGACGATCTCGGCGCCGCCGGTCCACGGCTCGGTCACCCGGTAGGCGCCGTTTCCGATCGGCTGCTTCGCGAAGCCCTCGGGGTCATCGAGCGCTGCCTGCGGGATCGGCGAGTAGTACGACTTGGCGAGCAGGAACGGGAACTGGCTGTCGGGTTCGACGAGCTCGACGGTCAGCTGCAGCGGGCCGTCGACAGTGACGCCCGCCAGCACCTCCGCCGTGGGCTCGCCTTCGGCGGGGGCGACGGCGTCGTATCCCACGATGTTGGAGAACTGCTTGGCCTGCACCCAGGCGTTCTCGGGCGCGACGGCGGCGTTCCAGCCTCGCGCGAACGCTTCGGCGTCGACGGCTTCGCCGTTGTGGAACGTCCAACCGTCCTTGAGGGTGATCTTCCACACTCGCTGGTCGTCGGACTCGATCGTCTCGGCCACGAGGTTCTGGGGCTGCCCCGAGACCGGGTCGAAGGCGACGAGACCGTCGAACACCGCGCCGACGACAGTGTTGGCGAACAGCCCGGTGCTGTTGCCGGGGATGAGGCTGGTCGGCTTCTGGATGCCGACGCGCAGCACCGCGTCGCCGTCGGCGGCGTCGGCGGAGCTCTGCGACGGGGCGCATCCGGTGGCGATCAGCGAGATCGAGAGGGCCGCGGCGATGAGGCCCCCTCGTCGGAGGGAGAAGAGTCGAGACATGGGTGTGCTCGTCCTTTCGGGTGGGTGGTGGTGAGGGGTGAGGGAAAAGCGGGAGAGGATGGCGCTACGCGCCGACGGCGTCGCGGAACAGCGCGCGTCCGGGGATCGCATCGATCAGTTCTCGGGTGTACGGATGCTGCGGATCACCGAGAACGTCGGCAGTGGCGCCGTGCTCGACGACCGCTCCTCTGCGCATGACGAGCAGGTCGTGGGAGATCTCGGCGATCACGCTCAGGTCGTGCGAGATGAACAGGTAGGAGACGCCGAGTTCGCGCTGCGCCTCGGTGAGCACGTCGAGGATCTGCGCCTGCACCAACACGTCGAGCGCCGAGACGGGTTCGTCGCACACGACGAGTTCGGGTGACGGGGCGAGCGCGCGGGCGATCGCGACGCGCTGGCGCTGCCCTCCCGAGAGCTCACTGGCCGTGCGGTATCGCACCGTGCGGGGCAGTTGCACCAGGTCGAGCAGTTCCAGCACGCGCGCATCGCGTTCGTCCGGCGTTCCGATGGCGAACGCGTCGAGCGGCTCGCGCAGGCTGCGTTCGATCGAGAACAACGGGTCGAGTGATGCGTACGGGTCTTGGAAGATGGACTGCACCGCGCGACGGAAACCCTTCATCTGCCGTTTCGACAGCGAGGCGGTGTCACGTCCCTGAAAGACGATGGACCCGCTGGTCGGGCGCAGCAGCTGCAGCACCATCTGCGCAGTGGTGCTCTTGCCAGATCCTGATTCCCCGGCGATCGCGAGCGTGCGACCGGCGGGGATGGAGAAGGACACGTCCTCGACCGCGGTGAAGGGTGGGCGACGGTTCTTGCCCCAGCCGCGAGCCGGATACACCTTTGACAGGCCGTCGACGCGGAGCGCCGGGGCCGTGTCCGTTGACGGCTGCGCAGTCGCGTTGCCGCGCGGCGCTGCGGACGCCCGTTCGCCGTCGCCGAAGCGATTGGCCACGGCGAACGGAGCCGCGGCGACGAGTGCCTTCGTGTACTCGTCCTGCGGCGCGAACAGCACGTCTCTCGAGGCCCCCTGCTCGACGATGCGCCCGTGGTGCATCACGATCACGCGGTCGGCCCGTTCGGCGGCGAGCCCCAGATCGTGCGTGATCAGCAGCACCGCGGTGCCGGACTCGGCGGTGAGCTCGGCGAGGTTGTCGAGGATCACCCGCTGCACAGTCACGTCGAGCGCCGAGGTCGGTTCGTCGGCGATCAGCACGGTTGGTGCGTTGACGACCCCCGCTGCGATGAGCGCGCGCTGACGCATGCCGCCCGAGAACTGATGCGGATAGAGGCGGTAGCGTTCCCGTGCGTCATCGAGGCCGGCCCTGCCGAGCGCATCGATCGCGCGCTCGCGGTAGACGGCGGCTGTGGCGTCGCGGGTCACGCTGGCTGCTTCGGCCACCTGGTTGCCGACGCGCATGACGGGGTTGAGGTTCGACATCGGGTCCTGCGGAACGTACGCGAGCGCGGTGCCGCGCAGCGGACGGATCTCGCTCTCGTCGGCGCCGAGGATCTCGCGCCCCTGCAGGACGACGCTGCCCGAGGTGCGGGCGTTGCGCGGAAGCAGGCCGAGCACGGCGTTGATGACGGTCGTCTTGCCCGAGCCGGACTCGCCGACGATGGCGACGGTTTCGCCAGCCCGAAGGCGGAAGTCGACGGCGCTCACGACCTCGCGGTCGCCGTACGAGACGGCGAGGTCGACGACGTCGAGAACCGTCTGCCCGTCCGTGTGTTCGCGGTGCGGGTCTCCTGATGGCGGGGTGGTCCATTGGGGGGACATGGATGCTCCTCGATGAGCTGAGTGAGGAGCTTGGGCGCCGGGTTCAGCATAGGGAGACCGTCCCGGTGCATGTCAAACACGAAACGCGCGAGATCGGCGCTGCCTGCGCACCGACAGCATCCGACCCCCTCGGCGAAAACCCCTTTGATCTGCGCTTCTTTTCGCAACTTTTGTTCACGAACATAAATCTTTGTTATTCGACAAACGGCGTTCCTATGCTGGGAACCAGTCAGCATCAGATCCCTTGAGCTTGGGCGCTCAGATCGATACCGACGAGTTCCCCTGAACGGATCACGCTCCCCGCGAGCACCTCCAGGCGAAGTCGACATGCAGAGAGGCACGACATCCGTGATGCGCAGTACCCCCAGTTCCCCCGGGAGCAAGTCATGACCCGCGGGGCACGTTTCTTCCGTACCGGAGCGATGGCACCCCGCCTCGACGAGCAGCTGGTCGACCGGCTGCGCGCGTCGTCGACCGCGACGCTCGGCCATCTGACCGATCTCGGCTTCGTGCGCGGACTGACCGCCATCGCCCCGATCCGGTCGTCTTTCGTCGGAAGCGCGCTCACCGTGCGCATCCCCCATGCCGATTCCACGGCCGTGCACCATGCCCTGGGCCTGGCGCAGCCGGGCGACGTGCTCGTCATCGATCAATCCGGCGATGACGCGCGCTCATCGTTCGGCGGTACGCTCGCCGGCATCGCGGCCGATGCGGGCGTCGTCGCCGCGATCAGCAACGGCCGCACCAACGACGTCGACGAGATCGCCGAGCTCGGCTTCCCGCTGTTCTCGCGCGGCGCGACTCCGCTGACGACGCGACTCCACGGGTTCGAGGGCCGCATCAACGACCCCGTGAGCGCCGGCGGTGTCGCCGTGCTGCCCGGTGATGTCGTCTTCGGCGACGCCGATGGTGTCTGTGTGATTCCGCGCACGGACGCGCAGCGGATCCTGCAAACCCTCGAAGAGCTCGATGCCGATCCCGTGATCCTGGGTCTGCGCGATGCCGTGCGTGCGGGCACTCCGCTCGGTTCGATCACCGGCGCGAGCGCCCTGTACGAGGCGAACCATGGGTGAGCGTCTGCGGGTCGGCGCCGTCCAGCTGCACTCCCCGCTCTCTCCCGCCGAATGCGCGGTGCAGTGCGGTGAGTGGATCGCCGCGGGACGCAAGGCCGCACTGGATCTGCTGGTGCTGCCCGAGTCGGCGTCCAGCCGCACGGACGACCCTGCCGAGACACCGGTCGCCGAACCGCTCGACGGCCCGTTCGTGCAGTCGTTGATCGCGGCGCTCGACGGCAGCGGTCTGACAGTGATCGCCGGGATCACCGAGTCGGCCGGCGATCGCCCGTTCAACACGGTCGTGGTCGTCGATGCCACGGGCATCCGCGCGGTCTACCGAAAACTCCACCTCTACGACGCGGCCGGCATGCGCGAATCCGATGCGATCCGCCCGGGCGAGCATGCTCCCCCGGTGATCGACGTCGGCGGCTTCGGCGTCGGCGTGATGACCTGCTACGACATCCGCTTTCCCGAGACGGCGCGCGCGCTGGCCCTGCAGGGGGCCGACGTTCTCGCCGTACCGACGTCGTGGGTGCGCGGGCCTTTGAAAGAGGCGCACTGGAGCACGTTCTGCGCAGCGCGCGCCCTGGAGTCGACCTGCTTCGTGATCGGGGCGGGTCAGACCGGCGGCACTCGGATCGGATGCTCGATGATCGTGGCGCCGGACGGCACGACGATGGCCTCGGCCGGGGTCGAGCAGACGCTGTTGGTCACCGAATTCGATCGCGCCCGGGTGGATGCTGCCCGCACGGCGTTCCCGCTGCTCGCGCAGCGTCGATTCGACCTCGATCTGGTTCCTCGTCCGCCCGAGCTCGTCAGCGGGGTCCGCCGCCATGACGGGTAACGGTGCGATGCCGGCCTGGGCCCGGCGCGATGTCTTCCCCGATGTGACGCCCCGCGGCATCGCATCGTCGATCGCGACGTCCATCCGCGATGATGTCATCGCCCCCGGCGAAGCCCTGCCCACGGTGCGCGACCTCGCGGCCGAGCTGCGGGTGAGTCCCTCGACGATCTCTGCGGCCTGGGGCCTGCTCAAGCGGCGCGGTCTGATCGCCGGTACGGGCAAGTCCGGAGTGCGGGTCACGAGCGCGAGCGGTCAGGTGCGCCGACTCGAGCTGATGTCGACGGTGCCGGGCACACGCGATCTGCGCCTGTTGCATCCGGATGTCTCGCTGCTGCCGGCCCTGGATCAGGCCTTGATCGGGGCCGCGCAGCAACCGAATCTCAACGAGTACTACGACTCCCCGATCCTGCCCGAGCTCGAAACGGCCATCGCCCCGACGTGGCCGGTGCGCTCCCATCGCTTCGCCGTGGCGAACGGTGGCGCCGACGCGATCTGGGCAGTGCTGCACGCACACTCGGTGCCGGGTGACCGTGTTGTCGTCGAGATGCCCACGCAGCCGCAGCTGATCAGCCTGATGGTCGATCTCGGGCTGAGCATCGTGCCGGTGCCGTACGGGCCCGACGGTCTCGACGAGCGTGCGCTGCGCGATGCGCTGCAGACGCTGCCCGCCGCGGTGTTCCTGCAACCGCGTTCACAGGCGCCGACCGGGCGTTCGATGACGCGCGAGAACCGCGACCGCATCGTCTCGCACATGAGCGGACGCCACCAGCCCCTGGTGATCGAATACGACGACCTCGGGCCGCTCTCGCGCCGCGAATACTGGTCGACGGCCGAGCTGCGCCCCGCGCACACGGTCGTCATCCGCTCGTACGAGAAGTCGTACGGTCCCGACCTGCGTCTGGCGGTCATCGGCGGACCCGACGAGGTCATCCAGCGCGCGCACGCCGAGATCCGTCTCACCCGACAGTGGACCTCGCGTATTCTGCAGTCGGCCCTGCTGTGGATGCTGCGCGACGGCGCCACAGAACAGCAGGTGCAGCGCGCGCGCGCCGAGTACGGGGCGCGTCTCGACGCCTTCACCGAGGCATTGCGCGCGCGAGGTGTCGATGTCGACTCCGACGACGGGTTCTGCGCATGGGTGCCGGTGCACGACGAAGGGCGCACGATCGAGGCACTCGCACTGCAGGGCGTCGTCGCACTGCGCGGCGAGTCGTCCTGGTCGGCCCCCAACCCGCCGCACGTGCGCATCGCCACGTCACGCCTCCCGGTCGAGGATGCCGCCGCGATCGCTGATGCGCTGGTGCGCACCGGTGAGGTGACGCGATGAGGTTCGGAACCGGTACCGCACTCGTGAAGGACCCGCGGTTCAGCTGGTGGAGCGCCGTGCCGGAGTCGCCCTGTGGGGCGGTTGCGGTGCTCATCCATGGCAGTGATCGCGATCCGGTCGGCATGCGCCGGGAGTTCCTCGACTGGGCGGAGCGCACCGGCACTGCGCTGCTGGCACCGTTGTTCCCCGCCGGCGTGCCCGATGCGGGCGACGCGAACGGGTACAAGCAGCTGCGGTCGGGTGACACGCACTTCGATGACGTTCTGCAGTGGACGCTCGACGCCTTCATCGAACGGGAGCTGTTGGACGTCGACCGGCTCGAGCTGTTCGGGTTCTCGGGTGGCGCCCAGTTCGCCCATCGGCTGGCCCTCGTGCATCCCTCGGATTGGTCGGCGGCGGCGTTCGCGGCCCCCGGAAACGTGACCCTGCTGGGTTCCGAGCATGCCTGGTGGCCGGGCGTGGGCGACTTCGCCACGGTGTTCGGGCGTGAGCGCGATCACGCCCGGCTCCAGGCGTTGCCGGTGCACGTCTTGGTCGGAGCAGACGACGACGGCTCCGGCGTCATCCACGTCGGCGAGCATGAGCCCCGCTGGCGGGCCGGCGCCAACGACGCCGGCAGCACGCGCGTCGACCGCGCCCGCCACCTGGCACAGAACTGGCACGAGCACGGCGTACCGGCGACGTTCGAGATCGTCGCCGGTGCCGCGCACGACCTTGCACCTCTCGCACCCCAAGCACAGGCGTTCTTCGACCGCGTCCGCCGGGCCGACGACTTCTCCGACGCCCGGGAAGGGAACTGACATGACTACTCATACCGCCGCAGACGTCGAGATCACCGAAGGACGCTTCTCGTGGCATGCCGGCAGCACGTACTACCGCGTCGCCCGCCCCTCCGACGGGTCGCCCGATGCGGACGGCTCGGCTGTGCCGTTGCTCGCCGTGCACGGCGGACCGGGCTGCACGCACGACTACCTGCTGAGCCTCGACGACCTCGCCGGGCAGCGCACCGTCGTGTACTACGACCAACTGGGCAGCGGGCGCTCGACGCATCTTCCCGATGCGCCGAGTGACTTCTGGACCGTTGAACTCTTCTTGCAAGAGCTCGAGCTGTTGCTGCGCCACCTCGGCATCACCGAGTACGACCTGCTGGGGCAGTCGTGGGGCGGAATGCTGGGGTCAGAGCATGCCGTTCGGCGCCCGCGCGGACTGCGGCGCCTGATCATCGCCGACTCCCCCGCGTCGATGCCGCAATGGCGTGCGGCAGCCGTCGAGCTTCGCAATGCGCTCCCGGGTTCGGCGGGCGAGGTCATCGCCCGGCACGAGGCGGCGGGCGACTTCACATCAGCGGAGTACGCCGCAGCATCCGATGTGTTCTACGCGCACCACGTGTGCCGGATCTCTCCGCTGCCCGGTCCGGTGCAGCGCACATTCGATCTGCTGGCCGAGGATCCGACGGTGTATCACGCGATGAACGGCCCGAGCGAGTTCATGGTCATCGGCTCGCTCCGCGAGTGGTCGGTGATCGACCGCCTCGATCGCATCGACGTGCCCACCCTCGTCATCAACGGCGCGTACGACGAGGCGACGGATGCTGTCGTGCGCCCGTTCGTCGAGCTCATCCCGCACGCCGAATGGGTGCGGTTCGACCAGTCGAGCCACATGCCCCACTGGGAGGAGCGGAACGAGTTCATGCGGGTCGTCAGCGCGTTCCTCAACCGGGTGGTACGAGACGACCGAGTCATCGTCACCCAAGACAGCAACGGGCACGACCGCACCGACTAGGTCGGTGCGACGTACCGCTCTTTCCCAACGGAGAGGGCGCGGGGCACCAGATCAGGTGGCACCAATGTAGTTGCGTTGCTCGACAAGAGGACAGGTGAAGACGTCGCGCTCGCCCAATCCGACCTTGTTGATGTAGCGGATGACGATGGCGTAGGCGGCGAAAAGCCCGGTCTGTGTGTACGGCACGCCCACTCGGCGGCAGTACTCGGCGATCACCGGTGCGGCCCTTCTCAACTGAGGGCGCGGCATCGAAGGAAAGAGGTGGTGCTCAATCTGGTAGTTCAAGCCGCCCATGAGGAAATCGAGCACGCGGGTCCCCCGGATGCTCCGGCTCATCATCACCTGCCGACGCAAGAAGTCGAGCTTCATGTTTCGCGGGACGATCGGCATGCCCTTGTGGTTGGGAGCAAAGGCGATCCCCATATGGAATCCGAACACGCCAAGTTGCACGGCGAGGAAAGCCGCAGCGATACCGGGAGAGAGCACCAGGAACACGAGCGTGATGAAGCCGACCAGCCGGATACAGAGGAACACGATCTCGACGGTGCGGTGTTCGAGGCGACCCCGCGAGAGCACCCGGCGCACGCTGGAGGCATGTAGCGAGACACCTTCGAACAGCAGAATGGGGAAGAACAGGATCCCCTGGTGCGCCCTCAGCCACGTGAGGACGCGTCCGAACTCACGCTGTGCGGTCTCTGTCGTCACCGCGATGACGGGTAGCTCGATGTCGGGGTCAGCGCCGAGCTTATTGGGGTTCGCATGGTGACGGGTGTGTTTGTGCTGCCACCACCCGTAGCTCATCCCAACCAGCAGATCGCCCAGGATCAGACTGATCCAGTTGTTCCAGCGTCCAGAGACGAAGATCTGCCGATGCGCGGCATCGTGTCCGAGAAATGCTGTCTGAGTGAACAGGAACGCCAGGAGGACCGCGGTGAAAAGTTGCCACCATGTGTCGCCGACCCAGACGAAGACGACCAGCGCAACCAACAATGCGAGCGTGAGCAGGATGATCTTGCTCCAGTAGTACCCATAGCGCCGACGCATCAAGCCGCTGTTGCGGATCTGCAAGGCGAGTGGGGTGAAGAGGTTTGGCTCAGTGGCCGCGCCGCCCTTCGCTCTGGGGGTAGTGCTCCGTACGCCGCCCATGATTGACCTTCCTTCGGAAGCCCCCGGTCATGACGTGGAGGAGGCTCCCCCCTCGTTATCCCAAACCTGGATCGGTCTTGCCTGGACAGGACCAGGTTCGAACACGACGGTGCCTGCGAGCGCCGCGACGGCGGCCGCACGCTTCAGCTCGCGACGCGCCAGGGTCTTCGCTTCGGCGGCAGCAGTAGCCCTCAGACCCGAGGAGAGCACCGCGACCTCTGCGAGGTAGTTCGCGATGACCCGCGACAACCCCGAGTTGAGTTCCTCCAGGTTCGTGTTGCGAATCTCAAGACGGCGATCCGATACGTGCAGAGCCACCCCGGGAAACCCCTGCTCTTCGAGGAACCGGCGCGTGTCCTCGCTCTCGATGGCGGCCACTTCATCCCGCTCTAGCTTGCGGGTGAACACCGCCTCGACGGTATACCTGGCCGGCGCGGCCGAAGTCATCAACGACGCCGGTAATGATCCCACCAGAACCTGCTGCACACCAAGCGGCCCCGGTTCGTTGGCGCTGGACGAACCGCTCATCTCTCTCACCCTCCTCGCGCGCGATTGCGACGCACAAGCCCGAACACGATCGTCCCGAACGCGAGGATCAGGCCGATCACGCCGAGCCAGAACAGCCCCTCGAAGGCGAACCCCACCACCGCGAGCACAGCCCACGCGATGAGAAGCACTACAATCACCGTCCACATGTTGCTCACGCTACGCCTAGCGAGTGCTATCCGATAGACCAAGTTCAGACCCCCCACCCCCTGGAGAGGACTGAGGAATCCGTATCTCAGCGGGGCTTGCCACCCAACGACTGCGCTGCGCTGGTGATCGAGTTCGGTACGTGCGTTCTCTGCTGTTCATCCTGCTGGCGCGCTTCCTGTGTGCGTGTATATGTTGAGCGCGTACGGTCAGGAGATGAACGCAGACAAGCGCCCCGAAGAAGAGGCAGACGAACGGGCGAAAGAACAGCAAACTGACGGTGACAGCGGCGGTATCGCCGCGTCCGAGGAAGCATCGAAACGCAGCGCGCGGTGGGAGCAAGCCGTCGGTCAGCATTGGCATCCGTACGTTGCGACCCCCGCATCCCAGGACCGTGCAGACGAGGCGAAACGATCACGCGCGTCGAAACCACATGACATTCCTTCTCAGCAGCCCGATCCTCGCGGCTGAGCGGTTTGAAGCGCCCTGAGTTTGTTGAAGGCTCCTGACCTCGGAGACGAGGCGGAGACTGCGCCGAAGGAGCTGGCGAATGGGCAGCCGACGATGCGTCGCCACTCGGAGGAGGAGAAGGCCGCCGCGGCGCGGGCGGTGAGAACGCTGCGGGTGGAGCTCGACCGTTGCTACTGGTTCGAGTGGGATGTGAGAGTTTCATCGAAGAATCACACGGTGACCGCGTGTACGTCAGGAGCGACGGGCCAGGTCACCGCGCGCTAAACACTACGCAGGACTCAACTCGACATGTGAGAAGCACCTCTTCTGGCGCGAGCCGCACTCGTCGCGCTGCTCGAAGAGCAGAAGTACTGCTCGGGAAGTCAGATGCTGTCCAGCACCTTTCGGGCGGTCTCCTCAGGTTGCAGGAATGGGAAGAGATGCCCAGCCCCGTCGATCGACAGCAGCCTTGTGTTTCCAGGATTGCTGGCGGCCAGCTGTTCTCCATTGGCGGGCGGAGCGATCTGGTCTCGCGTCCCCTGGATGATCAGCGCTTTGGCGCCGGGGCGGATCGGCGCCCATTCCTCCTGCGGTGTGGCAAGGTTCGCAGTCCGCTGGACCGCGCCTAACCCGGGATCGCGCGCCTCCTTGATAGCGTGCCACGCTGCGACGGCATCGCCTGGGTCACCGACCATGTAGATCATGGCGGCTTCCGCTTCGGAGTCGGTGACGTCTGAGAACGCAATCCGAAGCGCCTCCTGCGCCTCTGCTGAGGGGGTGACGGTACCACCCGCGGCGAGCAAAATGAGTCCGTGAACCCGGCCGGGAAAGTCCAACGCCACCGTCCGCGCCACCCGATTGCCGAAAGCGTGTCCAGCGATCCAGCTCGGGGGTAGTTCGAGGCGCGCCATGACCGCCGCCACCTCATCCGCGAATGTGTGCATCGTCACGGCACGACCGTCGCCCTCGGCCCGAGTGCCGCGCGCTTCGATCCGTACCACTCGATGTCCGGCCTGAACCAGGCGGTTCGCGAGCGGGATGAGGTACGACGAGTTCAGGCTACCCCCGGGCAACAGCACGATTGGGACCCGGTCCGCGCCTACCTCGGGACTGTCGTCGTAGAAGAGCGTTCCCCTAGTTTTCTCGTGCGATCTGCCGTCGTTCACGGCGTTCCCCCTTGTGTTCCAGAAGGCCGGCCGCAGAGATCAATGTCCCGGCCCCCGCACAAGAAACCGCCGGACCCACTCACTTCTCGCGGCCTCTCCGGCCTGCCGCCAGATCACCGGTCAGATCGGAAAGGTCGTTGCCCTCGAACATCGGATAAACCCGCCCGCGCGACCAGACCGCGCCGGTGTCCCCGCCAGGGTCGAGAGTCGCAAGCATCTTGAAGGTGTCGTACTCCTGGTCGGGCGCGCCCAGATGCGAGGGATCCCCGAGTGCGCCGTCCTTGGTCATCCCTGTCAGAGACATCCCCGGGAAGAGCGCATTGATGCAGATACCCGCGTCCTTGTTTTCGGCCGCCGCAACTCTGTTGAGTACCCACATCGCGGCCTTGGCCGCACCGTAGGCAGAGGTGTTCGGTGTCCCAGTTTCGGCGACTCGCGAGATCACGTTGAGAATGTTCCCCGACCCCTGGGGACGCATGTGCTCCAGGGACGCCTTCATGCCATAGAAGCAGCCGTTGACGTGGATGGACTGAAGCAGCGCGAATTTCGCGGGGTCAGTGTCTACGAGAAGAGTATTGAGCGCGATTCCGGCACAGTTGACGTAGACGTCGAGCTTGCCCGTTCGGTCAACTGCGAACTGGACGGACGCGCGGACCTGCTCCCAGGAACTGACGTCGGCGTGGGTAGTGAGGATGCCTTCGATGCCTTCCAGCGCCGCCAGTCCTTGGTCGTTGATATCGGTGGCGACAACAAGGGCTCCATCTGCGGCGAACCTCTTCGCGATGGCCCGCCCAATGCCGCTTCCACCACCTGTGATGACGATGGTCTTGCCTTCGATGCTCCCCATCTGGTCCCCACTTTCGCCCTTTTGCGATCGGACCTTCTCAGCTGATCAGCTTCAGTGGTGCATGTCAACCGTTCCTCGGCGACAGACACCCACGCCGCTCAAGCTGGAGGAGTAGCGTGAGCGACACACAGCAACATTCTTCGAGGCCGATCTGCTCGGGCAAGCTTCTGTGTGTGCGGCGCCACGCTCCGTGGCGCCGCACACAACTGTGCGGCGTCACCATACTTGGCGCTGATACCGCACAGTTGGCTCAAGTCCTGGCTGAAGTCACGCCGGCCACCATCTAGGCGCTTGCGTCACAGAAGTTGGCACAGTTTTTGAAACTATCCAACTGTCCGCCGTCCTCTCGCGATGTCCCACATCCTCAGCACAGCGTCCCAGGTCCATAAACTGTCTGTTGCTGAGGCCTGCGGAAGAACGCAGCTAAAGTGCCGGTGCGCTTCAATCGTGCGCTCGAGGAGCTCGTCACGTTGCCCGCCAAGTCGCGCGTGTACTCACGGCTCGCGACACAGTGTCCTGTGTTGGCAAACACGGCATTGTCGAGCACATTCGTCACATCCCGGTCGCCGGATCATAACTAGAACAACCGTCGACAGGCAGCGAATCACGTCAGCAACCCTCGAGTTCGGATGTTGTCGAGGAAGGTGCTGCGCTCCTGGTCCGATAGCGGAACCTTGAAGTCCGGCTCGGTGAAGTCTGCAAGCGCCGTTTCGACCGACACGAAGTCCACGCCTGCTGACAACCATTTGCCCTTGGACTGCCGCGACAGAACGATGGCGATGTCCCAGGATCGCTCGGCCCAGACAGCCCACTCTCCAGAGCTTCCAGCGATACCCACGACATTAGCCGTATACGCCACCGAGCCAGTGGGATCGTCCCTCGGTTCGTAGGTGACGGCTTCCCAAAAGGTCTGTGCGATTGTCCGACCAGACAGGGTGAAGGCCGGGTACGAACCGTAGTGCTCGCGGTAGTAGGCAGGTGTCGGGTCGAAGACCACAACGCTCGCACTGGTGTCCCCATGAGCGTCGACGAGATCCTGCAATACCGAGCCAAATGGCCCCTCGATAGCGAGGCTGAACTGACACAGATCGGCGTTCCCCACCGGAATCTTGAATGGCCAGTCTGGCAGGCGAAGATCGATGTCCACGGCGTGCGTGAGCACGCCGAGCACCTGCGAGAAGGACTCGTCGTCCACGGGATAGACGTGCGGATCGGTCACGGCACCTACCCCAATCGGATCTCGAGGATATGCCGTGTCGAGCCGGATGGCATGAAGTCGGCGGTCCATCCATTGGAGCCGCTGGAGTTCTTGCTCCGAAGGACGTACTTGGCGCCATCCTTCTGGAAGATCTGGACGGCGCCGTCCATTGAAGTGCGAGAGATCCAACCTAGATTGCCCACGAAGCTACGTGACTTGCCGTCGCGCTGATGGCCTTGCCCGTGGCAATCCCGAGGACACCTCCCGCAAGGCCGAACCCCGCGGAGACGCTTGTCGCTGTGAGCGCTCCACCCAGGGTCGCTGCGGGTGCACCGAACGGCCGTTGGGCGGCTCGCCGCCCGTGTACGCCTCCACCCGCTCGCCTGACGAAGGAATGGACTCCCCGCCGCCGCCGACGCCATCCAGACGGCGATGAGGTCGAACAGCGCTGCGAGAAGACGCCTCATGGCCTCTCACCCAAGAGTTTGAGAAGGTCATCAATCTCGCAACTCGTGACCTCACCGTCGACCACGTCCCCGATCTCGTCAAGCCTCGAAACCGCCTCCGCTATCGCGTCCTCCCATGCGTCCTCAAAGTCGATCTCGACGGGACGAATTGGCCCGGGCGAACGATTCGCGACAAATCCGGCGCTTACAAACGAAGCCCACGCCTGCACTGATTCGGGCCCGTAGACACCGTTGCGTAGTGCACGGAGGACCGAGACAGCAGCTGTTCGAGGTACAACGAGCGGCCCCCCCAGCGCATCAGCTGCTGAGAGAAGTTCTTCGTGCTTTGCGGACATAACAGCGCTCATCGAGCCGAGTTCTCCTCTGATGACCCCGGCAAGCAACTCCGCTAGCGATGTGTTCGCGTACCTCACTGGACAAACTTCCTTTCGATGAAGCCGTCAGGTCCGATGGTATCTTTGTACCGACTGATGATGTTGCCGCCGCTATCAATCTGTTGGACGTAAACCTTCCCGTAGCCCGGGTTGTTGGCTGGCGAGAAGAATTGGAGGCGATACCCACCTCCAGGGAGTCCGATTGCTTGGAAGTCCTGACTCTTGCTGGTTGCCCCACGGAAGAAGCGGTTCCCGACAGCCGCCAGATCGCCAGGTAGCCCCTCCCTCGCCGCTGCCCGGCTTCCGAAATTAAGAGTCTCCGGCACAGCCTTTGCGGCCGCCTGTTTTGCTGCGACGCCGCCTAGGAATCTGTTGACGCCGAGGCCGACACCGACGCCTACACCGCCGAGAGCTCCCCCGAGCGTGCCAGCGTACGCGCCATCTTCGAAAGTGCGTGCCTCTGGTGCTGTGGTGACTGTGTACTGTGCCGCACCGGTTCCGGCGCCTATGACCACGCCAGCGACGATGCACGCTCCGGCGCTGACGATGACGCAGACGACGCCCACCGCCACGAGTGCCGTGATTCCGATTGCCTCGGCCGCAGCCCCGCCGTCCCCGTAGGGGTTCGCTTCGGTGAACATCGGCGAGTTCGAGTCCCAGTTCGTGATGCTCCACGGGGCTTGTGCCTTCGCGGTGTTCCCCGCCGCCGGCGGCGCTGCCTTCGGTCCACGTCCTGCGGGCTGGGTCCACGGCTTGTTCGCCTGGCTGGCATTCTTCATCTGTTGCGGGGTGTACTGCTTCCCATTCGGGGCATCGATGATGGGCCGCAGACCGCTGGCATCCGAGTAGGAGATGGGCGAGTTGAACGCGTAGGCGTAGGCGTTGGAGTGACGTGGGTCGGATGTGTCGAGCAGCGGGTCAACCGTGACGAACCTGCCAAGGGCCGCGTCATAGGCGCGGGCACCGAGCTGGGTGAGACCCGTGGCAGACTTCGGCTGATTGAGGTACCCGAAGTTTGACGACCAGGTGTTCGATCCTCCTCGGGCCACTCCGTACGGATCCATCCACCGCCTGGTTACCGTGCCTGTGGCCGCGTTGATCTGCAGACCGACCGTCCCCACGGGGTCGGGGGAAAGCCACCACAGACCACCACCGGTCCCTGAGGTGCGTTCCGCGACGGTGATCCCGGCAGCCTGATACGACCGGACGCCTGTCGTTGTCGTGCCTACCGTCCGCAGCACAGTATTACCGAGGAACAGCGATGCCCCGTCAGACCCACCCCACCGCAGGAGCAGCTGACCGTCGGCGGTGTAGATGCTCTTTTCGGTTGTGGTGCCGTCAGCGATTGAGCTGACGCGGCCAGATTCGTCGTAGGTGAGGGTCTGCCCCGCACGCTTGGTCATCGAACCGGAATCGTCGTATTGATACGGGTTCGTGACCGTCGTTGCTCCGGTCGTGGCCTTGACCTCGGTGACGGCGTGCGGCCGGGCGGCACCGGCTGCCGGATAGCTGTATGTCGAGGTCGTGGGCGTCCCGTTGGCCCCGATCTTCACGGTGCTGCTCGTTCGATTCCCTGTGTCCGGATCGACCGTGTACTTCGCGGAGTACGGTGCAGGTCCGCCCAAGGCACCTGATGGGCCGTCGGCGCAGTCGCTGGTGGCCGAGGACCATGCTGCGGTCATTGCCTGCAGCGGCCCGTAGGTGTAGCACTGCACGTCGGCTGTGTGAGCGGCCCCGGTCGTGGTGGCCTTGGTGACGACACCTGCGGTGTTGCGGGTGTACTCGCGCAGGGCTTCCTGCGTAAAAGTCGTGCCGTTTCGGCGAGTGGTTTCGTCGAGCGACTTGAGGTCCCGGGTGCCGGTGTCGTAGGAGAGCGTGAGCGCGCTCCAGACCGTTCCCGAGCGAATGATCTGACTCACTTGACCGCTCGCCGTATAGGTGATCGAGCTGGCGTATCCCGCAGCGCCCGAGAGGGCAGACTGCCGCCCTAGCGAGTCGTACAACGGGTACAGCTCCTCAGCGGGCAGTCCTCCCGCCGCCGGAAGCACCATCGCGGAGACAGTGCCATCCGGGTTGTAGTACGTATTCGTCGAGTAGGTCGTCCCCGCGAACGCGGGAGCTCCGGCCGGGATCAGAGTCTTAGCGCCGGTGGGGCGGTATCCGTTGTCATAGCCGGTGGTCTGGGTCTTGTACTCCTTCCCGTCGACGAAGCGTGACGACGAGGTGAGCATGCCCTTCGCGAGGGTGTCGTAGGTCCAGGACGCGAGGATGGTCCCGGTGGTGCTGCCGCTGCGTTCGGGATGAGAACTGAACCGGTGCGGGACGTTCCCGACCACACCTTGCCGATGGTCACCGTCGCAGCCGCCGCTATGGACTGCCGAACAGTCGACTGAAGCCGCTCCACGTCACCCGGGGCTCCGTCTGCGATGAACTGTTCGGCCTCCTCGACAGTCTCGAAGCAGGAGACGACCGCGGGATGTCATCGGGGGCGGGGTCACCTTCGGGCACGGGAATGCCACCGACGGTGCAGGCCACGGGATCTTCGACGGATGACGTCGGCGCGAACGCCGGGACGGGGACTACTACTAGGGCCAGCACGAGCGCTGCGGAGGCGGATAAGGCACGCCAGAACATAGGAAGCTCCTCCGATAGGAATTGGATTCGCTTAGGTATGTCCAAAACCCACCGAAGAGTTCCCGGTGAGACTGCGCCTTATGGAGCAGATCCCCGCAAACACGCGGAACTTCCCACATCGGCTTGACGCAATCTCTGTAGCACGCAGCCGCTCCCGGCCTCAGCCCCGTACGCCGGGGGCCGGGGCGACCTACCGATGGGTGACGTCAGATCGGTTTACTTGGGGGCGGGGACCTGGCTGCACCACAGCCCGTAGTGGATAGGCCTCACCGACGAACGGTCCCCTCATCGATACCCGCATCTGCGGCCACACGTCGAATGCTCTTCTCACCCATAGCAGCGCGCAGATTGACGACGAACGTGCGTGCGGCTTCGCCGGCGGGGTCCGTGGACGGGACGTCCGGCCATGAACTGGTGAGATCCCTGGGAGTGGGGTGCGGAACGTTAGCCATAGGCTTCGCACCCCTATCTCTCAATGGTTTCTTACGCCAACTGCGGAATCAGTGCCACATCCTAAGACGTGTGCCAACTTCAACGTGGTGCGGCGCCACAATGCGTGAAGCCGCACACCGACTCAGAAGTCCCAGTCGTCGTCTTCGGTGGCCTCGGCCTTGCCGATGACGTACGACGAGCCCGACCCCGAGAAGAAGTCGTGGTTCTCGTCTGAGTTGGGCGACAGCGCCGAGAGGATCGCCGGGTTCACGTTCGTGACGGTCGAGGGGAACATCGCCTCGTAGCCCAGGTTCATCAGCGCCTTGTTGGCGTTGTAGTGCAAGAACTTCTTGACGTCCTCGGTCAGCCCGACACCGTCGTACAGGTCTTGCGTGTACTGCACCTCGTTCTCGTACAGCTCGTACAGCAGCGAGAACGTGTAGTCCTTGAGCTCTTCACGACGCTCGGGCGTCTCGGTCTCGAGCCCACGCTGGTACTTGTAGCCGATGTAGTAGCCGTGCACGGCCTCGTCGCGGATGATCAACCGGATCAGGTCGGCGGTGTTGGTCAGCTTCGCCTTCGACGACCAGTAGATCGGCAGATAGAAGCCCGAGTAGAACAGGAACGACTCCAGCAGGGTCGAAGCGACCTTGCGCTTGAGCGGGTCATCGCCACGGTAGTAGTCGACGATGATCTGCGCCTTCTTCTGCAGGTTCTGGTTCTCGACCGACCAGCGGAACGCCTCATCGATCTCCTTCGTCGACGCGAGGGTCGAGAAGATCGACGAGTAGCTCTTGGCGTGCACCGACTCCATGAAGGCGATGTTGGTGTACACCGCCTCCTCGTGCGGGGTCAGCGCGTCGGGGATCAGCGAGACCGCGCCCACCGTGCCCTGAATGGTGTCGAGCAGCGTCAAGCCGGTGAACACGCGCATGGTCATCAGCTGCTCTTGCTCGGTGAGCGTGTTCCACGACTGCACGTCGTTCGACAGCGGCACCTTCTCGGGCAACCAGAAGTTGCCCGTCAGACGGTTCCAGACCTCGAGGTCCTTTTCGTCCTCGATGCGGTTCCAGTTGATCGCCTGCACGTGGTCGACCAGCGTGAGCTTCGGAGAGGGAGTCATCTTGCCATTCCTATTCTGAAAAAGTCCCTGGTCAGCGCGTCACAGCATGCAGCTGACGCACTCCGTCATGTCGGTGCCCTCAAGCGCCAGCTGACGCAGACGGATGTAGTAGATCGTCTTGATACCCTTGCGCCATGCGTAGATCTGCGCCTTGTTGATGTCACGGGTGGTCGCGGTGTCCTTGAAGAACAGCGTCAGCGAGAGGCCCTGGTCGACGTGCTGCGTCGCCGCGGCGTACGTGTCGATGACCTTCTCGTACCCGATCTCGTAGGCATCCTCGTAGTACTCCAGGTTGTCGTTCGTCATGAACGGCGCCGGGTAGTACACACGACCGAGCTTGCCTTCCTTGCGAATCTCCACCTTCGACGCGATCGGGTGGATCGACGACGTCGAGTTGTTGATGTACGAGATCGAACCGGTCGGCGGCACGGCCTGCAGATTCTGGTTGAAGATGCCGTGCTGCTGCACGCTCTCCTTCAGCTCGACCCAGTCCTGCTGCGTCGGGATGCGGTGACCGGCGAAGAGCTCCTTGACCTTCTCGGTCTCGGGAGCCCAGACCTGGTCGGTGTACTTGTCGAAGAACTCGCCCGACGCGTAGGTCGAGTCGGCGAAGCCCTCGAAGGTCTCGCCGCGCTCGATGGCGAGCTTGTTCGAGGCCTTCAGCGCGTGATACAGCACCGTGTAGAAGTAGATGTTCGTGAAGTCGATGCCCTCATCAGAGCCGTAGAACACCCGCTCGCGAGCCAGGTACCCGTGCAGGTTCATCTGCCCGAGGCCGATCGCGTGCGAACGGTCGTTGCCGTCTTCGATCGACCGCACCGAGCTGATGTGGCTCTGGGTGCTGACCGCGGTCAGCGCGCGGATCGCGGCCTCGACGGTCTTGCCGAGGTCACCGGCATCCATCGACAGCGCGATGTTCATCGAACCGAGGTTGCACGAGATGTCCTTGCCGATCTGGTCGTACGACAGGTCGGTGTTGTACGTCGTCGGGGTGTTCACCTGCAGGATCTCGCTGCACAGGTTCGACATGTTGATCCGACCCTTGATCGGGTTGGCCTTGTTCACCGTGTCTTCGAACATGATGTACGGGTAGCCCGACTCGAACTGGATCTCGGCGAGCGTCTGGAAGAACTCGCGCGCGTTGATCTTCGTCTTCTTGATGCGCGCGTCGTCGACCATCTCGTGGTACTTCTCGGTCACCGAGATGTCACCGAACGGCACCCCGTAGACCTTCTCGACGTCGTACGGCGAGAACAGGTACATGTCCTCGCCCTTCTTGGCGAGCTCGAAGGTGATGTCGGGAACGACGACGCCCAGCGACAGCGTCTTGATGCGGATCTTCTCGTCGGCGTTCTCACGCTTGGTGTCGAGGAAGCGCATGATGTCGGGGTGGTGCGCGTGCAGGTAAACCGCACCGGCGCCCTGACGCGCGCCCAGCTGGTTGGCGTAACTGAAGCTGTCTTCGAGCAGCTTCATGACGGGGATGATTCCCGAGGACTGGTTCTCGATCTGCTTGATCGGCGCACCCGACTCGCGGATGTTGCTCAGCAGCAGAGCGACCCCACCACCGCGCTTGCTGAGCTGCAGCGACGAGTTGATGCCGCGGGCGATCGACTCCATGTTGTCTTCGATGCGCAGCAGGAAGCAGCTGACGAGTTCGCCGCGCTGTGCCTTGCCGGCGTTGAGGAAGGTGGGAGTGGCCGGCTGGAAGCGGCCCGAGATGATCTCGTCGACGAGCTCGATCGCAACCTGCTCGTCGCCCTCGGCGAGGGCGAGAGCCGTCATGACGACGCGGTCCTCGAAGCGCTCGAGGTAGCGCTTGCCGTCGAACGTCTTCAGCGTGTAGCTGGTGTAGTACTTGAACGCGCCGAGGAAGGTCTCGAAGCGGAACTTCTTCGAGTACGCGAAGTCGTTGAGCTTCTGGATGAACTCGAAGGAGTACTGGTCGATGACCGCACCTTCGTAGTACTGCTTCTCTACGAGGTAGTCCAGGCGCTCCTTGAGCGAGTGGAAGAAGACCGTGTTCTGGTTGACGTGCTGCAGGAAGTACTCGCGGGCCGCGCGCTTGTCGGCATCGAACTGGATCTTGCCGTTCGCGTCGTACAGGTTCAGCATCGCGTTGAGGGCGTGGTAGTCGAGCCCTTCGAAGGCGGGGTTCATCTTGAACTCGACTGCGTCTGTCACTGTAGCTTCCACCATCGTTCCAATCCGTCGCTCACGCGATCGACGTCGTCCTGCGTGCCGAATACCTCGAACCGATACAAGTGCGGCACGTTGCACTTGCGGCTGATGACTTCACCGGCGAGGCAGAACGCGTCGCCGAAGTTCGTGTTTCCCGCCGAGATCACTCCGCGGATGTTGCGCCGGTTGCGCTCGTCGTTGAGGAACCGGATGACCTGCTTGGGCACGGCGCCCTTCTCGACGCCGCGCCCCTGCCCACCTCCGTACGTGGGGGTGACCAGCACGAACGGCTCGTCGATGACCAGCGGTTCGTCGGTGCGAAGCAACGGGATGCGGCGAGCGGGCAGGTCGAGTTTCTCGATGAACCGCGCGGTGTTACCCGAGACGCTCGAGAAATACACCAGCAACGGCACCTCGGTGGCGACCGCGCTCATGATCCACTCCCTTTGGTGTTTGCGCCTGTCGCCAGGTCAGGACAGGCGCGCTGCGAGCTCGTCGATCTTGTCGGGACGGAACCCCGACCAGTGACCCTCGTCAGTCACGACGACGGGTGCCGACATGTATCCGAGAGCCTTGACCTGCTCGAGCGCATTGGCGTCTTCGGAGAGGTCGTGGATCTCGTATTCGATGCCCTTGGCGTCGAGGGCGCGGTAGGTGGCGTTGCACTGAACGCAGGAAGGCTTGGTGTAGACCGTGATCGACATGATGACGACTGATTTCCCCTCTAATCCGATGTTTCCGACAGACCCCCCGCCGGGAGTATCAATACTACATATGGGTGCCGACATTAGGTGCGACCACAAGGACTAGTAGTTACATCCGTGTAGTTTTCCACCGCTCTCCCCAGGCTCGACACAGCTTGTCCACGCTTTCTTCCACAGGGCAAGAGCCCGTCGAATCTGTCGCGAACCGCGGATTCCCGCGGGTCTGTCGACCCCCGTCCGGATCCATCCACAGGCAGCACGCTAGCGACGGTCACCGACATCCGATTTTCTGTGGAGAGTGCACACCGGCGTGTCGCGGGCGTGTCGCCCGGCGACACGTTTCGGATGCCCGTGTGCCGCGTCCCACGCACGCACGCGCGGGCACTAATCTCGAGATTCGTGGCGGGATACCGGGACCTTCTTCGCACGCCCGGAGTGGCGCGCATGATCGCAGCGCAATTGGTGGCGCGCTTCCCCAGCGGGATGCTGAGTCTGGCGATCCTGCTGCATGTCGAGCAGCAGACCGGATCGTACGGTGCGGCAGGCATCGTCCTCGCGGCGGCATCGGTCGGACAGGCCGTCGCCGGACCGGTCACGAGCCGGTGGATGGGTGCCTGGGGAATGCGCCGGGTGCTCACGCTCACCGCACTGGTCTGCGTCGTCGCCTTGCTCTGTCTCGCACTGCTGCCGCTGAATGTTCCCGGCTACATGGCACTCGCCCTGCTCGCGGGCCTGTCCACGCCACCGGTGCAGGCGGCCGTGCGCACGATCTACCCGAAGCTGGTCAACTCCGGGCAGCTCACCCCGCTGTTCTCGCTCGACGCCTCACTGCAGGAGATCATCTGGATCGTCGCCCCCGTGGTGATCACCGTGGTCTCCACCCAGGTCGGCACGGTCGAGGGGCTACTGCTGGTCGCCACGATCCTGCTGTTCGGCGGCGCCTGGTTCATCTTCTCCCCCGAGGTGGGTCGGGTGCGCATCCCACGCAGCCGCCGTGCGTTCGGTCGGGTGGTGCTGAAGCCACCGGTGATGCTCGCCACCGCGATCGGGTTCCTGCTGATCGGAGCAGCATCCGCTGTCGAGGTCGGTGTCGTCGCGACCTTCGGCCACGACGGCCTGGAGGCAGGGCTGGTGCTGGCCGTCTTCTCGGTGGGAAGCCTGGTCGGCGGACTGGCCTTCGGGCACATCCCGATCGGCCCGTGGGCGATGGCACGCCGCCTGCTCATCGTGACCGTCGGCCTGTGCCTGACGATGGTGTCGCTGAACGTCTTCTGGCTCGGCGGCACACTGCTGCTGGCCGGACTGGGCGTCGCCCCCGCCCTTGCCGTTCTCTTCGCGATCACCACGGCGAGCGTGAAGTTCAGCGAGACGGCCGAGGCCTTCGGGTGGGCGGGCACCGGACAGCTGATCGGGGCCGCACTGGGGTCGGCCATCGCCGGCATCCTCATCGATCTCAACGGCCCCACCGGCGCCTACCTCGCAGCGGCCCTGTTTGCTGCGGTCGGGTTGCTCGTCTCGGTGGTGTTCGTGCGTTTCTTCCCCGATCTGCGCGACCGCGACCCCTCGCCTCATCCCGACACCGAGCCGATCACGACCGTCCATCCCTGATCCTCCGGCCCTACTGTGGAGGGATGAGCGCGTTCGACCCTTCTGCTTACCTGCCCGACGCCCTGCTCGAGCGCATCCGCGAGCGCGCCGGTGTACACGACCGCGAGAACACCTTCCCGCAGGACGACCTCGACGAGTTGCGCACTGCCGGCTACCTGTCGATCCTCGTGCCCGTCGAGCGCGGCGGCGCGGGGCTGGGCCTGGAGCAGGCGGCGCTGCTGCAGCAGCGCCTCGCGACAGCAGCCCCTGCGACGGCCCTTGCGATCAACATGCACCTCGTCTGGACCGGCGTGGCGAAGGTCTTCAGAGACCGCGGACTGACCGGCCTGGAGTTCGTGCAGGACGGCGCCGTCGCCGGCGAGGTGTTCGCGTTCGGCATCAGCGAGGGCGGCAACGACCTCGTGCTGTTCGGCAGTGACACGCAGGCCGTACCCCGGCAGGACGGCGGCTACGCGTTCACCGGCACGAAGATCTTCACCTCGCTGGCACCGGTGTGGACCCGCCTGGGTCTGCACGGCCTCGACACGACCAGCGCCGACGCGCCGAAACTGGTGTTCGCCTTCATCGACCGCACCGATGCGGTCGTGACCGGAGACGACTGGGACACCCTCGGCATGCGCGGCACGCAGAGCCGCACAACCCGGCTGAACGGCGCCGTCGCGCCGCCGGAGCGCATCGTGCGCCGCATCGACCCGGGCCCGAACCCGGATCCGATCGTGTTCGGCATCTTCAGCGTCTTCGAACTGCTGCTCGCCTCGGTGTACACGGGCATCGCCCGGCGCGGCCTCGATCTGGCCGTCGCCACCGCGCACAAGCGCACGTCGAAGAAGAGCGGCACGACGTACAGCCAGGACCCCGACATCCGCTGGCGGATCGCCGACATGGCACTGGCCTACGACGCCCTGCCCCCTCAGATCGCATCCCTCGCCCGCGACGTGGATGCCGGCGCGGATCACGGCGCCCGCTGGTTCACCCTGCTCTCCGGCGTCAAGCACCGCGCGGTCGTGATGGCCAAGCAGGTGGTCGATGAGGCGATGCTGGTCGCCGGCGGCGGCTCGTACTTCTCATCGAACGAGTTGTCGCGGCTGTACCGCGATGTGCTGGCGGGCATGTTTCACCCGTCCGACCCCGAATCGGCGCACGCGACGGCGGCGAGCGCGTGGCTGGGCCCGCTCGACGCCTGAGGCGTCGAGGTACCCGCAAGGGGTGGATGCTGATTTCGTAGCATCCTCGGTATTTTCCCTGCGAATTCTGTTGCCAACAGTTGCATTCAGTGTCAATATCGACACATGAACGCCGAACTGCAGCAGAAAGCGAAGGACCATCTCTGGATGCACTTCACTCGTCAGTCGACGATGGAGTCCTCTGGAGTGCCGGTGATCGTCAAGGGCGAGGGACACCACATCTGGGACTCCGCCGGCCGCAAGTACATCGACGGGTTGGCCGGGCTGTTCGTCGTCAACGCCGGACACGGTCGCCGCCGGCTGGCCGAGGCTGCAGCGAAGCAGGCCGAAGAGCTGGCGTTCTTCCCCCTGTGGTCGTACGCGCACCCTGCGGCGATCGAGTTGGCCGACCGGCTCGCCGATGAGGCCCCCGGCGACTTGAACCGGGTGTTCTTCAGCACCGGCGGTGGTGAGGCCGTCGAGACCGCCTTCAAGCTCGCCAAGCACTACTGGAAGCTGCGGGGCCGCCCCGGAAAGCACAAGGTGATCTCGCGCTCGGTCGCGTACCACGGCACCCCGCAGGGGGCCCTGGCGATCACCGGCATCCCCGCGATGAAGGAGATGTTCGAGCCACTCACCCCCGGCGGGTTCCGTGTGCCGAACACGAACTTCTACCGCGCCGCCGAGATGGGCGGGCCCACCGACGATCCCGAGGCCTTCGGCCGGTGGGCGGCGAACCGCATCGAAGAGATGATCCTCTTCGAAGGACCCGACACGGTCGCTGCGGTCTTCCTCGAGCCGGTGCAGAACTCCGGCGGCTGTTTCCCGCCTCCCCCGGGCTACTTCCAGCGTGTCCGCGAGATCTGCGATCGCCACGACGTGCTGCTGGTGTCGGACGAGGTGATCTGCGCCTTCGGCCGCATCGGCCACACCTTCGCGTGCGACGCGTACGGGTACGTCCCCGACATGATCACCTGTGCCAAGGGCATGACCAGCGGATACTCCCCCATCGGAGCCACCATCATCTCCGACCGCATCTACGAGCCGTTCTCGAAGGGGCAGACGTACTTCCCGCACGGCTACACCTTCGGCGGGCATCCGGTCTCGGCCGCTGTGGCGCTCGAGAACCTCGCCATCTTCGATGAGGAGGGACTGAACGCCCACGTACGCGAGAACTCTCCGCTGTTCCGCGCCGAGCTCGAGACCCTGCTCGATCTGCCGATCGTCGGCGACGTGCGCGGCGACGGCTACTTCTTCGGCATCGAGCTGGTCAAGGACAAGACCACCAAGGAGACCTTCGACGAGGACGAGTCCGAGCGTCTGCTGCGCGGCTTCCTCTCGAAGGCGCTGTACGACGCGGGGCTGTACTGCCGTGCCGACGACCGCGGCGACCCCGTCATCCAGCTCGCCCCGCCGCTGACGATCGGCCCGGCGGAGTTCCGCGAGATCGGCAGCATCCTGCGCGGTGTGCTCACCGAGGCCGCGCGCATCCTCTGACACCCCCAGCTAGCGGCGAGACCCCCTGCTGCAGACGTCTGCAGCAGGGGGTCTCGGCGCGAAGCGGGGGTGTCAGGGGGCCGCGCGCATCGTGCCGGATCCTCCGCCCGCCGCCGCCTCGCGACGCCCCTCGGCGGCGAAGTCGCGCAGCGCCCGAGCCTCCTGGAGGCGACGCTCGACCGTATCGACAGAGAAGAGCAGCAGCTCGGGCATCGAGGTGGCGAAGTAATCGCTGCGATCCGCTGCCGCTTCCAGCTCCGCGGCACGCGCCTCAAGCGCGTCCCACACGCGCGCGGCCTGCGCCCACTCCCCCAGACGCAGATGCGCCCGACCGATCCAGACATCGCTCACGCTGATGCGATGCCCCTCAGCCGCCAACGCCGTGTCGGCTGCTGTCGCCCGACGCCAGGACACCGCCGCGGCCCGGTCATCGCCGAGCGCCGACTCGGCGTCCCCCAGGAGCACGAACCGCTCCGCGACGACATCAGCGGGATGACGGCCCTCTCCGAGGTTCTGCGGAGGCACGACCCCGGCCCGCAGCAATCGTCTGGCGCGCTCCGGATCCCGTGCGAGCACCTCGCGCGCGACGGCAGCCGATGCCCGGTCGAACACGGCGAGCACTGTGCCCTCGCCGCCTTCGAACGGCTGGAACTCCCGCCGCTCCAAGACCTCCAGCGCCTGCTCGGCCCGGTCGAGATCGACCAGCAAGCCGAGGTAGGCGACCATGAGATCGTCGCGGATCAGCACCTCGGCTCCGGCACGCTCGATCGCCTCCAGCCGATCGGCCGGGTCGACGCCACGCAGTGCGGCGAGCTGATCCCGCTCGTACACGAGCCGAGCGTCCGCGGGCCCGCTGCGTTCGAGCGCCGCGGCATAGCGCGCGTCGGCGAGATCGAGGTCGCCGCCGGTGTTCACCAGGGCGACCGCGGCGTTGCGCCAGATGACCGGGTCTTCGGCGCCCTGTTCGATCGCACGGTCGAGGGCTTCGAGCGCTGCGCCGGTGCGCCCGGCGTCGAGCAGCCAGCATCCGAGCATCCCGTTCGCCCGCGCATCATCCGCCTCCGCGGCGAGGGCACGGCAGAGCACATCGTGGTCGTCGAGCCCCGCGGGGAAGGCGAGTCGGGCGCCGACAGCGCGCGCACGCCCGCGCGCCACCGCAGCCTCGCGGTGTGCTCCGGCGTCATCCAGGAAGGCGGCGACCGCATACGCCGCCATCGGGGCCGGGTTGCCGAAGGCACTCGGCCCCGCTGACGCCGCCCGCTCGGCGAGTCGGATGCCGCGGGCGTGGTCGCCGTATCGGTGAACCTCGTGCGCCATCGCGAGCAGGGTACGCGGATCGAGCGGGTCAAGCGCATCGTTGAGCGCCGCGAGCAGGGGGTCCAGCGGATCGTCGTCGCGGGCGGACGCGAGCAGATCGCGGGCACGCTGGTCCTTGCCGAGGGCGCGCAGGGCGACCACGCGCGCCGCAAGGAGCTGCGTGCTCAATGGATCGTGCGTCGCCGCCTGCTCGGCGAACTCGAGCGAGCGCTGTGCATCGCCCGCGCGCAGAGCGAGCCGAGCGCGCCCCAGTGCCGCTGGGGTGCGCAGAGCGCTGTCCCAACTCGCCTTACCGAAGGCATCCGCGGCGTCGCTCCACCGTTCCAGCCTCTCCAGCACGAGACCGCGCAACAGGCTGACCCCACCGTGCTCGGGGTTCAGGTTTCGTCGAGTCTCGCGGGCCTGCGCGGCATCGAGATGCTCGAGAGCGGCCAGGTACTCCCCACGGGAGAAGCACTGGCGGGCGAGGCCCTCATGTGCGCGCGCATCGCCGGGGTCGCGGCGCACGGCCTCGCGGAAGTAGGGCTCGGCCGCGCGGGTGGGGTGGCGGTACTGCACGAGGTGGCGCGCCGTGACGACGAGTTCGTCGTTCGATTCGATACCCGCCGGCTCCGGCGGCTCGCTCGCCACCCACGGCTCGACGACAGCCGCATCGTGCGCGCGCCAATGCACGAGCTCATGCACACCGGCGTCTGCCGAGGTCACGACGATCTCGATGTCCTCCCGTGTGGCGGGCTCCGTCAGCAGCACCTCATCGACGAACGGCGCGCCGGGCGAAACGGGCGACGTCCACTCGGCGATCGTCATGTCCTCGTGGCGCACGGAGATCCGCACCGCGGAGTGCACGCCGGTCGTGGCGACCCCCACGCGCACGCGGCGATCATCCACCTCGAGACCGATGGCCGCCTCACGCGTCGCCTGCACGGCAGGACCGATCCGCTGAATCGGGTACCAGTACTGCGCGAACGATCGTGTCTCGCCGGGGCGCAACCACGTGAAGTCCGGCTGGTTGTCGGTGAAGACCCCCGCCATCAGCTCGACGTACGGACCGTCGTGATCGGTGAGGTGACGATCCCACGCATGGCCGACCGGACCGTTTCCCCACGTCCACATCTTCTTGCCCGGCGCGATCGCGCGATCCGCCCAATGCACGAACCCGGCGCGCGCATCGTGGTCGTAGCCGCCGAAGAAATCGTCGACGGTGTCGGTGATCATGTACGAGGTCGGAACCGGCACGTTGCCGTAGAAATCGATACGGTCCGCCCCCGGTGTCTGCTGTGCCAGAGCCGCGTAGTCGACCCCGTAGTACGGCCGATCGGCTGCCGGAAACGCCGTGATCGTACGACGGGCGTGATCAGCGACATAGCCGACGTCGGTCGGGAAGAACGACTGGTACCGATCATGCGCACGTGCCGCGACGTTCGCCCACCACAAGAAGGTCTGCGGCACATCGGTGCGGTTGACCAGGCGTGCTTCGAGCCCGATCAGCGCGGAGTCGCCCCGCAGGCTGATGCCATGGGTGGCGCGCATGCGCTGCAGGGGGTCGAGATCGCTGTGCCAGACGATGACCGTTCCGTCCTGACGCCGTTCGACACGCGTCTCGACGGGCAGATGGGTCGCGGGACGGTGATGCTGCGGCCAGTTGAACTCGACACCGCCCGATACCCACGGCCCCGCGACGCCCACGAGTGCGGGCTTGATGACATTGTTGCGGTAGAAGAAGTCGTAGTCACAGGTCTTGTCGTAGCCGACGTGGATGCGCCCACCGAGCTCGGGCAGCATGACCAGGCGAACCCACTGATTCTCGAGGTGGATCGCGCGCCAGGTCCGCGGCGCCGCCTCTTTCTCGATACGGTCGACGAACGGCATCGGGTAGATGCGTCCGCTGGAGCCCTGATAGACCCGGCGGTCGAGAAAGGCAGGGTACCGATCGGGCTCGGCGGCGGCGTAGGTATCGATCGTGATCGGCTGTTCCCAGCAGGCGACGCCGCCCGCTTCGAGGATGGCGCGCTCCGACGCCGGCGGGTCCGGCAGCACGATCGACTGAGGTGAAGAGGTCATGTCCTCCACGCTAGGCTCGCCGGTTGCGGCACGACCATGGGCGTTCTCGGCGCATACCTGGACGTTTCGCTGATGTATGGCATGCTCAATTGCATGGAGCGCAGGGAGGGGTTCGCACGCCAGCGGCTCTGCGTCATCCCGCGTCCCGTGGTCACGAACGCCCTCACCCGAGCGGTCACCAGCAATCTGCTCGTGACCGACGCAGGCTGGTTCCCCGAGGCTCGGGATCACCTGCGCGTCAGACCGCATGGAGCGCCTGAGACGGTGCTTCTGGTCTGCACAGACGGGCAGGGGTGGGTCGACGTGGGGCACGGCCGCATCACGGTCGAGCCTGGAACCGCCGCCCTCATCCCTCGCGGCACACCGCATTCCTACGGCGCGCAGACTCATCATCCCTGGACGATCTGGTGGTGTCATCTGCAGGGCGAGGATCTGGACCATCTCTGGCACGCGATCGGCTCCGAAGAGCCGGCCGCCGTCTTCCCGCTGCAGTCCCCCGAACGCATCACGACGCTGGTCGAACAGATCGTCGCCGCACTTGAACGGGATCATTCGCCACCCCGTCTGCTCGTCACCACCGGACTCGCCTGGCATCTGATGACCCAGCTCGCCGCGGATCGCCGCCTCGCCGAACGCAGCGAACCGCTGGAACGGGCAATGCGCGTCCTGGACGAACGCGCCGAAGGCAGCATCCGCGTCTCTGAACTCGCCCGGCTCGTGGGCGTCTCACCCTCTCACCTCGGGGCGCTCTTCCGAGCGGCAACGGGTGGCGGAGTACTCGCCTACCATCGCGATCTGAAGATGGCACGGGCGCGACGACTTCTCGACACCACGACGCTGAACATCACCGAGATCGCCGACCGGCTCGGATACACCGACCCGTTCTACTTCTCGCGTCAGTTCCGGCGCGTGCACGGTACGAGCCCGAGCGACTACCGCCGGCTCCGCAAGGGGTGACCGCCGCCGAGGCCGTCAGCCCTCGTACACCCGCTTCCCCTCGACCCACGTGCCGATCACCCGGGCGTCGCCGATCTCGTCGAGGGGGCCGTCGAACGGATCCCGATCGAGCAGCGCGAGGTCGGCCAGCATCCCCACTCTGATCGTCCCCGTCTCGGGCAGCGAGTTCACCCGCGCCGAGCCGGCCGTGTACGCCTGCAACGCGGTGCCGAGGTCGATCGCCTGCTCCGGAAGGAACGCCGGGTAGTCGCCCTCCCACTCCGAGGGCGCCGAACGCCGGTTCACGGCCGTGTGGATGGCCGCCATCGGATCCGGTGTCGACACCGACCAGTCGCTTCCGGCGGCGAGCGCGGCCCCCGCACGCAGCAGGTCACCGAACGGGTACTGCCAGCTCGACCGCGCCTCTCCGAGGAACGGCAGCGTGAGGTCGACCATCTGGGGTTCCAGAGCGGCCCAGAGCATCTGCATGTTCGCCGTCACGCCGAGCTGACGGAACCGCGGCACGTCGTCGGGGTGCACGACCTGGATGTGCGAGATGTGATGCGGGTTGCCACGGGGCCCGTTGCGGCGCAGCGCCGACTCCACGGCGTCGAGGCACTCGCGAACCGCTCGGTCGCCGATGGCGTGGAAGTGCAGGGTGAATCCCAGAGCGTCCAGACGCGCAGCGGCCTCGTTGAGGATCTCGGGTTCAACGAACGAGATCCCCGCGTTCTCGGTGGGATGCCCGTGCCCATCGCAGTACGGCTCCAGCATCGACGCGGTGAAGTTCTCGGCCACGCCGTCCTGCATGATCTTGATGCTGGTCGCGGCGAACCGCCCGCCCCGGGCGCTCTCGCGCCGCGCGACGAGGTCATCGATCTGCTCGAGCCCGCGGGTGCGGTCCCACCACAGCGAACCCACCACGCGCCCGGTGAGCTCACCGGCGGCATCCGCCGCGATGTACACCGGGAGGGGGTCTCCGGCATCGCTGTACTGCGTGCCGACGATGGCGTCCTGCCAGGCGGTGATCCCGAACGAGTGCAAGTACGCCTGGCCGACGGCGAGCGCCTCACGCAGTCGTTCGTGCGGTTCCTCGGGCAGCAGCCGGTTCACCAGCGTCATCGCGCCCTCGTGCAGTGTGCCCGTCGGGTTGCCGTCGGCATCGCGCTCGATGCGCCCATCGGCCGGGTCGGGGGTATCGCGGGTGACGCCCGCCAGCTGAAGGGCGCGGCTGTTCACCCAGGCGCCGTGTCCATCGCGGTTGGGCAGAAAGGCCGGGCGATCGGCGACGACCGCGTCGAGCGCCGCCGCTGTCGGGGTACCACCGGGGAAAGCCGACATCTGCCAGCCGCCGCCGAGGATCCAGTCGTCGCCTGGGTTCGCCTGCGCGTAGCCACGGATGCGTTCGAGGTAGGCGTCCGCCGTCGACAGGTCAGACAGATCGCAGCGCAGCAGGTCGAGGCCGCCCCACAGCGGATGCACGTGCGCGTCCTGGAAGCCGGGGATCAGCAGCCGACCGTCGAGATCGATGACCTCGGTATCGGGACCGATCAACGCGGTCGCCTCGGCTCCGAGCGCGACGATGCGCCCGCCGCGGACGGCGACGCTATCGGCGCGTCCCCGGCTGGAGTCCGCACAGAACACCCGCCCGCCGTATGCACCACCGGTGAAAACCAGATCTGCGTGAGCCAACTCAGCCGCCTCCCATCGTTCGAGCAATATCCGTCGCCGAGTCGCCGGCGCGTTTGAGAACCAGCGCCACGAGCGCCAACGACACCAGGGTCAGCAGCAGCATGACCGTCGAGACCGCGGCGATCTCGGGGCGGAGTCCGCTGCGCAGCGAGCTCAGCACGTACACCGGCCAGGGCGTGGTGCCCGAGACCTGCACGAACGCCGACACCACCGTGTTGTCGAGGCTGAGGGTGAACGACAGCAAGAACCCGGCGAGCACGGCCGGCATGGCCAGCGGCAGGGTGACCCGCAGGAAGGTGCGCAGCGGTGGCGCGTACAGGTCGGCCGACGCCTCTTCGAGCTTCTCGTCAAGGCCGACCAGCCGCGAGCGGACGATGTACGACACGATCGCCACCGAGAACAGCGAGTGACCGACGACCAATCGCATGGTGCCGTCGTTGAAGATGCCGATGCCGAGGTCCTGCCCCAGGAAGACCATCCACGGCAGCAGGGCGATCGCGTCGACGATCTCGGGCGTGACAGCGACCAGCAGCAGCAGCATCAGGAACCACCACACCCAGCGGCCGGGGCGTCTGGCCATCGCGACTCCGGCGAGCGTGCCGAGCACCGATGCCAGCAACGCCGCGATCAGACCGGTGCGCAGCGACACCATCACGGCGTCGCGGATCACGGGCTTCTCGAACAGGGCGGCGAAGGGTTCGAGGCTGAAGCCGTCCCAGGCGACCAGCAGGCGCCCCGAGTTGAACGACGACAGCACGATCACGATGATCGGCAGGAACAGGAACGCGTACACGAGCACCGACCAGATCCCCAGGATCCGGTCGCCCGTGCCGCGGCGACGAATGCGCACGTCGGTCATGAGGCCTCCCCGAGCACGAGACGGTTGCGCCGACGGAACGGCAGCGTGACCAGCCACAGGATGGCCGCGGCGACGCCGATCGTCAGCATGATGATGAGGATGAGCAGCACCGCCATCGCCGAGCCGAGCGCCCAGTTCTGCGCGGTGCCGAACTGGCTCGCCACGAGCTGACCGACCATGTTGCCCTGGGCCCCGCCAAGCACGGTGGCGGTGATGTAGTCGCCCATCAGCGGGATGAAGACCAGCAGCACACCGGCGACGATGCCCGGCTGCGCCAGCGGAACGGTGACGCGCAGGAAGGTGCGCACCGAGCTGGCGCCGAGGTCTTTGCTCGCCTCGCGCAGCGGGGTGCCCACGCGGTCGAAGGCGACGTACAGCGGCAGGATCATCAGCGGCAGGTAGTTGTAGACGACACCGATGAGCACCGCCCCGCGGGAGTACAGGATGTCGAGCGGCCCGTCGAGCAGCCCGATGCCCTGCAGCGCCGACGACAGCCAGCCCTCGGGGGCGAGGATGACCTGCCATCCCAGGGTGCGCACCAGGAAGTTGGTCCAGAACGGCACCATCACCAGCGCGATCAGCAGACCGCGCCGCGAGGGCGGAGCCTTGACGGCCATCCAGTAGGCGACCGGGGCTCCGATCGCCAGGCACAGCACCGTGCCGATCACGCCCACCCACAGGGTGTTCTGGAACGTCGCGAAGAACGTCGGTGACATCGCCTCGGCGTATCGGTCCAGCGACAGCACGTCGTTGGCGTGCGTGCCGAAGATTCCGGGCTTGTAGCCGAAGCTGAACCAGACGACCATCGCGATGGGCGCGATGAAGAAGATGGCCAGCCATGCCCAGGCGGGAACGGCCAGCCCGAAGCGCGGACTACGCACCGGCAGCGGCCTTCGTCTTGTTCCAGATCTCGACGATCCGCGCCTGCGACTCGGTGACCTTGCCCTCGTGCATGGTCGCCACCTGCGCCTCGTCGAAGAACACCATGTCGAGCATCTCGAGTCCGGCGTCCTCGGCGGCGGCGCGGATGTCCTTGGCGCCGGTGTCGTAGCCGATGTAGTCGACCTGCAGCAGCTGGTTCTCGGGCGTGAGGATGAAGTTCAGGAACGCGTGGGCGGCCTCGGGGTGGGGCGCGCCGACGGCGAGTGCCCAGTTGTCCATCCACAGCTCGGTGTCGGGCGCACCGAGCACCCACTGCCAGCGGTCGGGGTCGGATGACTCCATGATGCCCAGACGCGCGTCACCGTTCCACACCTGCATGAGTGCGTGCGAGGCCTGGGGGATCGCGGCGCCGCCCGGGTACGAATCGAAGGCCGAGATGTGCGGGGCGAGCTCTTCGACGAGGAATTTCTCGCAGGCGTCGTGGTCGGCCGGATCGGTCGTGTTCCAGTCGATGCCGTTGGCCCAGTAGTAAATGCCGCCGAGGGGCGCCGGGTCATCGAGCACCGAGGTCTTGCCCGAGGCCTCGTTCTGGGCGGCGTCGATGAAGTCGTTCCACGTCTTCAGTTCGCGGGTGATGACGGTCTTGTCGTAGACGAAGCCGGTGGTGCCCCAGGCCTTGCAGATCGAGTACTCGTTGTTCGGGTCCCAGGCGCGGCCGAGGAACGCGGGGTCCATGTACTCGATGTTGGGGATGAGGTCGAGGTTGAGCTTGGCGAGTAGTCCGTTCTCGATCATCTGCGGGATGAAGATGCCGGTCGGGACGACCAGGTCGAAACCGCTGGTGCCCTTGGCCGCGATGAGCTTGGCGATCATCTCTTCGTTCGAGGCGAAGGTGTCCATGATGACCTTGGCGCCGTGCTCGTTGGTGAACGCTTCGACGACGTCGGGAGAGTCGTACTCTCCCCAGCTGTAGATCGACAGCTGGTCTTCGATGGCCCCTCCGGTGGCGCCCGGTGCGGGCGCGCTGGATCCGCCGGGTGAGCAGGCGGTGAGGACGCCGGCGGCGCCGACGGCGGCGACCGCGGCGATGAAGCCGCGGCGGGTGAGCTGGCGGCGCACGAGGGGCGCGATGGTGCTGTCGGCGAGGATGCGGATGCTGTTGCTGTCGTTCATGAGTGCACTCCTTCGTGCGTCGGGTAGGTGCGTGGGGTGGGGACCGCGCGGTCAGGTGCCGGAGCGGTCGGGCAGGGTGATGACGTGGGTGGATGCCAGCGGCGCGCCTTCGGTGGCGAACAGCCGCACATCGTCGGGTGACCAGACGCAGCGCACGTCGTCGTCGACGCGGACCGAGGGCGCCGTCGGTGCGGGCGTGCGCACGAGCAGGGTCTGCTCGCCGGCGCCGACCACGACCTGCAGCGTCTCGCCCAGGTACGACACGCTGAGCACGCGGGCGTCTGCGCCGTTCGTGGTCGAGCCTGCGGATTCGAGGCGGATGAAC
The DNA here is from genome assembly GCF_028747645.1 of Microbacterium esteraromaticum. Classification (NCBI taxonomy): domain Bacteria; kingdom Bacillati; phylum Actinomycetota; class Actinomycetes; order Micrococcales; family Microbacteriaceae; genus Microbacterium; species Microbacterium esteraromaticum. The sequence goes on from NZ_CP118100.1 coordinate 2,351,044, forward strand.
TCGGGGCGGATGGCGGCGACAGCAGCCCCGCCGGGAGCCACCGCCTCGCCACCCCAGGGACCGGCGATCACACCGAGGTCGGTGTCGATGGCCGCCCCGTCGGCGGCGACGGTGCCCTGCACGAAGTTCTGCTGGCCGATGAACGAGGCCACGTACGCCGACGCGGGGGCCGCGTAGATCTGCTCGGGACCGTCGAGCTGCTCGATGCGCCCGGCCCGCATGACGGCGATGCGGTCGCTCATCGAGAGCGCCTCGCCCTGGTCGTGGGTGACGAACACGAAGGTGGTTCCGAGTCGTGACTGCAACAGCTTCAACTCGACCTGCATCTCTTCGCGCAGCTGTCGGTCGAGCGCCGCCAGCGGCTCGTCGAGCAGAAGGACGCTGGGCCGGTTGATCAGTGCCCGTGAAAGCGCGATGCGCTGTTGCTGACCGCCCGAGAGCATCGTGGGTTTGCGGTCAGCGAATCGGCGCAGCTGCACCATGTCGAGGGCTTCGGTGACCCGCTGGCGCTGCTCGGCCTTGGGCACGCCGCGCTGCTGCAGGCCGTATGCGACGTTCTCGGCGACCGACATGTGGGGGAACAGCGCGTAGGCCTGGAAGACGGTGTTGACCTCGCGCTTGTACGGCGGCAGCCCCAGCACGCTGCGTCCCGAGATGCTGATGTCGCCGCTGTCGGGATGCTCGAACCCGGCGATCATGCGCAGGGTCGTCGTCTTGCCGCAGCCGGACGGACCGAGCAGAGAGAGGAACTCCCCCGGCTGGATCGAGAGTGAGAGGTTGTCGACGGCGATGGAGTCGCCGTAGCGCTTGGTGACGCCGACGATCTCGACACCCCCGGTCGTGTTGCCGGTATCGGGTGCGGTCGCCGCCGGTGCGGAATCGGCCATGGAACCTCCACGTTGAGTTCTGACGTGCCGATAGTCAACCACAACTCAGCGGGGAGGTACAGCGAAAAGCGAAGAATTTACTGGATCGTGCGACGATATCCGTTGTCAGAATGATGCTTGACAACGGAAATGAACCTACTTCCGATCGAAATCGAAGGCCTTGAGCAGCTCGCCGACCGCCTGGTCGCGCTCTTCGCCCCCGGCTTCGAACATGTGCGTGACGTGCGTGCGCAGGTGGTTCTCGAGCAGCAGTCGGTTGAGCGACTCGAGCGAGCGCTGCACGGCACGCGACTGCGTGATGATGTCCATGCAGTACTCCTCGTTCTCGATCATCCGGGTGATGCCGCGCAACTGACCCTCGAGGATGCTGGTGCGGTGCAGGGCGCGCTTCTGGATGTCTTCGATCACATCTCCGAGCGTAGTCCGCCCTGACACGCTCGCGCCGGTGCGCGTGAAAGGATGACCACATGCCGCGCACACCGATGGCACTGCTCTCACCCGCCGACCAGGAGCGACTCCGCGGGCTCCGCCGCATGAAGGCGGTGGCGCTGGGCGCGCTGCTGCTGATGGCGGTGGTCTTCGTGATCGCATTCGCCCTCCAGGGCCGCTACCCCGCGTTCGGCTATGTACGCGCGGCGGCCGAAGGCGGCATGGTTGGGGCGCTGGCCGACTGGTTCGCCGTGACCGCCCTGTTCCGCCGGCCCCTCGGGCTCCCCATCCCGCACACCGCGATCATCCCGAACCGCAAGGATGAGATCGGCCGGTCACTGGGCGAGTTCGTCGAGACGAACTTCCTGTCCGCCGAGGTCGTGCGGCAGAAGGTGTCCTCGACCGCGGTGGCGCATCGCCTCGGCGATTGGCTGTCCCAGCCCGCGCACGCGAAGCGCGTCGCCGCCGAGGGATCGACGATCGCCGCAGCAGTGCTGCGCGCGCTCAGCGACGACGATGTGCGCGATCTCATCGCCGACCTCGCCCGCGACCACCTGGTCGAACCGGAGTGGGGCCCGCCCGCAGGGGCATGGCTCGAGAAGATCGTGCAGGCCGATGCCCACCGCGGCGCCGTCGACCTCGCCGTCGACAACATCGCCGGCTGGCTCGACAGCAACGCCACCGCGTTCCAAGGGTTGATCTCGCGACGTCTTCCCCCCTGGGTGCCGCGCCTCGCGCACCGCTTCGTCGACGAGACCGCGTACGCCGAAGCCGTGAAGTTCATTCGCGCCGTGCAGGCCGATCCGCAGCATCCGGCGCGTCTTGCCGTCGACGGCTACCTGGCCCGCCTCGCCGACGGGCTGCAGCACGACCCGGCCATGCGTGCACGCCTGGAGGGGGCGAAGGCGAGTGTCTTCGACAGCCCCCGCGTCGGCGAGCTCGCCGCTCAGGCCTGGAACACGGCCAAGGCGGGGCTGCTCGCGGCCCTCGCCGACCCGCAGAGCGGTCTGCGGCTGCGCGCGACCACGGCACTGGAAGACATCGGCCGACGCCTGACGACGGATGCGGCCCTGCAGCGACGCGTCGACGGCTGGGCCATCGAGGCCGCTGTGTTCCTCGTCGACCGTTACCGGCACGACATCGCCTCGATCATCACCGACACCGTCGAACGCTGGGATCCGGCCGAGACCACCGAGAAGATCGAGCTCATGGTGGGCCGCGACCTGCAGTACATCCGCCTGAACGGCACCGTCGTGGGTGCCCTCGCCGGTGTGACGATCTTCGCGATCGCGCACGCCCTGATCCCCGGAGTCTGAACGCATGGCACTCTCGCACGATCCGTCCTGGCCCCGCGCCGGAAGTTGGCCCGCCTTCGACGGCGAGCGCGTGGATGCCGCGCTGCTCGGCGTTCCGGTGCACAGCACCTCGCTGTCCCCCACCGGGGCCCATGCCACCCCTGCAGCCATCCGCGACGCTCTCTCCCGATACAGTCCGACGCTGATGGGCCCGCCGACGATCGACCTCGGCGCAGCGCTGCGCATCGCCGATGCGGGCGACATCGACGACCCGGACTCCGCCGCAGGCACCGAACGCACGGTCGACCGGGTGGCCGAGCTGGCGGCATCCGCTCGCCGGGTCATCGCCCTCGGCGGCGACAACTCGCTCACCTACTCGGTCGCCCGCGGTGTCTCTGCGACCGGCTTGATCACGTTCGACGCGCACTTCGACCTGCGCGACGGCGTCTCCAACGGCACCCCCGTGCGCCGACTCGTCGAGGATGCCCCCGAGGCGCAACGGATCGATCCGCGGCGCATCGTGCAGATCGGGATCGCCGACTTCGCGAACTCTGCGTTCTACGCGCAGCGCGCGGCGGACTGGGGCATCCGTGTCATCACTCTCGACGAGGTGCGCCGGCGCGGCATCGACGACGTCGCGGCGGAAGCGCTCGAGGTGGCGGGCGCCGGGGCGGATGCCCGCGTGCACCTCGACATCGACGTCGACGTCTGCGACCGCTCGGTGGCGCCAGGGTGCCCTGCCAGCGTTCCCGGCGGCCTCGCCGCGTGGGAGCTGCGGGCGCTGACGCGCCGTGTCGCATCGGATGCCCGGGTCGTCGGCGCCGACATCGCCGAAGTCGACGCGACCGCGGATGCCCCGGACGGACGCACCGTTCGCCTGGCCGCCCTGTGCGTGCTGGAACTGCTCGCCGGGCTGGTCGATCGGGGGTAGGCCGAGTCAGTGGCCGCGGATCGCCTCCGCGATCGGCGTCTCCCCGTCGTTGAACCGGATCGTGCGACCGATCGTCGAGGGGTCGTGCAGGGTCGCGGCGATCACCTCGGCGACATTCGCCCGCGAGACCTCCCCCGACACCTCGGCCGTCGCGTCGATGCGGCCGCTCGGGGCGGCGAGCGTCAGACGGCTCGGCCCGAGGACCGTCCAATCCAGTGCGGATGCCCGCAGGTGCGCATCCGCGGCGGCCTTGGCCTCGGCGTACGCGAAGACCCCGTCCGCAGGGTCGATGCCGTGATCCGGTGAGGCGTTGAAGTACGAGACCATGACGTAGCGCTGTACTCCGGCATCCGCCGCGGCATCCATCGAACGCACCGCGGCGTCGTGGTCGACGGCTTTCGTGCGCTGCGGGTTGCCGCCGCCCGCGCCGGCCGACCAGACGATGGCGTCGTGCCCGGCGATGACGCGCGCCAGCGCGGCCTGCCCCTCGTGCTCCACGTCGAAGACGATCGGTACCGCACCCGTCGCGCGCACGTCTTCGGCGTGCTGCGGGTTGCGGATCACCGCCGAGACCTCGTCACCACGCGCGACGAGGAGCGGAGCGAGCAGCAGCGCGATCTTTCCGTGACCGCCGATGATGAGGATTCGAGCCATGCCCCCCACGCTACCCGCGTCCACCAATGGCAGGGCCGTCTCAGCGGATCCGCTCACCGTCCTTCCAGACGTGCGCGATCAGGGGCACGCCGGGCCGGTACGCCAGGTGCACGCGCGTGGGAGCATCGAGCAGCACGAGGTCGGCCCGTTTGCCGACGGCGATCACACCGATGTCATCGCGGCGCAGCGCCTGCGCACCTCCCGCCGTCGCTGCCCAGACCGCCTCGGCCGTCGTCATGCCCATGTCTCGCACGGCCACGGCGATGCAGAACGGCATCGACGAGGTGAAGCTCGACCCCGGGTTGGTGTCGCAGGCCAGCGCCACCGTCACCCCCGCGTCGATCAGTGCGCGCGCATCGGGGTACGGCTGCCGGGTCGAGAACTCCACACAGGGCAGCAGAGTGAGCACGGTCTCGGATGCGGCGAGCGCGGCCACATCGGCCTCGGTCAGATAGGTGCCGTGGTCGATCGAGGCGGCGCCCAGCTCGACGGCGAGGCGCACCCCCTCCCCCGGGCCCAACTGACTGGCGTGCACCCGTGGTTGCAGGCCACGCGCGATGCCCGCTTCGAGCACCCGACGCGACTGGGGCACCGTGAACGCACCGGTCTCGCAGAACACATCGATCCATTTGCTGTGCGGCGCGCACGCATCGAGCATCTCGCCGACAACCAGGTCGACGTATTCGTCGGCGCGCTCGGCGTACTCGGCCGGCACCACATGCGCCCCGAGGAAGGTCACCTCGTCGGTCACCTCGGAGGCCAGGCGCACCAGGCGTGCCTCGGTGTCGACGTCGAGCCCGTAGCCGCTCTTGATCTCGACGGTCGTGGTGCCCTGCGCGAGCATCTCGTCGAGGAACCCGCGCAGTCGCGTGCGCAGGTCGTCGTCGGATGCCGCGCGCGTAGCCGCCACCGTCGATCGGATGCCTCCGGCGGCGTACTTCTGCCCGGCCATGCGCGCTTCGAACTCGGCGGCGCGATCCCCGCCGAAGACGATGTGGCTGTGGCTGTCGACGAATCCGGGGATGAGCGCCCGGCCTCGGGCATCCACTTCCAGATATCCCTCGGGTGCCGTGGGAACCGCGTCGGCCGCGCCGACCCACTCGATGCGGCCGTGGTCGATGAGCACGGCGGCGTCGCGCATGGTTCCGGTCGCCGTCCCATCGAGCGCCGGGTCGTTGGTCGTCAGCTCCCCGATGTTGGTGATCAGCGTCCTCGTCATCAGCATCCTCTCTCCCTCTCCCCTCTCCCCACCCACGAGGGGTCAAATTCTGTCGGGTTCGCGCGGTGTGACGCGACGTTTCTTGACCCCTCGTGGGGAGGGTACGCGAGTGCGGGGCGACTACAGGCCCATCGGAATGTTCAGGCCGCGCTCGCGGGCGATATCACGGGCGTGTTCGTACCCGGCGTCCACGTGCCGCATGACACCGGTACCCGGGTCATTGGTCAGCACGCGCTCCAGCTTCTGCGCGGCCAGTTCGCTGCCGTCGGCGACGGTCACCTGCCCGGCGTGGATCGACCGGCCGATGCCGACGCCACCGCCGTGGTGCAGCGACACCCAGCTCGCCCCGGACGCCGTGTTCAGCAGCGCATTCAGCAGGGGCCAGTCGGCGATGGCATCCGATCCGTCCTTCATCGCCTCGGTCTCACGGTAGGGCGACGCGACCGATCCCGAGTCGAGGTGGTCGCGGCCGATCACGATCGGCGCCGAGAGCTCGCCCGAGGCGACCATCTCGTTGAACTTCAGACCCGCCAGGTGGCGCTCCTTGTACCCGAGCCAGCAGATGCGCGCAGGCAGACCCTCGAAGTGCACCTTCTCGCCGGCCTTGTCCAGCCAGCGGTGCAGCGCAGCGTCTTCGGGGAACAGCTCGGCGATCGCCCGGTCGGTCTTATAGATGTCCTGAGGGTCGCCCGACAGCGCAGCCCAGCGGAACGGTCCGCGCCCCTCCTCGAACTGCGGGCGGATGTACGCCGGCACGAACCCGGGGAACTCGAACGCCCGGTCGAATCCGCCCAGCTTCGCCTCGGCACGAATGGAGTTGCCGTAGTCGAACACGGCCGCACCTGCGTCCTGGAATGCGACCATCGCGGCCACGTGCGCGGCCATCGACTCACGGGAGCGGCGGGTGAACGCCTCTGGGTCGCGTTCGGCCTCGGCCTTCCAATCAGCGAACGCGATGCCCAGCGGCAGGTAGGCAAGCGGGTCGTGCGCACTGGTCTGGTCGGTGACGACATCGATCGGCACGCCGCGCGAACGCAGTTCGGGGAACACCTCGGCCGCATTGCCGACCACGCCCACCGAGAGGGCCTCGCCGGCCTCCTTGGCGGCGACGACGCGCTCGATGGCCGCATCGAGATCGGTGGTGTACTCGTCCAGATAGCCGTGCGCCACGCGACGCTCAAGACGCGACTCGTCGACGTCGACGATCAGCACCGCACCCTCGTTGAGGGTGACGGCCAGCGGCTGCGCACCGCCCATGCCGCCGGCACCGCCGGTGAGGGTGAGCGTGCCCTTGAGCGAGTCCCGGCCCAGCGAGCGGGCAACCGCGGCGAAGGTCTCGTAGGTGCCTTGCAGGATGCCCTGGGTGCCGATGTAGATCCACGACCCGGCCGTCATCTGCCCGTACATCGTCAGTCCGAGTGCTTCCAGGCGACGGAACTCGGGCCAGGTCGCCCAGTCGCCGACGAGGTTCGAGTTGGCGATCAGCACCCGCGGCGCCCACTCGTGTGTGCGGAACACGCCAACGGGCTTGCCGGACTGCACCAGCAACGTCTCATCGGGTTCGAGCTCGTCGAGGGTGCGCACGATCGCGTCGTACGCCTCCCAGCTGCGGGCGGCTCGGCCGGTCCCGCCGTAGACGACGAGATCCTCGGGATGCTCGGCAACTTCGGGGTCGAGGTTGTTCATCAGCATCCGCTTGGCGGCCTCGGCGCCCCATGTCTTGGCGGTGCGCTCGTTGCCGCGCGCGGCACGGACGGTACGGGTGGTGGTGTCAGACATCGGCATGCTCCTTCGCAGTGCGGGCGACCGCGCCCGAGCGCACGAGCTCGGTGACGGCCTCCATGTCGGGTGAGAGGAAGTGGTCGGGCCCGGGACCGGCGGCGACCGTGCGCACGAGATCCCGCACGGCGCCCGTGGCGGGCCCCGCTTGCAGGGGCGCACGCAGATCGAGCGCGCGGGCGCCGGTGATGAGTTCGATCGCGAGCACCCTCGCGAGCCCGTCGATGGCGCGGCGCAGCTTGCGCGCACCCGCCCAGCCCATCGACACGTGGTCCTCCTGCATGGCCGACGACGGGATCGAGTCGACGGATGCGGGAACGGCGAGCCTCTTCAGCTCGGAGACGATTCCGGCAGCGGCGTACTGCGCGATCATCAGCCCCGAGTCGACGCCCACTTCGTGAGCGAGGAAGGGCGGCAGCCCGTGGCTGCGCGCCGGGTCGAGCGCGCGATCGGTGCGCCGTTCCGAGATCGAGGCGAGGTCGGCCACCGAGATGGCCAGGAAGTCGAGCACCGCGGCGACCGGTGCGCCGTGGAAGTTGCCGTTCGAGGCGATGCGCCCGTCGGTGGTCACGACGGGGTTGTCGACGACGGATGCCAGTTCGCGCTCACCGATCAGAGCGGCGTGCGCCATGGTGTCGCGCACGGCGCCGTGCACCTGCGGCGAGCACCGCAACGAGTATGCGTCCTGCACGCGGCCGTCCTCGGGGCCCTTGTGCGAGTGGACGATCGGCGAGTCCCCCAGGAACGCACGCAGGTTGGCCGCGCTGGCGGCCTGTCCGAGCTGCGGTCGCAGCGCCATGAGGTCGGTGGCGAACACGGCATCCGTGCCCAGCTGCGACTCGATCGACATGGCGGCCGCGAGGTCGGCGGTGGTCACGAGAGTCTCGAGGTCGTGCAGCGCCAGCAGCAGCATGCCCAGCATCCCGTCGGTGCCGTTGATGAGGGCGAGACCTTCCTTTTCGACGAGCACGAGCGGCTCAATGGATGCTGCCGACAGGGCATCCGCCGCGGGCATCAGCTCACCGTGCGCATCCCGCACATCGCCCTCGCCCATCGCGGCCAGCGCGACATGGGCGAGCGGCGCGAGGTCGCCGGAACACCCCAGCGAACCGTACTCGCGCACGACCGGCGTGATGCCGGCGTTGAGCATCGCGGAGTACGTGTCGACGACAACCGGGCGCACGCCGGTGTGGCCGGATGCGAGCGTCTGCAGCCGCAGCAGCTGCAGTGCGCGCACCACCTCGGTCTCGACCTCGGCACCCGTACCTGCGGCGTGCGAGCGGATCAGACTCGCCTGCAGCTGACGACGGCGCTCCGGGGCGATGAAGGTCGTCGCGAGCGCACCGAAACCGCTGGACACGCCGTAGTGCGGATGCGGGTCGGCGGCCCGGTCATCGATCACGGCACGGGCAGCGGCGACGCGCGCTCGCACGCCGTCACTGATCTCAACGGGTGCGCCGCCGCGCGCAACGGAGACGACCTGTGCGGGTGCAAGCGGCGCATCGCCGATGATGACGGAGGAAGAAGACTGCATGTATCGATTCCACCCGCTCGGCGCCACGAACGGGTGCTGCGGTGAGAGACTGTGTCTGTGATCCCAGACAACAGCGACACCCACCGACCTCAGGTGCCGGCGGCGGATCAGACGTTGCGCATCCTGCGCCATCTGGCGCGACGGCCTGCACCGGTCGCGGCTTCGTCGCTAGCCCGGGATCTCGGCATTCCACGGTCGACCATCTATCACCTGCTCGCGACTCTCGAAACGCACGGCTTCGTCGTGCACCTCCCCCAGGATCGACGCTGGGGTCTCGGGACGAGCGCGTTCGAGCTCGCCGGTGGCTACGCGCGACAGGAGCCGCTCGCGCGGCTGGGAAGGCCCGTGATCGCGGCCCTCGCCGACCAGGTGGGCGAGAGCGCCCACCTGGCGGTGATGAGTGGACGCGACGTGCTGTACATCGTCGAGGAACGCGCGGCTCGACGCCCCGCTCTCGTCACCGACGTCGGCGTGCGGCTGCCGGCCCACCTCACCGCAACCGGGCGCGCGATGCTCAGCATGCTGCCTCAGAGTCAGGTACGTGCGCTCTACCCCGATGCCGCGGCGTTCACCGACCGTACCGGGCACGGGCCGGCGCGACCGTCGGAGTTGCGCGAGGTGCTGCGAGAAGCGCGGACGACAGGCATCGCATCAGAGGACGGCGAGGTGACGCCGGAGTTCCGTTCGGTGGCGGTCGCCGTGCGAGACCACGCGGGGTGGCCCGCGGCGGCCGTCGCCGTCACGTGGGAACAGCGCAGAGATCCGAAGACGGCGGATGCTGTCCGCGCCGCGGCGCGCACGCTGGAAAAGCACCTCGGATACAGCAAAAGCCGCGCGTAAGCCGCGCGGCCTTTGAGTCGTTGTCGTGTTAACGCGAAAGAACCACCCAGCGTTGGGTGGCTCTTTCGTTTAAAAGGAGTCCGGCGGTGTCCTACTCTCCCACAGGGTCCCCCCTGCAGTACCATCGGCGCTGTGAGGCTTAGCTTCCGGGTTCGGAATGTGACCGGGCGTTTCCCTCACGCTATGGCCGCCGTAACACTATTGACATGTGTCGGCAACACACTCGTGGGTGTGTTGTTTGGTTCCGACCGTACGTCGAGAACCACAAAGTGGACGCGTTCATCTTTGGAAAGAATTGGTGTTATCAAGTCATCGGCTTATTAGTACCAGTCAGCTGCACACGTTGCCGTGCTTCCACATCTGGCCTATCAACCCAGTAGTCTGGCTGGGAGCCTCTCCACCCGAAGGTGATGGAAGTCTCATCTTGAGGCCGGCTTCCCGCTTAGATGCTTTCAGCGGTTATCCATCCCGAACGTAGCTAACCAGCGGTGCTCCTGGCGGAACAACTGGCACACCAGAGGTTCGTCCAACCCGGTCCTCTCGTACTAGGGTCAGATCCTCTCAAACTTCCTACGCGCGCAGCGGATAGGGACCGAACTGTCTCACGACGTTCTAAACCCAGCTCGCGTACCGCTTTAATGGGCGAACAGCCCAACCCTTGGGACCTACTCCAGCCCCAGGATGCGACGAGCCGACATCGAGGTGCCAAACCATGCCGTCGATATGGACTCTTGGGCAAGATCAGCCTGTTATCCCCGAGGTACCTTTTATCCGTTGAGCGACAGCGCTTCCACAAGCCACTGCCGGATCACTAGTCCCGACTTTCGTCCCTGCTCGACCTGTCAGTCTCACAGTCAAGCTCCCTTGTGCACTTACACTCGCCACCTGATTGCCAACCAGGTTGAGGGAACCTTTGGGCGCCTCCGTTACTTTTTGGGAGGCAACCGCCCCAGTTAAACTACCCACCAGGCACTGTCCCTGAACCGGATCACGGTTCGAAGTTAGATATCCAATATGACCAGAGTGGTATTTCAACAATGACTCCACCATAACTGGCGTCATGGCTTCACAGTCTCCCACCTATCCTACACAAGCCACACCGAACACCAATACCAAGCTGTAGTAAAGGTCACGGGGTCTTTCCGTCCTGCTGCGCGTAACGAGCATCTTTACTCGTAATGCAATTTCGCCGAGTTCGCGGTTGAGACAGTTGGGAAGTCGTTACGCCATTCGTGCAGGTCGGAACTTACCCGACAAGGAATTTCGCTACCTTAGGATGGTTATAGTTACCACCGCCGTTTACTGGGGCTTAAATTCTCAGCTTCGCCTTGCGGCTAACCGGTCCTCTTAACCTTCCAGCACCGGGCAGGCGTCAGTCCGTATACATCGACTTGCGTCTTCGCACGGACCTGTGTTTTTAGTAAACAGTCGCTACCCACTAGTCTCTGCGGCCACCACACCCTTTTCCCAGCAAGTGGGTATAAGTGGATGGCCCCCCTTCTCCCGAAGTTACGGGGGCATTTTGCCGAGTTCCTTAACCACGATTCTCTCGATCTCCTTGGTATTCTCTACCTGACCACCTGAGTCGGTTTGGGGTACGGGCGGCTTGAACCTCGCGTCGATGCTTTTCTCGGCAGCATAGGATCACCCACTTTTTATCCGCATCGTGTCTCAGCCATCATGAGTCACGGATTTGCCTATGACTCGGCCTACACACTTGCACCAGGACAACCATCGCCTGGCTTGGGCTACCTTCCTGCGTCACACCTGTTAATACGCTAGCCGCACCAGCATAGGGTCGTGTGCTCCACCAGCCGGTGCCACCCGAAGGTGACGATGACTGGCTTTGGACACTTAGCATTACTGGATTAGCTTGGGCGGTTCTTCGCCGGTACGGGAATATCAACCCGTTGTCCATCGACTACGCCTGTCGGCCTCGCCTTAGGTCCCGACTTACCCAGGGAAGATTAGCTTGACCCTGGAACCCTTGGTCTTCCGGAGGACGTGTTTCTCACACGTCTTTCGCTACTCATGCCTGCATTCTCACTCGTGTAGCGTCCACGGCTGGTTCACACCGCCGCTTCACTCGCCACACGACGCTCTCCTACCCATCAACACGGCTGGACCACGAAGGCCTACCAAAAATGTCAATGCCACAACTTCGGTGGCGTGCTTGAGCCCCGTTACATTGTCGGCGCGGAATCACTTGACCAGTGAGCTATTACGCACTCTTTCAAGGGTGGCTGCTTCTAAGCCAACCTCCTGGTTGTCTAAGCAACTCCACATCCTTTTCCACTTAGCACGCGCTTTGGGACCTTAGATGGTGGTCTGGGTTGTTTCCCTCTCGACTATGAAGCTTATCCCCCACAGTCTCACTGCTGCGCTCTCACTTACCGGCATTCGGAGTTTGGCTGACGTCAGTAACCTGGTGAGGCCCATCGGCCATCCAGTAGCTCTACCTCCGGCAAGAAACACGCAACGCTGCACCTAAATGCATTTCGGAGAGAACCAGCTATCACGAAGTTTGATTGGCCTTTCACCCCTATCCACAGCTCATCCCCTCAGTTTTCAACCTAAGTGGGTTCGGCCCTCCACGACGTCTTACCGTCGCTTCAGCCTGGCCATGGATAGATCACTTCGCTTCGGGTCTAGGACATGCGACTGAATCGCCCTATTCAGACTCGCTTTCGCTACGGCTACCCCACACGGGTTAACCTCGCCACATATCACTAACTCGCAGGCTCATTCTTCAAAAGGCACGCTGTCACCCCTACTAAGGAGGCTCCAACGGTTTGTAAGCAAACGGTTTCAGGTACTATTTCACTCCCCTCCCGGGGTACTTTTCACCTTTCCCTCACGGTACTTGTCCGCTATCGGTCATCTGGGAGTATTTAGGCTTATCAGGTGGTCCTGACAGATTCACACGGGATTTCTCGGGCCCCGTGCTACTTGGGATACTCTTCACGCTGTGAGCAGCGTTTCAACTACGGGGCTGGCACCCACTATGGCTGGCCTTTCAAGACCATTCGTCTACACCGTCACATCACGTCGACCACTCGGCAGAATGATCAGAAAAGTCCCACAACCCCGGGCATGCAACACCTGCCGGCTATCACACACACCCGGTTTAGCCTCATCCGCTTTCGCTCGCCACTACTCACGGAATCACTGTTGTTTTCTCTTCCTGTGGGTACTGAGATGTTTCACTTCCCCACGTTCCCTCTACCCGCCCTATATATTCAGGCGGGAGTCACCAGGTCGCACAAACGCCTGGCGGGGTTTCCCCATTCGGACATCCTCGGATCAAAACTCGCTTATCAGTTCCCCGAGGCTTATCGCAGATTGCTACGTCCTTCTTCGGCTCCAGATGCCAAGGCATCCACCGTTTGCTCTTAAAGACTTGAAATCACATGAGAAGCCACCAGCCCAGGAAAAGACTGGCAGCAAATAATTCTTTAAGATGCTCGCGTCCACTGTGTAGTTCTCAAAGTACGGGCGGTCCCCCACACCACCCCCCACAAAGGGAGACGACGAAAGGGGCCACAAGGAAACAGAACAACCCACCCCACAACAGGGAAGGCCGGCCCGGTCCCTCAGGACCCAACAGCGTGCAGGCCCCCAGCTCATCCCCCAGTCCGTTCCCACCGCAAGCGGCGTACTAAAACCAGAAGACTCACCAAGAGCCATGTCAAATGTTCCACCCATGAGCTCCGGTCACACACATTCGGTGTGAATCCGGCTCTGTCGGTCCCGAAGAACCGCAGTGCTCCTTAGAAAGGAGGTGATCCAGCCGCACCTTCCGGTACGGCTACCTTGTTACGACTTAGTCCTAATTACCGATCCCACCTTCGACAGCTCCCTCCCACAAGGGGTTAGGCCACCGGCTTCAGGTGTTACCGACTTTCATGACTTGACGGGCGGTGTGTACAAGACCCGGGAACGTATTCACCGCAGCGTTGCTGATCTGCGATTACTAGCGACTCCGACTTCATGAGGTCGAGTTGCAGACCTCAATCCGAACTGGGACCGGCTTTTTGGGATTCGCTCCACCTCACGGTATTGCAGCCCATTGTACCGGCCATTGTAGCATGCGTGAAGCCCAAGACATAAGGGGCATGATGATTTGACGTCATCCCCACCTTCCTCCGAGTTGACCCCGGCAGTATCCCATGAGTTCCCACCATTACGTGCTGGCAACATAGAACGAGGGTTGCGCTCGTTGCGGGACTTAACCCAACATCTCACGACACGAGCTGACGACAACCATGCACCACCTGTTCACGAGTGTCCAAAGAGTTGACCATTTCTGGCCCGTTCTCGTGTATGTCAAGCCTTGGTAAGGTTCTTCGCGTTGCATCGAATTAATCCGCATGCTCCGCCGCTTGTGCGGGTCCCCGTCAATTCCTTTGAGTTTTAGCCTTGCGGCCGTACTCCCCAGGCGGGGAACTTAATGCGTTAGCTGCGTCACGGAATCCGTGGAAAGGACCCCACAACTAGTTCCCAACGTTTACGGGGTGGACTACCAGGGTATCTAAGCCTGTTTGCTCCCCACCCTTTCGCTCCTCAGCGTCAGTTACGGCCCAGAGATCTGCCTTCGCCATCGGTGTTCCTCCTGATATCTGCGCATTCCACCGCTACACCAGGAATTCCAATCTCCCCTACCGCACTCTAGTCTGCCCGTACCCACTGCAAGCCCGAGGTTGAGCCTCGGAATTTCACAGCAGACGCGACAGACCGCCTACGAGCTCTTTACGCCCAATAATTCCGGATAACGCTTGCACCCTACGTATTACCGCGGCTGCTGGCACGTAGTTAGCCGGTGCTTTTTCTGCAGGTACCGTCACTCTCGCTTCTTCCCTGCTAAAAGAGGTTTACAACCCGAAGGCCGTCATCCCTCACGCGGCGTTGCTGCATCAGGCTTCCGCCCATTGTGCAATATTCCCCACTGCTGCCTCCCGTAGGAGTCTGGGCCGTGTCTCAGTCCCAGTGTGGCCGGTCACCCTCTCAGGCCGGCTACCCGTCGACGCCTTGGTGAGCCATTACCTCACCAACAAGCTGATAGGCCGCGAGCCCATCCCCAACCGAAAAATCTTTCCACCCACACACCATGCGGTGATGGGACATATCCAGTATTAGACGCCGTTTCCAGCGCTTATCCCAGAGTCAGGGGCAGGTTGCTCACGTGTTACTCACCCGTTCGCCACTAATCCACCCAGCAAGCTAGGCTTCATCGTTCGACTTGCATGTGTTAAGCACGCCGCCAGCGTTCATCCTGAGCCAGGATCAAACTCTCCGTAAAAAAACGATGCATACCCACCCACCGGGAAAACGGCGAACAGGCAGCGAGTTCAATCATGACCAAAAAACGAACATCATTGCTGACATTCACATATAATTTGATCCAAAGGAATTCTCAACCAGCCAAAAAGACTGGACGAGGATAATTTGGCATTTGACAAGTGCACGCTGTTGAGTTCTCAAGGATCGGACGCACCCACACACCAACCAACAAAGGCCAGACGCGCAAGGCAACTTCACAATCATAATCATCCCGACCCGACTGTCAAATTGACTCCGGGCGGAACCGTCACGCTCTCCGACACGGGGCCGTTCATCAGAGGATGACTTGGAGGTGACTTGTTCGCTACTTGGAGGGGAGCTGAGCCCGGAGGCTTTCCGCTCAACCGCTTGGGGCGAACAAGTAATAATTTACGTGGATCCGTCCATCCCGGCAAATCACCCCCGCACCCGGGCGTGTCGCGCTCTCCCCCGTGAGCCGGCGCTCTGCAGCCAGGCGCTCCGATACAACGAAGAGGGCCCTCCCCGCGCTGAGCGTGGGGAGGGCCCTCTTCGTTCTGTGGACCTAAGGGGATTCGAACCCCTGACCTCCTCGATGCGAACGAGGCGCGCTACCAACTGCGCCATAGGCCCGTGAACTCAGTCAGAATATCACGCGTTCAGCCTGCGGATCGACGAGCGAGCAGTTCGCGCACGTGCGCCTCGATCTCAGCGTCATCGATCACACCCATGCGCGCGTACGGCGACTCCGCCTCAACACGTGCTGCGGGTAGCTCGGTGGGTGCCGGCGGTGCGATCTCCTCCGCCCGGCGGCGCAGCTCCTCGCGCTGAGCCGAACGACGGCGTTCATCCTGGGCATCCGCCTCGGCCCGAGCGCTCTGCGCACGTGAGCCGGCGACGGTGACCATCGGCTGCGGCAGCGGGCGCGGCGTCCAGTAGGCGGGGCCCTGGTCGTGAAGCGGCGGCGACACGCGTTCCGCATCCGCGGTGACGATCTGCGGGCGCGCGCGGCGCGCCGCACGGCGGGCGACGCGCGCCATGCGGGCCAGCACGGTGACACCGAGAACCATGAGTGCCAGTCCGCTGGCTGCCGCCAGCCAAGAGCCGTTCGTCATGAGCGGCCAGATCCCCAGGGCCAGAAGCGTCAGTCCGAGCACCAGCATGCTGCTCGCCGCCAGACGCACACGTCGGCGCGCACGCGCCTGCCGGACGAGTGGATCCTGTCGCGCCGCCGCGAGCTCCTGACGAAGCATCTCCAGACGCGCGTTCTCTTTCTCTGCCTGCACGCGCTTGGCCAGCTTCTGCTGTGCGTGGGCGGTGCGGGCGGTCAGCTCGAGGCGGACTTCTTCGGGAGTCTCGCTGGTCTCGGCGAGCACACGCAGCGCCTGATTGAGACGCACCGCATTGCGCTCGGCCGCGTAGTACTGATGACGGCCCCGCCAACTCGGCAGGAAGTACAGCGCCCAGAGCAGCACCGCGACCAGTACGATCACGCCCCCACTCAGCACCGGCCCGTCCATACAGACCACGGTAGGCGACCAGCCGCAGGCCAGCCCAACTTTCGATCGCGTGTCGTCACGACATGCTCAGATGTGCGGGAGATCCCCAGGTGCGATCATCGCGGCCGACTCCGGAGCGTCTCCGGCCACCCAGCGCGCCAGCACGCCACGGGGCACGTCCTCGCGCGTCAGCGCGAACGCGTAATGGTCGCGCCAATCGCCGTCGATGTGGATGTACCGGCGCCGCAGACCCTCGTATCGGAAGCCGAGTTTCTGCACGACCCGCAGGCTCGCCACATTCTCCGGTCGGATGCAGATCTCCATGCGGTGCAAGCCGTACTGCTCGAACGCGGCGTCCGTCGCCAGGGCGACCGCTGTCGGCGTGATGCCGCGGCCCGCGAAGCGCTCGCTCACCCAGTACCCGATCGTCGCCGAGGCCAACGAGCCGCGCGCAACGCCCCAGATGTTGAGCTGCCCGGCGATCTCACCGCCGTACTCCATCACGAACGGATAGCCCCCACCGTCGCGGTACTGCTGGAGCAGGCGGCGGATGCTGACACGCATGTCGAAAGTGGCGACGCCGCCGGGGATCGTCGCCTCCCACGGCTGCAGCCAGGAGCGATTGGCGAGCAACTCCCGCTGCAGTGTGCGGGCGTCGCGCACGCGCACCAGGCGCAACGCAACGCGGTCGTACTGCAGGGCGGGCAGCGGTTCCGAGGGGAGGATCATCGTCGGACGCCTACCGCGTTCCCGATCCCGACGTGGGAACGACCGCCGTCATCTTCGCCATGCGGCTCAGCATAGCCGCGCTGTCGCGCGGATCCTCGGAGAAGGCGGATGCCCCCGACGCACGTGCCCGTATGCTCGATGCCATGTCGAGCGAAGCAGAACAGCACAAGAGGGCCCTGCGCGCCGAACTGCGCGAGCGCCGCCAGCTCCTCTCCGACGCGCAACGCGAGGACGCCGCTACCGGCCTTGCCGCGCAACTGGATGCGCTGCTGGCCGCGCACGATGCGCAGTCCGTCTCGTGCTACCTCTCCACCGTCAGCGAGCCCAGCACGGCGGTGTTCCTGCAGGGGGCGCTCGAAAGAGGCATCCGTGTGCTGCTCCCCATCACCCGGGCCGACGGCCTGCTGGACTGGGCCGTCGCCGGCGATGCCAACGACGTCACCGAGGGGCTCTTCGGGCTGCTCGAGCCGACCGGCGAGGTGCTGGGCCCGATCGCCGTCGGCGACGTGGACCTGATGCTCATCCCCGCAGCCGCCGTCGACCGCGACGGCACCCGGTTGGGCTGGGGGCGCGGCTACTTCGACAAGACGCTCGGGTCGATGGAGAAATGCCCGCCCGTCTACGCGGTCATCTATGATTCGGAAGTACTCGATTCGCTGCCGCGCGAGATGCACGATCAGCCGGTGGACGGCGTCGTCACCCCGACGCAGACCATCACGTTCTCCCCTGCGCGCAACTGACAGGGAGCCCCATGCCCACCTATGCCTACGCCTGCACCGCATGCGAGCACCGTTTCGACGCGGTGCAGAGCTTCTCAGACGACGCGCTCACCATCTGCCCCGAGTGCGGTGGTGCCTTGCGCAAACAGTACGGTTCGATCGGCGTGACGTTCAACGGTGCGGGGTTCTACCGCACCGACTCGCGGGGAAATGCTCCCGCTGCGAAGGCCGATCAGGCATCATCGAAGTCGGCTTCTTCGAGCAGTGCCGCTCCCGCGGCCTCGAAGAGCACCGCATAGGCCTCGCGCACCCGGCCCAGGTCTCACACACAGGGGGAATCATGATCCAGGGTTTCAAAGAGTTCATCACCAAGGGCAACGTCATCGACCTGGCCGTCGCGGTCGTCATCGGTGGCGCCTTCACCGCGATCGTCAACGCCGTCGTCTCGGCGATCATCACCCCGCTGGTCGAGCTATTCTTCCAGGCGGATGAGGCCGGCAAAGTCGGTTGGACCGTCACCGGGCTCTACGGTCAGCCAGTCACGTTCCCGATCGGTGAGCTCATCTCGGCGGTCATCAGCTTCATCGCCGTCGCGATCGTGGTGTACTTCGTCTTCGTCGTGCCGATGAACAAGTACAAGGAGCGCCAGGCGGCGAAGAACCCCGCTGTTGAGGAAGAGACCCTCCCGACCGAGCAGGAGCTGCTCATCGAGATCCGCGACGCCCTGCGCCGCCACAACGCCGACGACTGAACGAACCGTCCGCGAACGCCCCGCTCCTTCTCGGTGCGGGGCGTTCGTCGTTCCGGCACACGGTTGTGGCAGGTCCGTCCCGCGAGACAGCCTGCTCAGTAATGCGGAGGGACGTCGCGCAGCATCCGCTCGTCATTGGGTCCGCTCGCGCCCTTCGGCGCGGCGGTGCGCTCGCTCGGGGTGTGAGGCTCGCTCGTCGCCCCCTCGACCGCGGTCAGTTTCGCGCGACGCGCGCCCGCGACGCGCACGATGCGCTGGCGCGGCTGGTCAGTCATCGATGTCCAGTGGCTGCGTGTCGTTGTCGGCACGCACCGTGTCTTCGCCGATGCCGAGCACGGTCGCCACGCGCCGTGCGACGGTCACGGGGTCGCTGTACAGGTCGAAGGCGTGCACGCGCACGTAGTGCCATCCCAGTCGGCGCAGCACCTGCGGGCGCAGCCGCAGGCTCTCACGCAGCGACTCGCCACCCAGCTCGGTATCGGACTCGATGATCACGGCACGACCGTCGTGCTGCGCGACCAGCGGCAGGAGCCCGCGGTAGTCGACGTCGACGGCGGCGCCGAGCCGGCGCAGTTCGCGTGCCAGAGCCAGCGTGAGCGGATCCGCGAGGTCCTCCAGGCGTGCGTCGCGGCTACGCGCCGCGAGCCCGCCGAGGATCGACATGAGCGTCGCCGCGCCGTGCGCGAGGCGCCCCTCATCGAAGGACGACGGGCGGATGCACGAGACGATCACCATGGAGCGCCGGGCCCGCGTCATACCGACCGTGAGCAGACGGTCGCCGTCCTCCTGCGACAAGTCGCCGAAGTCGCTGAGCACACGGCCATGACGAGTCAGCCCGTAGCCCAGAGAGAACACCACGCGGTCACGACTCTCGGCGACCGACTCCTCCAGCGTCAACACGGCGAACGGCTCGGCCGTGTCGCGTCCGACGAAGTCCGAGACGTCCGATCGCCCGGCGAGCGCCGCGGCGACGGCGGTGCGCACGCGCTCGGCGTGACGCCGGCTCGCAGTGACCACCATCAGCGTCTCTGTGGGCCGGTGCACCGCGTGCTCGACCACCAGGGTGACGACCCGGGCGACCTCAGCATCGGGGCTCTCGACCGCGCCGGTGCGCGGGTCGGGCATCCCCACTCCGCCTTCGACATAGTCGACGGTGAGGCTTCCCCGACCCAGATATGAACCCGCCCACGGCAGCGAGACGATCTCACCGCCGTAGAAGGCATCGTTGATCAGCTCGGCCAAGTCCTCGCCACCCGCGCGGTAGCTGCGAGTGAGCGTGACGACCGGGAACAGGTCGGCGAGACGTTCGAAGGCCGAGACATCGTCGAAGTCCACCTCGCGTTCCCAATCCGCCGCCGGCAGCGTCGCCACGTCGAACGGCGTCGGACGCTGCGTGACCGGGTCACCGAACGCGACGATCTGACGGGCACGACGGATGGCCGGTGCCGCCTCGGCGAGGTTGACGGCCGCGGCGTCCACCAGCAGGACCGCGTCGAAATCCACGGAGTCGGGGATCTCGGGCACCTCGTAGGGCGAAGCTATCCAGACCGGGGCGAGCACCCGCACCAGGTCGGGCGCGGCCGACACGATCTCGGCGGGTGTGGCCTCACCGCCCTTCAGCGCACGACGCAGGTTCGCGGCCTGCGCGGGCTCGTCGACAATCGCGATCCGCCACTGGTTCGCGAGATTCCAGGCCAGCAACGGGCCGGCCATCGCCGTGTGCGCCTCATCCACCAGACGAAAATCGCGCTCGAGCCGATCGACGACCGCAGTGTTGGCGCCGAGCAGTGAACGGTCATCCTGCAGGGCGCGCTCGAGCAGCGACTGCCACCAGCAGAACTCCAGTTCGTCCGCCACGCGCTCTTCGGGAACGTGCCGCACCGAGAGATCGGCCAGCAACGGGCGCAGGCCGAGATCGGTGAGCGCGTCGCGGATTTCGGTGCGCTCGATCAGGTTGTCGAACACCGCCGAACGCGCGGCGAGCCCCGACAGCGTGCGCACCAGACGTGCCACCGGCAACGCCGACAGCGGTTCCTTGCGCCCCAGGGCGGTGTCGAGTTCAGCGAGTTCAGCCGACACCCGCTGCCATGCGGCGTGCACATCTAACAGTCCGAGCGGTACCTGCGGTGCGACGCCGGCCTCGACATAGCGCTGCCACTGCGTGCGCTGCTGCTGGATGCGCAGCAGCGCCTCGTGCATCTCGGTGACGTGAGCGCCCGGACGCACGTACTCGCGAGCGAGCTTCTTCAGCCGTCGCCGGTTCGCCGCCGACATCCCGGGAGCGTCACGCCGCGAACCGTAGGCGCGGATGAGCTCGCCCAGCGGGCGTTCGAAGACGGTCGGGCTGAAGTGATCGAGGGAGTCCCGGATGCCCTGCAGCAGACGCACGTATTCGCCGAGCTCGTCGATCGTCGAGAACGGACGCATGCTCGTCTGGGCGATGAGCTCGTACCCCTGCTCCAGCACGGCGGGAACGGCCACGGTGTGCAACCGCCCGGCAAGCTCGTGCGCGTGCTGCGCTTTCTCGGCGCTGTCGAAGCTGACGCCGTACCAGGGTGAATCATCGGGTCCGAACCGGAACTCACCCAGTCGTGCGGCGCGGGTCAGCGCCTGCGCTGCATCACTGCGATCGCCGGAAAGGCGCTCCAGCGCGTCCATCGACAGGCGCGCACCGGTCGACGGCGGGACCGCGTGCAGGGCGAGACGGGTCAACTGCCGTGTGGCATCGAGGACGGATGCCCCCGTGCGCCCCACCGGTTGGGTGACCGCGGCACGGTAGTCGCGAAGCACGGCGCGCAGACGCACCAGCGCCTCGTCGATCTCGGTGGCCTTCGGCCTGGTCGCCTTCTCGTTGCGTCCGATCGCCTTGATGAGGTCGCGGCGCACGGCTCCCGGCGAGACGGCAAGCCCCTCCAGTCCGACACCGGCGAGCCGGTGCGCCACCCCGTCGAGCGTGGATCGGCGCGCCGAGACCACGAGCACACGCTTGCCTGCACGCACGAAGGCGCCCAGCGCGTTGATCACGGTCTGGGTACCGCCTGTTCCCGGCAGCGTCGACACCACCAGCGAATGCCCGGCCGCGATGCGCGCGAGCACCGCCTCCTGTTCCGCGTCGGCATCGAGCAGGAGGGTCTCGGATGCTGGTGCCCGGTCGTCCGGATCGGTGACGGCGGGCGCCTCGCGGCGGGCCCTCGCCTGCTCACGATCATCGGCGTGACCGCCGAGCGCGTTGAGTACCGGGTGGTCGAGGTCGACCATGTCGCGCACCATCGGTCCGGCGACGTCGGCGAACGTCGAGACAATCAGGCGCGGGTGCACCGCGAAGGTATCGATGGACTGGGTCAACGTGCGCAGCCGGTCGATCACCGGCTGCGGTTTGAAGATCCCGCCGTCGTACGCGAGACGGGCGAGCCCCGCCGGATCCAGATCGATACCGAAGTGCTCACGTGCGACCCGCACAAGCTCGGGGTTGACCTCGAACGCACCGTGCAGTTTGAGCTCGAAGTCGGCGTGGTGCCGCCGGATGGCCAGGGGGCGTAGCAGCACCGGCGCCGCGAAGTCGACGCCACCGAGCCTCCAACGGGCGATCCCGACGGCCAGTCGCACCGCGTCGATGCCGCGCACGGCGCGCAGTTCCGCACCGCGAGTGGTGATGCGCTCGGCGGCCAGGCGGGCGGTGCGCAACCCCACCTCATCACGGAAGAGGTTCGACAGCAGCGTCGATCGCCCCGTAATGAACTGCGGCAGGCTTCCGGGGTGCGCTGTGGAGATGTCGATGCCGGCGTCAGGCGCTTCGACGAAGGTCACGAGCGGCGAGGGCCCGCCGAGATCGGCGGCTTGGGCGCGCAGACTGGCGCGCAACGTCTCGGCAGCGTGCGCGATCTCGACACCGGTCGCGGAGTCGCTCAGATCGCCGAGTCTCACCGTGGGTTCAGCTCCGGCATCCTCGGCGCCCTTCGTATCTCGTCGCCACACATGGCCAGCCTAAGCGGCGCACGCGCCGTGCCTCGTATTTCTGGCCGGTACACGGCGTTTCCCGGCCCCCGCGCCCAGTTCTCCTCCACAATCGGCACTCTCGTGCCGTTCTCCACCGAAAGCGGCATTCGGGACCACGCCGTCGGTGCCCGACGCGATGATGGGGTCATGACCTTCCGACACGACTACGTTCCGACACCGTTCGGCGATGCGCTGGCGGTGTTCTCCGATACCGGTGTCGTCGGCTTCGATCTCTCCGAGACAGACGACCCCAGCGTGCCGTGGCTGCTCGAGAGCTTCGGCCGCCGCCTGGGTGTACCGCTGCGGCACGACCCGGGCGCCGCCGACGAGCTCGCGCATCTGGTCTCCGACTACTTCGAGGGCGAGCCTATTCGGTTCGACGAACGCATCGCCTTCGATTGGCGGCTGATCGACGGGTTCGCCCGCGCGGCGTTGCAGACGATCTGCACGATCCCGTGGGGCGAGACGATGAGCTACGGCGAGGTGGCCGTGACCGCCGGCAGCCCGGGTGCGGCTCGGGCCGTGGGCACCGCGTGCCGACTCACCCCGTTCTCGGTGATCGTGCCGGTGCATCGCGTGATCCGCTCCGACGGTTCGCCGGGCCAGTACGGCTCCCATCCCGAGCGCAAGCGCTTCCTCCTCGATCTCGAACGGGAAACGGGTTCGGGATCGTGATCGTGATCGTGATCGTGAACGCAGCGGACCCCGGCGAGTAGGCCGCCGGGGTCCGCTGGTCGGTAGGCGCTGATGGCACCGCGAGCGGTCGCCTAGTGATCGACCGCTTTCTCCGCACCGAAGCCGGTGAGCGATCGCACCTCCATCTCGGCGGCGAGCGCACGCGACTCCTTCGTCCTGGCGGTGACGGTACCGAGCCAGCCGAGGAAGAATCCGAGCGGAATCGAGATGATCCCCGGGTTGCTCAGCGGGAAGATCGCGATGTCGATACCGGGGACCATCGAGGTCTCCGAACCCGAGAACACCGGCGAGATGACGATGAGACCGATCGCTCCCAGCAGACCTCCGTACATGCTCCACACCGCGCCACGGGTGTTGAACTTCTTCCAGAACAGCGAGTAAAGGATGGTCGGCAGATTCGCGCTGGCGGCCACGGCGAAGGCCAGCGCGACGAGGAAGGCGATGTTCTGCCCCTGGGCGCCGATGCCGCCGAGGATCGCCAGCACGCCGATCACGATGACGGTGCGCCGAGCGACCTTGACCTCGCCGTTCGGGTCGGCCGTCACCTTTCCGTTCTTGTCGCGCTTGATGACGTTCGCATAGATGTCATGGGCGAACGATGCCGCCGCCGTGATGGTGAGGCCGGCCACGACCGCCAGGATCGTGGCAAACGCCACCGCCGAGATGAAGCCCATCAGCACGGGGCCGCCCAGCGCCTGTGCCAGCAGGGGTGCGGCCGAGTTGACGCCTCCGGGAGCACTGAGGATCGTCTCGCCACCCACCAGTGCACCGGCACCGTAGCCGAGCACCAGCGTCAGCAGATAGAACAGGCCGATCAGCCAGATCGCCCACACCACCGATCGACGCGCCTCCTTGGCCGTCGGCACGGTGTAGAAGCGCATCAGCACGTGCGGCAGCCCGGCCGTGCCGAGCACCAGCGCCATGCCCAGCGAGATGAAGTCGATCGGGTTCGCCCCGTACTTGAGGCCCGGGCCGAGCACCTTCTCACCGTCAGGCGACTGCGCCACCGCGGCCTCCAACAGCGTGTTCAAGCTGAACCCGTTCAGGGCGAG
The DNA here is from genome assembly GCF_028747645.1 of Microbacterium esteraromaticum. NCBI lineage: Bacteria > Bacillati > Actinomycetota > Actinomycetes > Micrococcales > Microbacteriaceae > Microbacterium > Microbacterium esteraromaticum. The sequence continues at coordinate 2,375,352 of NZ_CP118100.1, forward strand.
CACCCACAGCGCCATGCCGACGGCGCCCGCGATGAGCAGGCCCGCTTTGACGATCTGCACCCACGTGGTGCCCTTCATACCTCCGATGAGCACGTACACGATCATCAGCACACCGACGATCGCGATCACGACCGATTGCCCGACGCGACTGTCGATGCCGAGCAGCAGTGAGACCAACCCGCCGGCGCCGGCCATCTGCGCGAGCAGGTAGAAGAAGCACACGGCGAGGGTTGTCACCGCAGCCGCCATCCGCACAGGACGTTGCTTGAGCCGGAACGCGAGCACGTCGGCCATGGTGAACTTGCCGGTGTTGCGCATCAGCTCTGCGACGAGCAACAGTGCCACCAACCATGCGACGAGGAACCCGATCGAGTACAGGAACCCGTCGTAGCCGTTCACGGCGATCGCCCCGACGATTCCGAGGAAGGACGCGGCCGACAGATAGTCGCCCGCGATCGCGAATCCGTTCTGCGTGCCGCTGAACGAGCGACCGGCCGCGTAGTAGTCAGCCGCCGTCTTGTTGTTGCGGCTGGCGCGGATCACGATGAAGAGTGTGACGGCGACGAATGCGCCGAAGATGGCGATGTTGAGAACGGGATCGTTCTGCGAATTCGCGGCGGCAAACGTGATCTCGGTCATTTCACGATCTCCGCCCGCTCCAGGTCCTCACGGATCTCTTTCGCCACCGGATCGAGCTTGCGGTTCGCGAAGGAAACGTACGCCATCGTGATCGCGAATGTCGTGACGAACTGTCCGAGTCCGAGAATCAGTCCGACGGTGATGTCGCCCCAGACGCGCTGGCTCATGAAGTCCGCAGCGAATGCGGCGAGCAGCACATAGGCGAAGTACCACAGCAGGAAGAACGCCGCGAGCGGGAAGATGAATGACCGTTGCATGCGCTTGAGTCCCTGGAACCTCTCGGATTCCTCCACCGCGATGTAGTCGATTCCGCCACCGGATTCATCGATGATTCGATCTGTCATGAGGCCTCCTTGCCGCATGTCCATTGCCACGCGGCAGTGCCGCGCGAGTGATAGGGTCGACGCTACGAAATGGGTGGACGGGGTCGTCACCCCCGAAAGTTGGTAGTCGTTTGAGCACGATCGCACGGTGCGAACCGGTCGAGCAGCTCGTCGCCGAGGGGGTGCGCGAGCTGGCTCGCTGTACCCGTTTCCCGGTCGCATTCGGCGGACTCATCGATCACGGCACCGTGTCGGTGACGAACATCATCGGAAACCGCACGCGCAGCTTGGACGGTCTGAGCGTCCGACCCGAGCGCGGATTGGGCGGACGAGCGATGATCGAGTTGCGTCCGCGGATGACCAATGACTACCGCACCTCCCGGCAGATCACTCACGATTACGACGTGTACGTGCTGGGCGAAGGCCTGCGCACTCTGCTGGCGCTGCCGATCATCGTCGACGGCCGCCCCCGAGGCGTCCTCTACGCCGGCGCGTGGGAGGAGTCTCAGATCGGCGGAGTCACGACGGCTCCCGCCATGGGCGTCGTGCAACGGATCGGCACCGAGCTGAGGGTGCGTGACGAGGTAGAGCGACGCGTGCGCGAGATGGCACCGGCCCCGGTGCTGGACGCCACGCAGCGCGAAGACCTGCGCGAGAGCTTCGCCGAGTTGCGCAGCATCGCCGCGTTGCTCACCGATGACGCGCTACGCGGTCGGATCGCGTCCGTCGAACGGCGGCTGTTGGGACTTGCCGCGCCCCAGGCAGAGCCCGTGACCGAACCGGTGCAGACCGTGCACCTCTCGCGACGCGAACTGGATGTGCTGTCGTGCGCCGCGATGGGATCGACGAACGCACAGATCGCTGCCCAGCTCAGCCTGCGCGAGGGCACTGTCAAGGCATACCTTGGTGCGGCGATGTCGAAGCTCGATGCCTCGACGCGCCACGCGGCTGTGACCCGAGCCCGCCGTCTCGGCCTATTGCCCTGAATCGATCGGCTGAATTGATTCGTCGAATTCGAGATCTTCGGCGGCGCAATTCTCTGACATCAATGCGCGTGGCGTATTGCCACCTCCGAGATATCGGAATAGTGTGACCTGCATGGCTCGACGAATTGTGCATCAACTGGTTGACGACATCGACGGAACGCTGCTCGAGGTCGGCGAGGGCGAGACCATTCATTTCTCTCTGAATGGAACCGCCTACGAGATCGATCTGACGGCCGCTCACGCCGAGGAGCTGCGTGTCGCGCTCGCGCCGTACATCGAAGCGGGACGCCGGTCGTCGGCGTCTGGAGCCCGCGCATCGGCCCCCCGCCGCCGTGCGGCACGGAACTCCGATTCCGCCGCGATCCGCGCGTGGGCGAAGGAGCAGGGCCACGAGGTCTCCGAGCGCGGGCGCATTCCCGCCGAAATCGTGGACGCCTACAACGCCGCTCACTGACGACGCCGAGAGGGTGCCGGGTTCTTCCCGGCGCCCTCTCGCGCTCTCGTCGCCGATCCGACACGGTTAGACTTGCCGTGCGCCTTCGTAGCTCAGCTGGATAGAGCAGCCCTCTCCTAAAGGGCAGGTCGCAGGTTCGAATCCTGTCGAGGGCACCACCAATGCGTCGGCCGAACGGCTAGGCCGCAAGCGCCAGATACGGCTCCCACCGCGGGTCTCCTCGCTCCGCGCCGCGCAGCGTCCACGACGAACCACGCGGTTGCCGCGGCGTCACTCGCAGCGCCCAACCCATCTCCTGCGGCGTGCGATCGCTCTTGGCGTTGTTGCACCTCAGGCAGCAGGCGACGAGATTCTCCCAGCTGTTCCCTCCCCCACGGGAACGGGGAAGCACATGGTCGATGGTCGCCGCGGATTTGCCGCAGTAGCCGCACCGGTGCTCATCGCGACGCAGCACGCCGCGACGCGTCACCGGCACTCTGCGCGTCGACGGCACGCGCACGTAGCGGGTGAGCAGGATCACGACGGGTCTGTCGTACGCGTTGCGTCCGGCCACAACGGGGTCGTTCTCCACGTGCTCGATCACGCTCGCCTTGTCATTCATGACCAGGACCAGGGCTCTCTTGAACGAGACCACCGTGAGCGGTTCATATCCGGCGTTCAGTACCAGTGTGCGCATCGTCGTCATCCCTTCGATCCGCCGGGATGGCTTCCCGGCACTCTCGACTCACACGACGTCGCACGGGCGGCAGATGAGGGCAGATACGAAAAAGGCGCTGTCTAGCGACAGCGCCATTCGCGCTCGGCGGAACCGAACCGTCCCTGCGGACGGTGCAGATGGCTCCGATGGCCGTGCGCATCCATGGTTCGGATGCCCGGTATCGGTTCCATCTGCTTCTCCTGCCTGTACGACGACGCGTACAGGCTAGCCCATCGCCCTGACCAGAAGGCGAACCGCAGATGAACCGCGGCAACGTGTCGGGTCAGGAAGCGTTGGCGCGCAGCCAGCTGATCGGCTCGACGAGCGAACCGTTGACCTTGACCTCGTAGTGCAGGTGAGCGCCGTAGGAGCGACCGGTGTTGCCGACCTTGCCGATGAACTGGCCGGCCTCGACGGTCTGCCCCGCCTGCACGGCGCGGCTTCCGTTGATCATGTGCGCGTAGAGCGTCGACACGCGCTGGCCACCGACGACCGAGTCGATCACGATGGCCACGCCGTAGCCGTAGTAGCCCTCGGACGAGATGCGCACGACTCCGCTGGCCGTCGCGAAGATCGGCGTACCCGCAGGGGCGACCATGTCGGCGCCATTGTGACCGTTGCCGAGGGTGCGGCTGACGTAGTACGAGCCCTGCGGAACCGGATAGCGGACCGCACCCGAGCCGGCAGCTGCCAGCCGGAGGTCGGCATCGCTGATCGCAGCGCCACTGTTGTTGGCCGCGGCGACACGAGCGGCGGCTGCGGCACGGGCCTTGGCTGCCTCTTCGGCCTTCTTCTTCGCGATCTCGTCCGGCGTGGTTGCCGAGTACTCACCGCGCTCCAGGGGCGCTGCGGTGGCCTCTGAGGCGACAACGAGCGACTGCGCATCGCTCACAGCCATCTGCTGCAGGGTGGTTGCCTGGTCTGTGACCGGATTAGTCGCCGCGTAGGCGGGAAGTGCGACAGCGGCGACCAGCGCGCTCACGGCCGCGAAGATCGCGACCGTTCGCATCGGCTTGACGCTCGCGCGGCGTGCGTCGGATACGCGCGCCCGTACGGACTTCTTTTCTTCAGCTGTCTCGGTCGTGACGATATCTGCGGCCAAAAGGGTGTCCTCCTGCGCCTCCGCGCTCGGGTAAAGCGCCGGTTCATCAGCAATGTCGATTCTCGGGCACGTATGACACGGCACGTTGTGCGAACTGCTCGCGAGGACGATGAACCGGGGAGGCGATCCTCGCGATCGTCACCGGCGGGCTTCTGCGCCGACGACTTCACCGAGGCTACCGGACGATAACGTTTCTGTCACCCTCAGAACCTGGCAATCCGCTCCACCGACCGAAAAACAATCCCTGATCAGGCCTTTGACTGAACCAGGAAGATGTGCGATGCGAGCTCGACCGGAAGCTCCAGCCCCTCTTCCCGACCCTCCATACGGATCAGGACGTACCCCTCGCTGTAGCGGTAGTCGCCTGTTGCGCCGGGCACGACACCGGCCTCGCGCAACTGCTCGAGAAGCTCGGGGTCGACCTGCGCGGGCTCGGCGAGACGGCGCACGGTGCCCTGAATGGGGCCACCCTCGGCGTCGAGCTTCTTGACCAATCCGATGACGCCCTCGTCGAACGCCGGCGTGGCGACGTCACCGAGCTGGTCGAGACCGGGGATCGGGTTGCCGTAGGGGGATTCGGTCGGATGCCCGAGCAGTTCGACCAAGCGGCGCTCGACCTGCTCGCTCATCACGTGCTCCCACCGGCACGCCTCGTCGTGCACGTACGCCCAGTCCAGACCGATGACATCCGACAGCAAGCGCTCGGCGAGACGGTGCTTGCGCATCACGTCGACGGCCTTGCGGCGACCGTCGTCGGTGAGTTCGAGGCGCCGATCCTCAGACACGACGACCAGGCCGTCGCGCTCCATGCGCCCCACCGTCTGCGAGACGGTCGGACCGGAGTGCCCGAGGCGCTCCGAGATGCGTGCGCGCAACGGCACGATGTTCTCCTCCTCGAGTTCGAGGATGGTGCGCAGATACATCTCTGTGGTGTCGATCAAGTCGGTCATGCGGGCCCTCCGAAGCGTGTTAGGCAAGCCTACCTTCCCGGCGATCGTCAACGGCTCGTCACACGACGGATGGCACTTCCCATGCGGCATACAATCAACAGCATGGCGATCGAGATCCCCCGTGAACTCCTGCCCGTCGACGGACGCTTCGGCTGTGGTCCGTCCAAAGTGCGCCCCGCGCAGATCGAGGCGCTGTCCTCGGTGGGCATGAGCCTGCTGGGCACCTCGCACCGCCAGGCGGGCGTCAAGAACCTCGTCGGCAGCGTCCGAGAGCGTCTCACGAGCCTGTTCCGCCTGCCGGACGGGTACGAGATCGTGCTCGGCAACGGTGGCTCCACGGCGTTCTGGGATGCCGCGGCATTCGGCCTCATCGAGCGCCGCAGCCAGAACCTCGTGTTCGGCGAGTTCGGTGGCAAGTTCGCCAAGGCCGCCGCCGCTCCGTGGCTGGAGACACCCGACGTCCGCCAGGCAGAGCCGGGCACCGCGACGACGCCCGAGCTCGTCGACGGCGTCGACGTGTATGCCTGGCCTCACAACGAGACCTCCACCGGCGTCGCCGCCCCTGTACAGCGCGTCGCCTCGGACGGGGCACTGACGGTCATCGATGCAACCAGCGCGGCCGGCGGCATCGACTTCGATACCACGCAGGCAGACGTGTACTACTTCGCCCCGCAGAAGAACCTCGGCTCGGACGGCGGCATCTGGTTCGCCGCGATGTCTCCGGCTGCCATCGAACGCATCGAACGCATCGCCGCCTCGGACCGATACATCCCCGAGTTCCTCAGCCTGAAGAACGCGGTCGACAACTCGCGCCTGAACCAGACGCTGAACACACCGGCGCTCACCACCCTGCACCTGCTCGACTCGCAGCTGGAGTGGATGCTGGGCAACGGAGGCCTCAGCTGGGCCGCTGCCCGCACCGCGGAGTCCTCCGGCCTGCTGTACGACTGGGCAAGCGCATCCGACGTCGCGACGCCGTTCGTCGCCGACCCGGCCTACCGCTCTCCCGTCGTCGTCACGATCGACTTCGACGACAGCATCGACGCCGCAGCCATTGCCAAGACGTTGCGCGCGAACGGGGTCGTCGACACCGAACCGTACCGCAAGCTCGGCCGCAACCAGCTGCGGGTGGCGACGTTCGTGGCGATCGAGCCCGATGACGTACGGCAGCTGATCCGCTCGATCGACTACGTGCTTGCGCAGCAGGGCTGATCCAGACCTGACTTCAACACAGAGCCCCGCCCGCAGACCATCGGTCCGCGGGCGGGGCTCCATCGTCGTCAGCGCGCGAGTTCGTCAGTGAGCGAGCGATTCAGTCGTCAGAGAGCGCGAGGCTCAGAGCGCGGGGCCCGACAGACGCGTGGCTCAGGACTCGTCGTCCGCCTCATCAGCGTCATCCTCATCGAGCTCGTCGATGTCGACGCCGTCGAGATCTCCGCCATGCAGGTGCGGCGAGCCGTCTTCGTCGAAGTCCGACGCGTCGAGGTCGTCGACGTCGTCGAGGTCTGCGTCATCGTCCTCGGTGTCTTCTTCGTCAGCATCCGACTCTGCGCCCTGCGCGGCGAGTTCCGCCTGATGTGCACGGTACTCGGCCAGGCGCTCAGCCCACGGCACCCAGTCCGGTGCCAGCAACGCGCCCTCGCCCGGCATGAGCTCGACCTCGAGCACGGTGGGCTCCGCGTCCTCGACCTGGGCGACACTGACCGTCCAGTACCACCCCGGATACCCGGAGAGACGGTTCTCGAAGCGCAGTGAGACGGCGCCCGAGTCGTCGACGCTGTACCCAGCGGGCGGGCCGACCGTTGCCGCAGGAGTGATCTCGTGCAGCGCGGCCAGGGCGAGCTCTCGCGTCGCCGCGGCGAGTTCGTCAGGCGTCGAGGTCATCGGCGACCTTGCGCAGCACGGCAGCGATCTTGCGACCCTGGGCCGGGGAGGGGTAGCGCCCGTGGCGCAGTGCTCCGCCCATCTCGTCGAGCAGACGCACCAGGTCCTCGACGATGACGGCCATGTCGTCAGCATTCTTGCGTGCGGCCTTCGCCAGGCTCGGCGGGGCGTCCAGCACGCGCACGGACAGCGCCTGCGGCCCCTTGCGACCGTCGGCGAGACCGAACTCGACGCGCGAGTTCTTCTTGACCGCGACGCCTTCGGGAAGGGCCGAGGCGTGCAGGAAGACGTCCTGACCGTCATCGCCTGCGATGAAGCCGAACCCCTTCTCGTCGTCGTAGAACCTGACCTTGCCGGTGGGCATGCGAGAACCTCACTGAAGAATGATGAAAAGCCGCGCGGCGCGCGACTGCCTCCAGCCTACCCGTCTGCCGGTGAGCCGCAGGCGATACGCTGAGAAGGATGAGTACGCATGAGCAGAGCCCCGAACCACGCACCGGCAGCCTGGAACGATTCCTGGCGTACGGGGCGCTCGGCCTCGCCGCCGCCTCCATCATCAGCTTCTTCGCGATCATCATCGGAACGTCCACCGGCATGGATCAGGAGTCGTTCGGCAGCGGTGTCTGGCCGTTCATCGCGGCGCTCCCCCTGTTCGGTCTGCCTCTGGCGTTCGTGATGATCATCGCGCTGCTGACGATCAGTTTCGTGCGCAAGGGACGCGCGAACAAGCGGTCCTGAGAACAAGCGGCCCCGATGAGCACCCACGCACGCCCGCTGGCCGACCGGCTCGCCGCGGCGAGCGATGCGCAGCTGGAACGGCTGCTGCGCATCAGGGGGGTGCGCCCGGACGTCGCATGGGAAGACTTCTTCGACGCGGCCGAGGCGTTGCTCGAGTCCGCGTCGATCGATCGCGGTCTCGAAGCACTCACTCTGCCTGAGGCGCAGACGGTGCATGCGGCGGTCACCGGATCATCGGATGCCACGGCTCCGGCCGCCCTGGACGATCTCGCGCTTCTGGACGCCGACGGCCGCGCACCGGCACCGGTCGCCGCCGCCGTGACGGCCCGCGGCCCGGTGCCGGACCCCGCGCAGACCACCGTGGAGAGGGCATCCGACGCCGTCGCCGCACGCGCCGCGGAACGCGCCTTCACGACCATCGGCGCGGTGGCCGATCTGCTGCTTGCGACGCGTTCCGCACCGCTGTCGTTGGTGGCGACCGGCGCGCTGAGCGCCTCGGAGCGGCGACAGTTCGCCGGTGCCGGCAACGTCGAGGATCTTCGGGTGCTCGCCGAGACGGCCGGGCTCGTGCGTCCGGTCGACCGCGAGCTGCGCATCACCGCCGCTGCCGAGGAATGGCTGGCTGCCTCGTTCGGACCGCGATGGGCGCAGGTCGCCGACGCTCTCCGGGCGGCTCTGCCGCGCGGCATCCGCTCCGCGAACGGGTGGCTTCCGGCGGCGCACTGGCCAGAGGCGCATCCCTGGGACCCGGCCTGGCCGGCGCGGGCCGCGCAGCTGCAGCGGCTCGCCGAGCTCCTGGGGCTGCTCGCCGAGGACGGCACCGAACCCGAGTGGGCTGAGCCGCTGCGCGCCGGCGCAGCCGTTGACACGCGCGCGCTCGAAGCGCTCCTGCCGACCGAGGTGGACCGGCTGTTCCTGCAGAACGACCTCACCGCGATCGCGCCGGGCCCCCTGGTGCCGGCGCTCGACAACCGGCTGCGGGCGATGACCGAGCACGAGTCGGCGGCGCAGGCCTCGTCGTACCGTTTCACGGCGGATGCCCTCGCTCGCGCACTGGCCGAAGGCGAGACCCAGCAGGGGATCCTCGGGTTCCTGCGCGAGGTGTCGCTGACCGGCGTCCCGCAACCCCTGGAGTACCTGCTCGCCCAGACGGCGGCGCGTCATGGCCTGGTGCGCGTCGGCCCCGACGCGACCGGCGGCACGGTGGTGTCGAGCGCTGACGACCATCTGCTGGAAGCGATCGAGATCGATCGCAGCCTGCGCCCGATGGGCCTGGTGCGCGATGGCGACGTGCTCGTGTCGCGGGTCGGTGCGCAGACCGTGACCTGGGCGCTGACCGACGCCCGCTACCCGGCGACGTTGGTGGATCGCGGCGGGATCCCGGTGGCCGCCTCGCGCACCCGGCTGGCGCCGACTGAGGGCCCGCAGGAGCTGTCATACGCGCCGCTGATCGCACGGCTGCGCTCCCGGCAAGGACCGGATGCGGATGCTGCTTGGCTCGACCGCGAGTTGGATGCAGCGGTCCGCGCTCGCGCACTCGTGGTCGTCGAGGTGGCGATGCCCGACGGTTCAAGCCGGGAGCTCACGCTGGAGGCCTCCGGGCTCGGCGGCGGCCGCCTGCGCGGTCGCGACCGCGCCGCCGACGTGGAGCGAACGCTGCCGGTGCGCAGCATCCGATCGGTGCGGATGCTGGAGAGCTGACCACATGGGCGGCGGGTAGACTGATCCGCTATGTCTGATGGCCCCCTGATCGTCCAGAGCGACCGCACCGTGCTGCTGGAGGTCGCGCACGCCGATGCCGAGTCGGCCCGGCACGAACTGGCGATCTTCGCCGAGCTTGAGCGCGCGCCGGAACACATCCACACCTACCGCATCACGCGATTGGGTCTGTGGAACGCTCGCGCGGCGGGCCACACCGCTGAGGACATGCTCGAGACGCTCGACCGGTGGTCGCGCTTCCCCGTGCCGCCATCGGTGGCCGTCGACCTGCGCGAGACGGTGAACCGGTATGGACGCCTGGTGATCGAGCGCGATGACGAGGGTGCGCTGATCCTGCGCTCCAGCGATCCGGCGGTGCTGACACAGGTGGCGGGGAACAAGCGCATCCAGCCGCTGCTCATCGGGCATCCGAGTCCCGACACCTACGTCGTCGACGCCTGGGCGCGCGGGCAGGTCAAGCAGGAGCTGCTCAAGATCGGGTGGCCGGCCGAGGATCTCGCCGGGTACACCCCCGGCACTCCGCACGAGATCGATCTCGCCGAGGACGGCTGGACGATGCGCCCCTACCAGCGTGAGGCCGTCGACGCGTTCGCGAAGGACGGTTCTGGGGTGGTCGTGCTCCCCTGTGGCGCCGGAAAGACGATCGTCGGCGCGGGAGCCATGGCGGCAACCGGGACGACGACGCTGATCCTGGTGACCAACACCGTCTCGGCCCGCCAGTGGCGCGACGAGTTGCTCAAGCGTACCTCGCTGACTCCCGAGGAGATCGGCGAGTACTCCGGGCAGGCCAAGGAGGTCAAGCCGGTCACGATCGCCACCTACCAGATCCTGACGGCGAAGAGGAAGGGCCAGTACGCCCACCTGTCGCTGCTCGATGAGATGGACTGGGGGCTGATCGTGTACGACGAGGTGCACCTGCTGCCGGCGCCGGTGTTCAAGCTGACCGCCGACCTGCAGGCGCGCCGCCGGATCGGGCTGACCGCCACGCTGGTGCGCGAGGACGGCCGCGAAGGCGACGTGTTCAGCCTGATCGGGCCAAAGCGCTTCGACGCACCGTGGAAGCAGATCGAGTCGCAGGGGTTCATCTCGCCCGCGGCGTGCTTCGAGGTGCGGGTGGATCTGCCGCCGAGCGACCGGCTGGAGTACGCCGCCGCGACCGACGACGAGCGCTACCGCCTCGCGGCATCGGCACCGGCGAAGATCACCGCCGTGCGCGAGCTGATCGACAAACACCCCGGTGAGCGAATCCTCGTCATCGGGCAGTACCTCGACCAGCTCGAGGCGCTGTCAGATGCCCTCGGCGCCCCGCGGATCACCGGCGCGACGCCGGTCGACGAGCGTGAGGAGCTGTACCGGCAGTTCCGCGAGGGCGAGATCTCGCTTCTCGTGGTCTCGAAGGTCGCGAATTTCTCGATCGACCTGCCCGAGGCGTCCGTCGCCATCCAGGTGTCGGGTTCGTTCGGTTCCCGCCAGGAGGAGGCCCAGCGTCTGGGCCGGTTGCTGCGCCCCAAGCAGTCGAACCACACGGCGAGCTTCTACACGCTGATCGCCCGCGACACCGTCGACCAGGACTACGCGCAGAACCGACAGCGATTCCTCGCTGAGCAGGGGTACAGCTACACGATCCTCGACGCCCACGACCTGACCGCCGCGTAGCGGACATCCGACGCACACCGACTCCACGAACGGGTGAAGCGCCGCACCTCCGAAGACAATCAGCCGACACCATGGCGAAGTCACCATAATGGGGTCATGACTGATGCGCGCATTCTGGTCGTCGATGACGAACCGAACATCCGCGACCTGCTCTCCCGGGGTCTCAGCTTCGCCGGCTTCAAAGTGAAGACGGTCGCCAACGGCGCGGCCACCATCTCGGCCGTCCTCGAAGAGGAGCCTGACCTCATCATCCTCGATGTGATGCTGCCCGATATGAACGGCTTCAGCGTCACCAAGCGCCTCCGCGGTGCCGGATTCACCGCGCCGATCCTGTTCCTCACCGCGAAGGATGATACCCAGGACAAGATCGAGGGCCTCAACTCGGGCGGCGACGACTACGTCACCAAGCCGTTCGCGCTCGACGAGATCGTCGCCCGTGCGCAGGCGATCCTGCGGCGCACCATGCAGGCCGATGAGGAGTCGCTGATCCGTGCCGGCGAGCTCTCGATGGACCAGGACACACACGACGTCTTCGTCGGCAAGATCCCGATCGAGCTCAGCCCGACCGAGTTCAAGCTGCTCAAGTACCTGATGCTCAACCCCAACCGCGTGCTGTCGAAGGCCCAGATCCTCGATCACGTCTGGGAGTACGACTTCAACGGCGACGCCGGCATCGTCGAGAGCTACATCTCGTATCTGCGACGCAAGATCGACCCGCACACCGAGGAGTCAGTGATCCAGACCAAGCGCGGTTTCGGATACATGCTGAAGGTCGGCAAGTCCGCCTGACGCCCAGCGGAAGACGGTCATGGCAAACGGATCCGATGCCGTCACCCAGTGGTGGCGGCGAATCAGCCTGCGGGCGAAGGTCACCGGCGTCACCGTCGCGGTGCTCGCCCTGGGCCTGGTGATCGCCGGAATCGGCACCGTTCCCATCCTGCGCACGGCGATGATCGACAACATCGACGCGCAGTTGCCCGCGCTGGCGACCACCGGGCAGGCCGAGCGCTTCTTCGACGTGTCGGCGGGCGACGGCGGCTTGATCTTCGATCCCGCGGCGGACGCGCCGCGGGCGACGGACTTCGTGGTCGCGTTTTACCAGACCGATGGCACGATGATCGCCGAGGCCGGCGGTCACTCCGCAGAACGTCGCCCCGTCTTTCCCGAGACTCTCACCCTTCAGCAGGCGAAGGCCCGAGAAGACCAGGTCATCCCCCTGAGCGGGCCCGACGGGCTGCAGTTCCATGCCGCGGTCTCGCCGCAGCCCGCGCAGAGCGCGCCGAACAACCTGTATGTGCAGGTCGTCGCGCTGCCCTTGGAAGAGGCCGACCGGATCGTCGGCACCTACTCGGCCGTGTACACGACCGTCGCGCTTGTCACGATCCTGCTGGCGGCATTGCTCACGCGCGTGCTGGTGACGCTGACGTTTCGGCGCCTGGGCCACGTCGAGTCCACGGCCATGGCCATCGCCGCCGGAGACTTCAGCCAACGACTCACCGACCTCGAGCCGACCACCGAGGTCGGACGCCTCAATGCGGCCATCAACACCATGCTCGACCGCGTCGACAGGTCGATCGCCCAGCGCGATCGCACCGTGCAGAACATGCGCCGCTTCATCGGCGATGCGAGCCATGAACTGCGCACTCCGCTCGTGAGCGTGCGCGGGTACGCCGAGCTGTACCGCATGGGCGCCATCCACGGCGATGAAGACACCGCGCGGGCAATGGAGCGCATTGAGAAAGAGGCGATCCGCATGGGCGTCCTGGTCGAGGACCTCCTCGCCCTGGCTCGTCTCGACGAGGAACGCTCGCGGGAGCTGCAGATCGAACCACTCGATCTGCGTCCGATCGCTCGTGACGCTGCTCTCGACGTGCGCGTCGCCGCCCCCGGTCGCACGGTCACAGTGATCGACACCACCGCCGACGGCCCCGTCGAACCGCACCTGCACGCACCGGTGAGCCCCGCTCCGACCAAGCCGACCCCCGCACCGGGGCGCGCCGGCGGGCCGCTGTCTCGGCTGCGACGCCGCCCCAAGCCCTCCCCGACCGAGCAGGTGCCGTCGATCGACTTCACCGAAGCGACCGATGCCCCCGTGCGCACGCCCCCGATCGTGATGGGCGAGGACAACAAGGTGCGGCAGGTCGTGACGAACCTGCTCGGCAACGCGCGCCGCTTCTCGCCGGAAGACGCGCCGATCGAGATCGTCGTCGGTGCTGACCGGCGCCGCGGCGTCGGTACGATCGCGATCGTCGATCACGGCGATGGCATCCCCCCGCAGATTCGTGAGCACATCTTCGAACGGTTCTGGCGCGCCGACACCTCGCGAGCCCGTGAGACCGGCGGTGCCGGTCTGGGACTCGCGATCGTGGCGTCCATCATCGAATCGCTGCACGGCTCGGTGCGGGTGGATGAGACCCCCGGTGGCGGCGCGACCTTCGTGGTATCGCTTCCGCTGGCCTCGCCCCAGGCGACGCCGGCGCACCTGCTCGAAGAGACGCAGCCGATTCAGCGCCTCGACCTCTGACGGTTCGCCGTGCACAATCGGCGGATGCCGGGAGTTGTGCACAGCTCCCGGGAACGGCACCTCTCGGCCCTGCCGCGCGCTTCTAAAGTCAGAAGCCCGTTGAGAGGAGAACCCATGTCCGTCTTCACCGTCGACACCGATGCGGTCAACGCCGCACACGGAGCCGCCCGCGCCACCATGGAGCGTCTGCAGAGCGAGTCCACCGCGCTGATGGCGCAACTGACTCAGCTGCAGTCCACCTGGACCGGCACCGCGGCCAACGCCTTCCAGCAGTGCGGCGAGCAGTGGCGCGGCGCACAGATGCACGTCGAGCAGGTGCTCGCGTCGATCAGCACCGCGCTCGGGTCGGCCGCCAGCCAATACGCCGAGGCGGACCAGTACTCGGCGAGCCTGTTCCGCTGAGGCCCGTTTCAGCGGCCGGCGGGCCCGACACGCAGAACGCCCCCTGCACACGCAGGGGGCGTTCTGTCTGAGCCGATGGGCCCTGATCAGATCAGATCAGAAGTCCATGCCACCGGTCGGGTCAGCCGGAGCGGCCGGAGCCTTCTCGGGCTTGTCAGCGACGACGACCTCGGTGGTGAGGAACAGACCGGCGATCGAGGCCGCGTTCTGCAGCGCCGAGCGGGTGACCTTCGCCGGGTCGATGATTCCCTGTGCGAACATGTCGCCGTACTCGCCGGTGGCCGCGTTCAGGCCCTGGCCCGCGGGGAGCTCCGAGACCTTGTGCGACACGACACCGGGCTCGAGGCCGGCGTTGATGGCGATCTGCTTCAGCGGTGCCTCGGTGGCGACGCGCACGATGTTCGCGCCCGTTGCCTCGTCACCGGTGAGCTGCAGGTTGTCGAGAACCTTGGCCGACTGCAGCAGCGCGACGCCACCGCCGGGGACGATGCCCTCTTCAACCGCAGCCTTGGCGTTGCGGACGGCGTCCTCGATGCGGTGCTTGCGCTCCTTGAGCTCGACCTCGGTGGCCGCGCCCGCCTTGATGACGGCGACGCCACCGGCGAGCTTGGCGAGACGCTCCTGCAGCTTCTCGCGGTCGTAGTCGCTGTCGGTGTTCTCGATCTCGCGACGGATCTGGGTCACGCGACCCTCGATCACGGATGCCTCACCGGCACCCTCGACGATCGTGGTCTCGTCCTTGGTGACGATGACCTTGCGCGCGCGGCCGAGCAGGTCGAGCGTGGTGTTCTCGAGCTTGAGGCCGACCTCTTCGGTGATGACCTGACCACCGGTGAGGATCGCGATGTCCTGCAGCTGCGCCTTGCGACGGTCGCCGAAGCCGGGAGCCTTGACGGCGACCGACTTGAAGATGCCGCGGATCTTGTTCAGCACGAGCGTCGCGAGAGCCTCGCCCTCGACGTCCTCGGCGATGATGACGAGCTCCTTGCCGTCCTGGATCACCTTGTCGACGACCGGCAGCAGGTCCTTGATGTTGCCGATCTTCTGGTTGGCGATGAGGATGTAGGGGTCCTCGAAGACCGCTTCCTGACGCTCGGGGTCCGTGACGAAGTAGGGGTTCAGGTAGCCCTTGTCGAAGCGCATGCCCTCGGTGAGCTCGAGCTCGGTGCCGAAGGTCTGCGACTCCTCGACGGTGACCACGCCCTCCTTGCCGACCTTGTCGATCGCCTCGGCGATCAGCGCGCCGATCTCGTTGTCTGCGGCGGAGATCGACGCGGTGGCGGCGATCTGCTCCTTCGACTCGATCTCCTTGGCGCTGCTCAGCAGGTCTTCGGTGATGGCCGCGACGGCCTTCTCGATGCCGCGCTTGAGCGAGATGGGGTCCGCGCCGGCTGCGACGTTGCGCAGGCCCTCGCGCACCAGTGCCTGGGCGAGAACGGTTGCGGTGGTGGTTCCGTCACCGGCGACGTCGTCGGTCTTCTTGGCGACCTCCTTGACGAGCTCCGCACCGATCTTCTCGTACGGGTCGTCGAGCTCGATCTCCTTGGCGATCGACACACCGTCGTTCGTGATCGTGGGGGCGCCCCACTTCTTCTCGAGCACGACGTTGCGACCACGCGGGCCGAGGGTCACCTTGACGGCGTCGGCCAGGGTGTTCAGGCCGCGCTCGAGGCCGCGGCGGGCCTCCTCATCGAAAGCGATGATCTTTGCCATGAGTCTTTCGTCCCTCCCGGACGTAGGCGATGGGTGTTAGCACTCAGAGTACGCGAGTGCTAACACCCAGTTTGGCACTCGACCCATGAGAGTGCAAGCCGCGTGGCGCCGGTGCGTCCGGCACGGATCATTCGGCGGGAGAGTCTTCGGATTCGTTGGTCGACGGGGCCCCGCCGCTCACGCGGTCCGTTCCCAACACGACCGTCAGCTGTGGGTGTTCACTGTCGTTGAAGTCCGCGTAGAAGTCGCTCTGCTGCACGGCAGCACCGCCGATCACCTCGGCCACGCCGAGCGCGGCCGCCTCGTCGGTGTCGTCGACGTAGAACACCGTCGTGGTCTCGAACTCTTCGCTGGCCCTGTCGCTGCCGAACACGTCGCCCTGCGCCCAGCCCTGCGCCTGCAGCGTCTCCTCGGCCTCGGCGACGAGCCCCTCTTGCGAGGTCGCGTTGAGGATCAGCACACGGTACGACGTGTCGATCTCGGCCGCTGTCCCTTCCTCGCTCTGCGACGCGGAAGGCGAGGAATCCCCCGACCCGAACGAGATGCGATCCATCATGACGAGGGCTGCGAAGATACCGGCGACGATGAGCACGAGAGCGACGGCCGCTGACCAGAGCAGCACGACCAGCGCATTCATACCGGGCTGCTCGGCGCGGTGGGCGCCGACGCGCCCCGAGCCGCGGGGGATGTCGTCGAAACGATCGTGGGGCTGCTGTGACACCCCTTGATGCTAGCGGGCGGTTCCCGTGAATCCCCAGCGAGCGCCGGGCTCGACGTCGGTGTCAGCCGACGAAGCCCCGCATCCGAGACGAGCGCTGCGCGCTGCGGGCGTCCCGTAGCCGACGGAGCCGCCGCACCAGCAGCGGGTCGAACTGCAGCGCCTGCTCGGTCTCGATGAGCCGGCCGAGCAGTTGGTAGTAGCGTGCGGGGCTCATACCCAACTGCGTACGGATCGTCTCCTCTTTCATGCCGCCGTGCCGCGGCCAGGCCGCTTCCAGCGTCAGGATCGCGCGGTCGCGATCAGAGAGGTCTCCGAGCATGGTTTCAGGCTACGTCGCATCCGTCCCACCATCGGCACGCCACTCCCACCAGCGCCCGAGTGGATCGGCATCGGCACACACCCGCCCATCCAGCGCCACCGCGAACCCGCGGAAGTCCTCCACCCTGATCGGCGGTTCCCAACCGTCGTGCAGACCGGGCTGGTCGATCGTGATCCATCGGGCATCCATCCCGCGGATGCGATCGATCAGCGTCTCCCGCTCGGCGCGGGGAAGGTAGACCAGCATGCCCGGGGTGCTGATGACCAGCGTCGCGTCGGGCGGCGCGGCGGATGCCAGTTGCTCGAGCCGCTCGATCGCGTCGCCAGCCACGAGCAGCGGCGGGTCGGCTGCGACGATGTCGATGGCCGCGGCAATACGGGCGGCGCGCTCGTGCTCCCCCGGCCAGATCAGGGCATCCATCCACGCCCGGTCCTCGGGGTCGCGCACGTCGATCGGGGCGAGGTCGATGCCCGCGCGCCAGACGATCCGTGGCATCCGCAGCGGCGGGAGCGGACCGCGCACGACGCTGGTCAGTACGACCGATGACGGCCCGCCGTCGGGGTCGAGGCGCATGCGTTGCGCGCCGTCGCCATCCACGTACCGGTAGGAGTACCGATCGGGGTAGAGGCACAGCCCGGCCGCAGCCCCCAGTTCGAGCAGGGCGATGGGGCCCTCGATCGCGCTGAGCGCGGGCAGCAGCGCGGCCAGACGCAAGGGCTCGTTCGCCTGCACCGTACGGCGTTCGCATTCGGCGACCACGTCGTCGGCGTGCGCGAGCACGAACTGGCGCCAGGCCACGTAGCCGCCGAGGGGCGCGCCGAGCAGGCGGGTGACGGCGAACACCAGAGGTGGCTGCCGATGCTGCGGATCGATCCGGGTGAGAAGCCGCTGCATCTGCGCATCCGACGCGATCCCTGTTGCCCACTCGGCGTACATCTCGCTGCGGCCCGGGGCCTCGACCTGGGCGAATCGGTCGAAGCGTTCACGCACAGCATCCGTCACCCTTTCATTCTCACCGGGAGAGGGCCGACAATGCGACACGTCGAACACGACCCCGCGCCGCCAGGAACGCGCGAGAATGGAGGCATGTCGTACAGCGTGAACAAGACCGATGCCGAATGGCGGGCCGAGCTCGGCGAGGAGCAGTACGCGGTGCTGCGCAACGCCGCCACGGAACGCCCCTGGACGGGTGAGCTGCTCGATGAGAGTCGCAGCGGCCTGTACACCTGCGGTGCGTGCGATGCGGAGCTGTTCCGCAGCGGCACCAAGTTCGACTCAGGATGCGGGTGGCCGAGCTTCTACGAGTCGGTGCGTCCCGAGGCCGTCGAACTCATCGAGGACCGCACGCTGGGCATGGTGCGCACCGAGGTGCGCTGCGCTGCGTGCGGATCGCACCTCGGGCATGTCTTCCCGGACGGATTCGGCACACCGACCGGCGACAGGTACTGCATGAACTCGGTCGCGCTGTCGTTCACGCCCGACGCATGAGCGCGCGCGAAGCGGCGCTGGCGCGCACCTCCTGGTCGAAGGTCACCGAGGCGGCGCCCACGCGCGATGAGCTGGTGCCGCTGATCGAGGCCGCCGGCCGGGTCGCCGATCACTCGTCGTTGCGCCCGTGGCGGCTCATCGAGCTGCGCGGAGACGATCGTCTGACACTCGGAGCGGCGCTGGCCGAGGCGGCCGGCGACGACAAGCCGTCGACGAAACCGCTGCGCGCGTCGCTCTTGATCGCGATCGTCGCCTCATACCGCAAGACCGACAAGGTGCCTCGGTGGGAGCAAGAGGCCGTCGCCTCGGGCGTCGCACACACCCTCAGCCTGCTTCTCGATGAGGCCGGTTGGGGTGTGATCTGGCGCACGGGTGGGCTCACACGGGCGGAGGCCGTCGCGCGGGCGCACGGACTGCACGAGAACGAGGAGCTGCTGGGCTGGCTCTACGTCGGTGGGAAGCCGGAGGGCAAGAGCGCGGGACGGCGCAAGCCCGTCGACGTCGACACCGTGCTCACGCGGATGCCCGACGCTGGCCACGAAGGAGACGAACAGCCGCCCACCTCGACGGACAAGAAGAAGTCGAAGAAGAAGACGAAGAAGCACAAGAAGAAGTCGAAGAAGGACTGACCGCGTCGCTCAGCGCCGGCGGGGCAGCGCGACCACGACGGATGCCACCGCGACGACCACCATCGCGATGAGCTGCCACAGTGCGGGCGCGCCCGTGACCGGCCAGACGAGGTCGATCACGACCGATGCGACGAGCTGCCCGAGCACGCTGCCGAGTCCGAGCAGCAGCACGCCGGTGTGCGCCACGAGCCAGGCCCCGAGCAGGATGTAGACGAAGCCGAGCAGACCGCCGACGTACAGCCAGGGTTCTGCGGGGAGCGCCGCGGGCATGCCCGTGACGGCGACACTGAGCCCCGCGGCGAGCGCCAGCACGACGGTTCCCGCGGTGAAGCTCATCAGCGTGGCCGTGATCGGCGACGCGGTCGCACGCGCGAGCCTCCCGTTCGCCCCCGACTGCCAGGCAATGCCGGCCCCCGCGGCGAACGGCAGCAGCAGGAGCCACAGCGGGGCGCTGGCCAGTACATCGCCGCCCAGCGAAATGGCGACGGCGGCGAGCGCGAGCACTCCCCCCAGGACTCGCCCCGGCGTGACGGCGACGACACCGGAGGGCCCGAAGCCGATGCGGTCGAGCACCAGACCGTGAATGGTCTGCCCGGCCACGACGCCGACGGTGAACAGTGACACGCCAAGCACACCGGCGACAAGGCCCTGCGTCGAGACCGTGAGGGCGCCGCACGTGCCTCCGAGCAGCATCCAGAACGGGATGGTTCGTGAGCGGATGCCCTGCCACAGGCGTCGCACGCCCGCGCGGGCCGATGGGATCAGCGGCACGACGATCAGCAGGGCGGTGAGCCCGACCGCGAACGACACCAACCCGGCGACGATGCCATCGTCGAGCCGCACGCCGAGCACCCCGTTGATGCGCGCCTGCACAGCGGTCATGACGCCGATCGCCACGGCCCCGCCGAGGGCGATCCAGGCGGGCATGCGTCGGGTCTCGGTCATCCTGGCAACCTTATCCGAGCCGGACGACCGGGATGTCGGATGCCCGGTCTACGCTGAGGCCATGTGCGCGAGCTACGGGCTGGATCCGAGATTCGACGACAGCGAGTACCGGGCTGCGGTCGACGCGGCGGTGCTCGACGGGCTGCGTTCGTGGGCAGCGGGCAATGCAGATGAGGTGCTGCGCCCCACCGGCAAGAACCTGCGCAATCTGAACCCGATCCTCACCGGTCCCGACACGATGGAGCTGGCCTGGTGGGGATACCTGGTGAACGGCGCTCCGGCGAGCTTCGCGTCGATCAACACCCGCTCAGAGCGCCTCGCGGGTACCCGCGGTGCCCTCCCTGCGCGCGCGATCGTCCCTGTCTCGTACTGGCGTGAGATGGCCAAACCGTCACGCGTCTGGCAGCACTTCGCCACGGCAGAAGGGGATCTTCTGGGTCTGGCCGCGGTGACCCGCCCCGGCCGCACGGCCGACGGCGCCGACTACACCTGCTACAGCATCATCACCCAACCCGCCGCGGCGCACCTGCAGCATGTCCACGATCGCATGCCGCTCCTGATCGCCCCGGGCTTCGCCGAGGAGTGGCTGTTGACGCCGCACCCCGGCGGCGAGATCGTCGAGGCCGCGGTCGCCGCTGCGATACCTGTCAGCGAGCGGATCGAGATCACTCCCAACTCTTGCCTGTGATAACAAGCTGCTGCCACACTGGCCCCACCCCCGTCAATGACGACATAGGAGCAAGTGATGCAGGATCGACGCCCCCCGTTCTCTCTCACCCGACGCCAATTGCTGGCAGCCGCGCCGCTGGCGGCAGCACTCCCCCTGCTGGCCACCCAGCCGGCCATCGCCGCCGGGTCATTCCCCGAACCCGGCCCCTTCCCTCCCCGCGACGCGCTGATGACCTATGACGACGTCGTCCAGGCCCTCAGCAGCATCCAGAAGACATCGAAGGGTGCCGTGCAGGTGCACACGCTCTCCGGGCTCGGCATCTCGCCCGGGCTCAGCGAGGCCGGGCGCGAACTCTACGTCGCGACGGTCGGTACCGGACCGACTTCCGTGTGGTTGCAGGGACGCATCCACGGCAACGAACCGTACGGCCCCGACACGCTGCTCGCTATCCTCAAGGCAGCGGGTTCCAGCGGCTCCCCGCTGTGGAAGGCCGTGCGAGAGAACCTCACGCTGCATGTGATCCCGATGTACAACCCCGACGGTTCGGAGCTGTACATTCGGCACACGGTGCTGCAGGACGGCAGCGAGCGGCGTATCGACCTCAACCGGGACTGGTCGCCGGCCGGCTTCGCCGCCAAGGAATCGCTCGCCTGGTACACGTACTGGACTCAGGTCAAGCCCGACGTCGGCCTCGACATCCACCACCAGGGACTCAAGTACGACGACTCCGACGAACCGATCACGATGTCGCTCGGGATCTCGCTGGCGCCCAGCGGCCCCACGCTTCCCGGCATCCTCGGAGGAGAGTACGACATCTCGACGCGCCGACTGCAGGGGCATGTGTACGACGCGCTGCAGCAGTACGGCTACATCAACATCGACCGCTACAGTGTCGGATCATACGAGATCGACATCAAGGGCGGTGTCGCTTCGGCCGTGATGCTGGGTCTGGACTACAACGGTCTCAACCCCACGGGCCACAGCCACCCGATGGTGTTCTTCGAGACCTACGGCGGTTCCATCGGACAGAAGAGCCGAGGCAAGGCGATCAAGCAGAACGTCCAGGGCGTCGAGGCGCTGCTCGCGGGACTGGCGGACGGCAGCATCTGGAACACCGACCCGATGATCTGGCACAACATCCCGCACGTCGATTACACCGGGTACTTCACCGATTCCGGCGCGGTAGGCGGCTGGCCGACGCAACCGCCGGTGGTCTGACCCCCGCGGACTCGACTGCGAGCTCAACGGAACACCGAACAGAGCCCCGGAAACACCGAGAGTCCGCACGAACCGGCAGTGCCGGTTCGTGCGGACTCTTTTTCGTGGAGCCGACTACGGGACTCGAACCCGTAACCCCCGTATTACAAGTACGGTGCGCTACCAATTGCGCCAAGTCGGCGGACAGGTGACCGTGACAAGCATAGCCACCACGGGGCGAGTAGCCGCATCCGGCGTCAGGACTTGGGAGTGGTGGTCGGCACCGGCGTGGGTGTCGGGGTGGGCTGAGTCGCCCCGAAGTACTCGTCGCTGGCCGTGGTCAGCACGAACTGCGAGAACTCGGCCGGATCCCCCATCGCACCCACGTACGCCTTGCCCTCGACGACGACGAGCGCCTCGTTGGTGAGCTTGAGATCCTTCGAGCCGGGAAGCGGGCCTTCCAATGCACGCGTGGTCGCACCCTTCGCCCACTTCACGAAGTCCTGTTGCTCAATGCACTCGCGCACCTGCTTGGGGTTCTGCACGCCGACGGCGACGGCCAGGTCGGCCAGCTGCACATCAGTGCGCCCGTCGGTGTCGATCTCAGGCTGGTCGGTGAGCAGCTCGTGGTTGTAGTCGTAGAACTGTTCCTGCGAGTAGGTGGCGACACATGCGGCCGCCGAGGCAGCGCGCAACGAGTACTTGGTGCCGTTCGAGCTCGCCGTCAGCATCGCCACCGGGTGGTACGTGACAGTCACCGCGCCCTGCTCGATCCAGGTGGCGAGCTGCCGCGCGTTCGCGCCCTCGAACTCGGATGCTGCCGCGGAGAGGTAGTCCACATACACGTGGATCTCTGTCGGGCCGGTGGCGGTCTCGGTCGGGTCCGGTGTCGGCGTGGCCGTGGTCCCTGCCTCGGAGGCAGTCGCCTCCGGTGTCGGCGTGGCACCGTCGCCCGGGGCCGGGGTGACATCACTGACCGTCACGCCGTCAGCATCCATTCCGAGCGGACTCAGCTCTGGCTTCGAGATCGAAGAGCCGACGGTGTACGCGACAGCGGTGCCGATCGAGCCCACCGCGACGATCGCGACGACTCCGATGATGATTCGTCGCATCACACGGGCTCGGGATTGCTGAGCTCGCACCTGCTGTGCTTTGTTCCGCACCGCGTCGCGCGAGTTGCGAGTGGTGGGGACGTTCGGCGTTTCGTCGCTCGACATCGTTCCTCTTGAAGATCGGGTGGGACGGGTGATCCCGCGGCCGCGAAGAAATGCGGCGTCGGGTTCGATGTTAACCAGGCAGCCTGAGAAATACCCAGATGCGCCACCGCATGCCATACTGATCTCGACCCGATGACGGGTCACGGCGGGCAGGTGCCCACCGCTTCCATCACGACGGATCGTCCGGCACGTACCTGCCGGTGAAGGAGAAACGCAATGGCAACTGTGACCTTTGACAACGCCACCCGCCTCTACCCGGGCGGCACGCGCCCCGCGGTCGACAAGCTGAACATCGAGATCGCCGATGGCGAGTTCCTCGTTCTCGTCGGCCCCTCCGGTTGCGGAAAGTCCACGTCGCTGCGCATGCTCGCCGGCCTCGAAGAGGTCAACGGCGGCCGCATCCTGATCGGCGACCGTGACGTCACCGATGTGCCGCCGAAGGACCGCGACATCGCGATGGTCTTCCAGAACTACGCGCTGTACCCGCACATGACGGTCGCCGAGAACATGGGCTTCGCGCTCAAGATCGCCGGCGTCGGCAAGGAAGAGCGTGCTGCTCGCGTGCTCGAAGCGGCCAAGCTGCTCGACCTCGAGGAGTACCTCAACCGCAAGCCGAAGGCACTCTCGGGTGGTCAGCGTCAGCGTGTCGCCATGGGCCGCGCCATCGTCCGCCAGCCGCAGGTGTTCCTCATGGACGAGCCGCTGTCGAACCTCGACGCGAAGCTGCGTGTGCAGACCCGTACCCAGATCGCATCGCTGCAGCGCCGCCTGGGCGTCACCACCGTCTACGTGACGCACGACCAGACCGAGGCGCTCACGATGGGTGACCGCATCGCCGTGCTGAAGGACGGCCTCCTGCAGCAGGTCGGCACGCCGCGCGACCTGTACGAGACCCCGAGCAACGTCTTCGTCGCCGGCTTCATCGGCTCGCCCGCCATGAACCTCTTCGAGGTCCCCCTCACCGAGGGCGGGGTGCAGTTCGGCACCAAGTCGGTCGCCGCCGAGACAGCAGCCGTCACCAAGGCGCACGGTTCCAGCGTTACGGTCGGCATCCGCCCCGAAGACATCATCGTCGCTCCCGAGGACGGCCTCGGCCTGACCGTCACGGTCGACCTCGTCGAGGAGCTCGGCGCCGACGGATACCTCTACGGTCACACCGAGATCAACGGCAAGCGCACCGACCTGGTCGCACGCGTCGACGGCCGTCGTCACCCGATGGCCGGCGACACCGTGGTGCTCGCCCCCATCCCGGGTCACGTGCACCTGTTCGACATCGAGACGGGTGAGCGACTCAACGAGCAGCCGGTCCTCTCGGCCTGACATCCCACATCCGACGGCGCGGGCCGACCTTCGGGTCGCCCGCGCCGTCGTCGTCCCGGTGGCCACGTCGAGAGATCGGCATCGGAGGATGCATGAACACGACCGAATCCTTGCGCATCACCGCCAGCACGGTCGACCCCGGCCTGCTGTCGCTACCGTGGTCGACGCCGCTCGGGAAGTGGCCGTCCGAGCACATCGTCTCGCTCCCCAAGGGCCTCTCACGCCACCTGGTGCGTTTCGCCGATCTGTCGGGCAAGGTCGTGGCGGTCAAGGAGACCACCGACGAGATGGCGCGCCGCGAGTACGAGATGCTGGGCAGCCTCGCCAAACTCGATGTGCCGTGCGTGAGTCGCGTCGCCGTGATCGCGGGACGCACGGATGCCGATGGCAAACCGCTGCCGGCCGCGCTGGTCACGTCGCACCTGCGGTTCTCGATGCCGTACCGTTCGCTGTTCACGCAGCTGCTGCGTCCCGACACGGCCACGCGCCTGGTCGATGCGCTCGCGCTACTTCTGGTGCGCCTGCACAACGTGGGTTTCTACTGGGGTGATGTCTCGCTCTCGAACACGCTGTTCCGACGCGATGCCGGCGCGTTCGCCGCCTATCTGGTGGATGCTGAGACCGGAGAACTGCACGAAGAGGGCCTTACCGACGGTCAGCGTGCGTACGACCTGGATCTCGCCCGGACGAACATCGCGGGCGAGATCATGGATCTCGCCGCGGGCGGCCGGCTCGAGCACGGTATGGATGCGCTCGAGATCGCTGATGGCATCGTCTCGTCGTACCGATCGCTGTGGGCAGCGTTGACCGACGAGGAGTCGTTCTCGGTCGGAGAGACCTGGCGGATCACCGAGCGGGTCGAGAAGCTGAACGCCCTCGGTTTCGACATCGACGAGATGTCGATGGTGGCCACTCCCGACGGTACGTCGGTGCGGATCCAGCCGAAGGTGGTGGATGCCGGTCACCACCAGCGGCGCCTGCTGCGCCTGACCGGCCTGGACGTCGAGGAGAACCAGGCGCGCCGACTGCTCAATGACCTCGATGAGTTCCGGGTGCGCTCGAAGAAGCACCTCGCGGACGAGGAGATGTACGCCCATGAGTGGCTCACGCGAGTCTTCGAGCCGGTGGTGCGCGCGATCCCCTACGACCTGCGTGCCAAGCTCGAACCCGCTGAGGTGTATCACCAGGTGCTCGAACACCGCTGGTACCTGTCGCAGGCGCAGGGGCGGTCCGTGCCCCTCGCCGAGGTGCTGACCAGCTACATCAACGAGGTGCTGCGGCACCGCCGCGATGAGGCCACGATCATGGGCCCGCCCACCGAGACCATGGGACTCCCCGTGGTGACCGGCGCTGTCGCCGTCTCACCCGAGACCGCGGCGATCAACTGGCGCGACCTGGTCTAGGCGGGCTCCGCGCTAATACCCGACGGTGAACCGCCCCCGGTGGTGCCTGGGCGTCTCGATCTCGTCGATGACGGCGATCGCGAAGTCGGCGCCCGAGATCGTGGACGTGCCGTCCTCGGCGCGCACGACGACGTCGCCGCCGTCGCGGTAGCGTCCGGTGCGCTCACCTTCTGCCCACGGCCCGAACACCTCAGCGGGGTGGATGAAGAACCAGTCCAGATTCTCGTCCGAGCGCTGCAGCAGGTCGAGCGAGTCGATGCCGACCTGCGCCTCGTGCTTGTACTCGTCAGGGAAACCCTGATCGAAGAGCCGGGGCCCGCCGGGAGCGACCAGGCTGCCGCCCGCTCCACCGACGACGCCCAGGCGCGTACCGGTACCGGTCAGGCTGGCTACGAGCCCTTCGAGCGCGTCGAGCACGGCATCCTGCATGTCGCCCCGCGGCGAGAGTGCCGAGACCACGGCATCCGCTCCATCGAAGACGTCGCCCAGCGCGGCCGGGTCAAGCACGGAGCCCCGCGCATAGCGGACGCCGTCGACAGGGGCATCCGGCATCGATCGTGAGATCGACACGATCTCGTGTCCTCGGCGCACCCCCTCACGGACGATGTGCGATCCGGCGTAGCCGGTTCCTCCGATGACGACGATGCGAGCCATGTGGGGCCTCTCCGATGCGGTGCGTATTGAGTGCCGCCCGCTGCGGGCGGCACTCAGTACAAGCGTCGAACGGTCTCCGTCATTCCGCGGCGCGGATGGTCGACACCTGGTACAGGGCGACGGATGCGGCGATGCCGGCGTTCAACGACTCGGTCGCGGCCGAGATCGGGATCGACACGATCTGATCGCACGTCTCGGTGACCAGGCGCGAAAGGCCCTTGCCCTCGGAGCCGACGACGATGACGACCGGACGGTCGGCGAGCTCGAGCGCGGGCAGCGCCACGTCTCCCCCGCCGTCCAGGCCCAGCACGAACACGCCCTGCTTCTTGAACTCCTTGAGCTGCGTGGTCAGGTTCGCGGCGAGAGCGACGGGCAGGCGCGCGGCCGCACCGGCGCTGGTCTTCCACGCAGCCGAGTTGACGCTCGCCGAGCGACGCTGCGGCAGGATGATGCCGTGGCCGCCGAACGCCGCGGTCGAGCGGATGATCGCGCCGAGGTTGCGCGGGTCGGTGATGCCGTCCAGCGCAATGAACAGCGGGGTCTGACCGCGATCGATGACCTGCTCGAGCAGGTCCTGCGGGTGCGCGTACTCGTACGGCGGCACCTTCAGCGCGACGCCCTGGTGCACGCCGTCGAACCCTGCCATGCGGTCGAGCTCCTGCCGGGTGACCTCGAGGACGGGGATCTCTCGGTGACGGGCGATCGCGAGCATCTCCTTGACCCGGTCGTCCATCTCGACGCGCTGGGCGATGTAGAGCGTGGTCGCGGGGATCTTGGTGCGCAGCGCCTCGAGCACCGAGTTGCGGCCGGTGACCGTCTCGGTGTCATCGGAGGACTTCGCGCGCGCCTGACGGTTCACGTCGTTGCGCTGCGGCTTGCCTCCGGGACGCCCCTTACCGCCGGCCGCGGCGAAGCGCTCCTGGGCGGCCTTGCGCTTTCCGGCGACGTGCCAGGCTCGGTCCTCGGCCTTGGGCGTGGGCCCGCGGCCCTCGAGCGCCTTGCGGCTGTGCCCTCCGGTGCCCTTGGTGGCACCCTTCTTCTTGCTGTTGCCCGCTCCGGGGCGCTGAGGCTTAGCCATCGATACTCCAATGTGTTCCGTCCGGAGTGTCCTCCAGAGTGATTCCTGCCGCCGCAATCGCATCGCGGATGCGATCGGCTGCGGCCCAGTCCTTGTCAGCGCGCGCCTGCGCGCGCTGCGTGATCATCGTCTGCACCAGCGTGTCGAGGGCGGATGCCGTCGCGCCGTCGTCGCCGGTGGTGGATGCCGTTGGCGCCAGGCCCAGCACGTCGGTCATCCCTGAGACGGCCGCGAATGCCCGCGCCGCGGCATCGCGGTCGCCGACGTCGAGCGCGGAGTTACCGGCTCGCACTGTCTCGTGCAGCACGGCGAGCGCTTGCGGTACGCCGAGGTCGTCATCCATCGCCGCTGCGAACTGCGCCGGGATCTTCGGCGCAACGGCGAAGAAGCCTCCGCCTGCGAAGATCGGCCCCTGCTCACCCGCACCGCTGACCGCGCGTGCGTACCGCTCGCGGAAACCTTCGACGCGCGCGAGTGCGGCCTCGGCTTCCGCAAAGGATGATTCCGACAGATCCAGGCTCGAGCGGTAGTGCGCGGCGGCGAGTGCGTAGCGGACGACCAGCGGGTCGTGCTTCGCGAGCACGTCGGATGCCAGGGTGAAGTTGCCGAGCGACTTCGACATCTTCTGGCCGTCGACGTTCACCAGGCCGTTGTGCACCCAGTAGCGGGCGAATCCGTCACCGGCCGCGGTCGACTGGGCGAGCTCGTTCTCGTGGTGAGGGAAGCGCAGGTCGAGTCCGCCGCCATGGATGTCGAACTCGGCGCCGAGGTACCGGCGCGCCATCGCCGAGCACTCGATGTGCCATCCGGGGCGCCCTTCCCCCCAGGGCGATGCCCAGGTGGCATCCGACTGTTCTTCGGCTTTGGCGCCCTTCCAGAGGGCGAAGTCCTGAGGGTTGCGCTTGCCGCGCGGGTCGGCGTCGGCAGCCGCCTCCATGTCGTCGATGCGCTGACGTGTGAGCTCGCCGTAGGCGGGCCACGAGCGCACGTCGAAGTACACGTCGCCTGATCCATCGGATGCCGGGTACGCGTGACCGCGCTCGATGAGCGTCGCGATCAGCTCGTGCATCTGCGGGATGAAACCGGTCGCGCGCGGTTCGTAGGTCGGCCGCAGGATGCCGATCGCGGCGTACGCGTCCGAGAACTCCTGCTCCATGCGGTAGGCCAGAGCCCACCACGGCTCGTCATCGGTAGCGTTCGCGAGCACCTTGTCGTCGATGTCGGTGACGTTGCGCACGAAGGTCACCCGGCCGTACCGGTACTCCAGCCAGCGGCGCAGCAGATCGAAGCTGAGGGCCGCGCGGACGTGACCGATATGGGGGCCGGACTGCACGGTGGGTCCACACACGTAGATCGTCACGTTCGAGGCATCGAGCGGAACGAAATCGCGCAGCTGCTGCGCGCGGGTGTCATGGAGCCGGAGAGTCACCTCCCTAGCGTACCGGGGTGCACCTGGAGCACAGCCGTCGATCGGACTTCTGCAGTTCTTCGGACACTCTGGCCGGAGGCGTCCGCCGTTGCGCAGAACTCCGCAGAACGGATGCTGTCAGCGGGTCGGCACGACCAGCGCGACGGCCGTCACCGCGATGCCTTCGCCACGCCCCGTGAACCCCAGGCCGTCGGTGGTGGTTGCCGCGACACTCACCGGCGCCCCGCCGAGCGCGGCCGACAGAGCGGCTTCCGCCTCGAGGCGTCGTGCGCTGAAGCGGGGACGGTTGCCCTGGAACTGCACCGACACGTTGCCGATCACAAAGCCCGCCTCAGCGAGCATCTCGGCGGTGCGGGCGAGGAACACGTCGGCGTGCGCACCGGCGTACTCGGGGTGCGCCGTGCCGAAGTGCTGGCCGATGTCTCCGAGCCCCGCAGCGCCGAGCAACGCATCGACGATGGCGTGTGCCACCGCATCTCCATCGGAGTGCCCGGACAACGGCTGTTCCCCCGGCCATTCAAGACCGGCCAGCCAGAGGTTGCCCTCACCGCCGAAGGCGTGCACATCGGTGCCGACGCCCACCCGGGGCAACGAGGGGTTTGCGGGGGTGTCGGCGAGCAGCATGCGTGCCCTCTCCAGATCGGCGGGCGTGGTGATCTTGAAAGCGCGTGCAGAGCCGGCGATGCGCTGCACAGCGCCCCCGGCCGCGGCGAACAACGCGGCGTCGTCGGTGTATTCGATGCCATCCGCCTCGGCGTGCGCATAGGCGGATTCGAGGGCTGCGCGCGGAAAGCCCTGTGGGGTCTGAGCGGCCGCGAGCAACGACCGATCGACTCCACCCACGATGACATCGCCGTCGACCTGTTTGAGCGTGTCGATCACGGCCAGTGCCGGGATGATCCCCGCATCCGACACGGCGGCCACGACCGCGTCGATCTGCGCGGCGGGCGTGAGAGCGCGGGCGGCGTCGTGCACGAGCACCGTCTCGACCGTGCGGTCAAGGGCCGCGATCCCGGCGGCGACCGACTGTTGGCGCGTCTGGCCGCCCGTCACGACAGTCGTCCGCCAGCCTCGATCGCGATTGGCATCCGCCAGTGCGTCCGCCGCGGTCTGCTCGTGACCGGCCGGTGCGACGACGATCACCTGGGCCGGCTGCGCCGAGAACACGCCATCGAGTGCGTGCCGCAAGATCGAGCGCCCGTCGAGCGCGACCAGCGCCTTTGGCGCGCCGGCGTCGAGTCGCGTGCCGGAGCCTGCTGCGACGACGATGATCGCGGTGCGAGGAGAGCTGTGCACAGTCACGCTCACACGTTACCCGCCCCGCCGCAGGCCACAGACGCGAAGAGGACGGATGCCCATGGCATCCGTCCTCTTTCCGACTCCGGTCGGTCTCACATCACGAGGCGAGCACCTCGTCGAGCAGAGCGCCCGCCTTGTCCTCGTCGATCTTCTCGGCGAGGGCCAGCTCCGAGACGAGGATCTGGCGAGCCTTCGCCAGCATCCGCTTCTCGCCGGCCGACAGGCCGCGGTCCTGATCGCGGCGCCACAGGTCGCGCACGACCTCGCTGACCTTGATGACGTCCCCCGACGCCAGCTTCTCGAGGTTCGCCTTGTAGCGGCGGGACCAGTTCGTGGGCTCTTCGGTGAACGGGGCGCGCAGCACCTCGAACACGTGGTCGAGGCCCTCCTGGCCGATCACGTCACGCACGCCGACGAGGTCGACGTTCTCAGCGGGAACCTCGATGATCAGGTCGCCCTGAGTGACATTGAGCTTCAGGTACTTCTTCGTCTCGCCCTTGATCACGCGGTCCTTGACCTCGATGATCGTTGCGGCTCCGTGGTGCGGATAGACGACGGTTTCGCCAACCTCAAAAAGCATAAAAACGTGTCCTTTCGGCAATCTCCAGGATACCACAGCGACTATGTACTAGAGTTCGCGCCGACGTGCGCGAACTGATCCGGCGGTCAGGTCCTGAACCGTGGCGCACGACCCACTAGACTGATCCTCGACACCCGTCGCATCTCAGGAGGATCCGTGAACTCGCGCTCTGCTGCGTCCATCGCCTCGCGTCTCGTCGCCGCTGTCGCTTTGGGCGCCGTCGTCGCGCTCGGCACCACTGGCTGCACGTTCATGACGAACCAGGCCACGACCATCGACTACTCGCCGTCCGACGGCGTCAACGTCGACGCGACCGGCGGCGACATCGTCGTCCGCAACGCGATGGTCATCGCCACCGAAGACGGCTCGACCGGCAACCTCGTCGGTGCGTTCGTCAACACCGGCGACAAGAGCGGACGGCTGAACATCGACATCGCCGGCACCATGCTGACCGTGCGGGTTCCCGCGGGCGACTCCGTCAGCCTCGGCGCCGACAAGGACCCGCTGCCCATCGACGGCCTGAATGTGATGCCCGGCTCCAACGTCGAGGCGCTCTTCGTCTCTGGAAACGGCGAAGCCGCAGCCACCGAGATCCCGGTGCTCGACGGCACCCTGCCCGAGTACTCCGACCTGGTGCCCAGCGCCGGCGAGTGACTTCCGCGCTCCGCGCGAACGACAGAAGAGGCCGATCCCTGAAGGGATCGGCCTCTTCTGCATGAGTGCCAGGGCGACGTACTCAGCCGGATGTGCCCTCGAAGCGGTAGCCGAGACCGCGCACCGTCACCAGCATCACCGGGTCACCCGGGTTCTTTTCGATGCGGGAGCGGATGCGCTTGATGTGCACATCAAGAGTCTTGGTGTCGCCGAAGTAGTCGCTCCCCCAGACCCGGTCGATGAGCTGCCCGCGGGTGAGCACACGACCCGAGTTGCGCATCAGCACCTCGAGCAGCTCGAACTCCTTCAGCGGCATGCTGATCTCGTCGCCGTCCACGGCGACCGTGTGCCGGTCGATGTCGAGCACGACGCGGCCGCCTTCGAGCACGCGCTCGTCGAGCTCGGCCTCCGGCTGCACCACGCGGCGCAGCACGGCACGCATGCGGGCCAACAGCTCGCGCGACGAGTACGGCTTGGTGATGTAGTCGTCAGCCCCGAGCTCGAGCCCGACGACGATGTCGACCTCCGAATCCTTCGCCGTGAGCATGATGATCGGCACCGACGAACTCTGCCGCACCTGGCGGCACACCTCAGTACCCGGCATTCCCGGCAACATCAGATCGAGCAGGATCACGTCGGCACCCCGCTCGCGGAACGCATTCAGCGCGCCGGGACCGTCCTCGCAGATCTCGACCTCGTAGCCCTCTCTGCGCAGCAGGTAGGCGAGCGGGTCAGCCAGGTCGGGTTCGTCCTCGACCAGCAGGATCCGGGTCATGCGTTCTCTCCGTTTCGTGCCGCGACAGCCTTCGCCGCGCTCTTGTCCGTGCGCTTCTTCTTGCTCTTCTTGGTCTTCTTCTTGCCGGTGTCCGGCGCCTCGATCCGCGGCAGGCGGATCGTGAAGGTCGACCCCCGCCCCGGCCGCGACCACAGCCGCACCTCGCCGCCGTGCCGCTGTGTCGCGTGCTTGACGATCGATAGCCCGAGCCCGGTGCCCCCGGTGCGTCGCGAGCGCGCTTCGTCGGCGCGGTAGAAGCGCTCGAAGATGCGCTCAGCATCCGCTTCCGCGATACCGATTCCCTGATCTGCGACGGCGATCTCGACGATGTCGTCGACGACCTTGACGCCGATTCCCACGCTCGAGCCCTTGGGCGAGTAGACGATGGCGTTCGCGATCAGGTTACCGACGGCCTCGACGAGCACCTGTGCGTCGCCACGCACCCATGCGCCCCGCTCGCCGCCGCGAGTCAGCGTCACACCCGCCGAATCGGCCTGTACCAGATGCGCCTCGACCGAGGCCGCGACAACCTCATCGATCGAGATCGGCCTGACCTGTGCCAGAGTCTCGGCAGCCTGCAGTCTGGCCAGGCTCAGGATGCGACCGGTGAGCTGGCCGAGGCGACCGGCCTCGGCGGCGATCCGCTTGGCGAACACGCGCACCTGGTGTGGGTCGTCGGCCGCCGACTCGATGGCTTCGGCAAGAAGGCTGACCGAAGCGACCGGCGTCTTGAGCTCATGGCTGGTGTTGGCGACGAAATCGGTGCGCATCTGCTCGAGGCGCTCCCGCTCGGTGACATCGCGGATGATCAAGAGGGTCAGCTGCGCGCCGATACGACTCGACCGCGCCGACACCAGGCGCGGGTCGAGGCTTCCGCCCACGGCAAGACGCAGCGTGTCGGCCACGGTGTCCCCGTCATCACGCGCATTGCGCACGAGCCGGCGCAGATCGGCGTTGTCGAGCACGGCCCCCGGACGGATCCCGAACCGCTCCGCGGCATGGGACATCGCGACGACCACGCCCGAAGCGTTGAGCACGCAGGCGGGATCATCCATGCCCCGAAGAACCTCGGCCACGCCAGCGGGCACCGCGGTGGACGTCTCTTGTGCGGCCAGTGCCCGGACGCGGTAGGCCCAGACGACCAGCAGCACGGTACCGGCCCCGATGATCGCGCCGATGGCGAGTGCGAACAGCGCGAGCTGGGGCGAATCCATGGCTCCAGCGTACGGGGATCGCGCGGCTTTGCCTGCCGTTCAGCGCGCCGTCATGCGGCGGGAAGGCTAGTATTCACATTCCGGGCACCGTTCGTTAACCTTCGGCGAACACAATCGTGTCGACCTCGCGCGAGCGTGCCCCTCAGGCACCCGTGCCCGCGCACTCACCGTGCCGAGTCCCCGACGAAAGGTTGCGCGACATGCGCCAAGTGTTCCACCAGTCCCTCGAGGACCTGCAGACGAAGCTCACCGAGATCGCCGATCTCGTCACGATCGCCATCGAGAAGGCGACCACTTCGTTCGCCGAGAGCGACGTCGCGCTGGCTGACGAGGTCATCGCCGACGACGCCAAGATCGACGAACTCGCCGTCGCGCTCGACGAGCAGGCCATCGAGATCCTGGCGCGCCAGCAGCCGGTCGCCCGCGACCTGCGCATCGTGATCACCGCGCTGCGCGTGAGCGCATCGCTCGAGCGCATGGGCGACATGGCCGAGCACATCGCTCAGCTCGCCCGCCTGCGCTTCCCCGAGCGCGCCGTGCCGAAGGGCCTCAAGGGCACCTTCCGCCGCATGGGAGAGCTCGATGTCGAGATCGCTCGCACGCTCGCCGACCTGCTGCGCACGCAGGACCTGCGCTTCGCCGACGCGATCCGCAACGCCGATGACGACGTGGATGAGCTGCACGCGCACGTCTTCGACAAGGTGCTCAGCGACAACTGGAAGGGTGAGGCCGAGGCCACCGTCGATGCCACCCTCGCGAGCCGCTACCACGAGCGCTTCGCCGACCACGCGGTCGCCGTGGCCAAGAAGGTCGTCTACCTCGCCACCGGCGACTGGGCGATCGAAGAAGAGGACATCGCTCTCGCCGTCGAGGCGCAGCTCTCGGCTCCTGACGGGGACGCACCGGAGGCCTGATCCGCGGCATCCGCTGTTCGATACGACGAAGCCCCTCTGAATCCGCCCAGGACTCAGAGGGGCTTCGTCGTTGCGGGGATTACTTCTTGCCCTGCGCGGCGACAGCCGCGGCACCGGCCGCAGCGGCCTCCGGGTCGAGGTAGCGAGCCGGTCCAGTCGGCACGTTGTTCTCATCGAGTTCGTACACCAGCGGGATGCCGGTGGGAATGTTCAGCTCGGCGATGTCGTCGTCGCTGATGCCGTCGAGGTGCTTGACCAGACCGCGCAGCGAGTTGCCGTGCGCGGTGACGAGCACCGTCTTGCCGGCTTCGAGGTCGGGGACGATCGCGTCCTCCCAGTACGGCAGCAGGCGGTCGATGACGAGCTTGAGCGACTCGGTGCGCGGCACGTCGCCGTCGATGCCCGCGTAGCGCGCGTCGTGTACCTGGCTGAACTCACTGTCGTCGTCGAGCAGCGGCGGCGGCACGTCGAACGAGCGGCGCCAGAGCTGGAACTGCTCGGGGCCGAACTCTTCGAGCGTCTGTGCCTTGTCCTTGCCCTGCAGCGCGCCGTAGTGACGCTCGTTGAGGCGCCACGAGCGGGTCACTGGAATCCACAGCCGATCGGCGGCATCCAGGGCGATGTTCGCGGTCTGGATCGCACGGCTCAGCAGCGACGTGTGCAGCACGTCGGGCAGCAGCCCGGCTTCGGCCAGCAGCTCGCCACCACGGCGGGCCTCTTCCTTGCCCTGCTCGGTCAGGCGGACGTCCACCCATCCGGTGAACAGGTTGAGCTTGTTCCATTCGCTCTGGCCGTGCCGGAGCAGAATCAGGGTGCGCGTCATGCACCCAGCCTATCGGCCGGGCACGACCGGCTCAGCGGCTGTTGCGAGGATCCTCGCCCAGCGGTCGCCGCGACAGGCGCGTCAGACGAGGCACCTCGGCCGTGGCCCCGGCATCGGCCGGCACGATGACCTGCTGCGCCGCCGCGATGTCGACGCCGTCGGCACGCACAACCAGGTCGCCGATCGGCGCTCGTCGTGAGAGCATCGCCAACGCGATCGGCCCGTCCTCGTAGTGCAGCGCGGCGGAGGTCACCTGACCGACTTCGGCGTCACCCGACAGCACGGGCGATCCCGGCTGCGGCAGGGTCACCTCGCTGCCATCGAGGTGCAGTGCCGCGAGTCGTCGCGGCGGATGGCCGAGATTGTGCACCTTCGCGACGGTTTCCTGGCCGCGGTAGCACCCCTTGTCGAGGTGCACCGCGGAGCGGATCCAATCGGCCTCGTGCGGAATCGTGCGCTCATCGACCTCATGCGACCAACGGGGGCGCCACGCGGCGATGCGAAGAGCCTCGGCCGCCAGCGCCCCCGCGAACGGCCCCGTGAGCGCATCCGCGTCATCGACCACGGCGATCGTCCAGGCGTAGTCCGCGCCCGGATGCCCGTCGACGGCGGCGTACTGGTGTCCGCCCGGCTGCACGCTCTGCCACGGGTCGTTCCAGATAAGCACGTGACCATTTGGAGCCGCGGCGGCCACGCGGGCCTGCGCACCGTCTCCTGCGAAGAAACCCACCAGGACAGCATCCGACTTCACCGTGACGGTGACGCGGGAGCGGAAGACCATGCGCTGCAACCAGGTGGCCAGCGCATCGGCATCCGCGCTGTCGGCGATCAACCACGTCGCCGTGCCGTCCTCGAAGACGGCGGCGGCGTGCTCGACGCGCCCCTGCGGGTCGAGCACGAGCAGCTCAGTGCTGGCACCCGCGGGCAGGCCCTTCAACGCCTGCGAGGTGAACGAGTCGAGCCAGGTGAGGCGGTCTGCGCCTGCGACCTCGATCAGGGTGCGATCGGTCAGCGGCACCAAAGCCTCGCCCGCGGCCAGCTGCCGCTGCTCGATGAGCGGGTTGCCGAAGTGGGCGATCACGTCGCCATCACGGACGGCACCAGGGATGCTGTCGAACACCACCGGCTCAGACCTTGGCCAGGCGGGCGGATGCGTGCGACTTCAGCGTCTCGCCCATCGCCGCGATGTCCCAGGCCCAGAGCAGGTGTCCATCGACCAGGCCGTACATGCGGCTGGCCGCAGTGTACTGTTTTGCACCCGCGGGACGCACGACGGCATCCGTGGCGATGTCGATACGGGGGCCGGCGATGCGCCCCAGGTAGAGCTCGAGCGTGCCGTCCGAATGCGCGACCGAGACCTCGAGCGGGAAACCGTCGTCGGTACGCAGTGCCTCGACGTCGTCGACCGTGCGCTCGGTCGCGGCCTCGGCGGGAGGCAGGAGCGCGGGGCCGGGATCGGATGCCGTGCGCGGCCGTGCGAGGTGCCAGAAGCCGGTCTCGGACAGCAAGGCGATCGGCTCGTCCTGACCCTCAGCGCCGCGGAACGAGGCCGTGGCGGCGTAATTCAGGAACGGCCCGCCATCGTGGCTGAAGCTCACGCGATGGGTGAACTCGCCCTCGAAGCGCTGGTCACCCGCACTGTACTCGATGACGCCGGTGCCCTCCCAGACGCCGAGCAACCACGACAACGGTGCCAGATCGGCAGGCAGATCCGTGGGCAGTTCGATCATGATCGGCTCTGGATCAGCGCTGACCGCGGAACAGGTTCACCAGCACGACGCCGGCGACGAAGGCGATCGCGAGGCCCGCAAGGCCCAGCAGACCGAGGAAGAAGAGTTCGAGCGCGACGATGTCCATGCCCGACAGTCTAGTCACCTGTCACGCACCCCGGTCGCGTCAGAACGCCGAGACGAGTGTCGCGACGCCGAAGGCCGCCGACGCCATCCCCATCAGCACCAGCGATCCCACGATGCTGGCCGATACCCGCACGACGAACCCCTGCGGACGGGCATACGCCAGCTGCACGGCGAACGACAGCAACACGACACCGCCGAAGGCGATCAGCAACCAGCCGATCCGGGTGTCGGCCGGCAGCAGGAATCCCAGCAGGATCGCCGTCACCGCCGCCACGCCCCAGACGGCGAGCACGCCGTGGAACGCGTTGCGCGGAGCGAGTGCCACTTCTTGCATGACGCCATCGTACCCGTCACATACCCGGACCCGTCTGACGCATTCCGCCGACAGCGGGACGCACCCGACTAACATGTGTGAGTGGCCGTGTTGGTGGTACTCACCCCGGCTCCCGATGCGGAGCCGGTGCTGCCAGCGCTCGGGTTGCTCGCCCACAGCATCCGCCATCACCCGATCGAGCCGTCCCGTCTGCTGTCGCTCCCCGAGTGCGCGGCGATCGTCGTGGACGGCCGCGAAGACCTCGTCGCGGCCCGAGCCGCCTGTCGTCTGTTGCAGACCGCGGGCGGCGAGGCGCCAGTGCTGCTCGTGGTCACCGAGGGCGGCATGAGCGCGATCTCCACCGAATGGGGCTTCGCCGATGTCGTGCTGGCCACCGCGGGCCCCGCCGAGGTCGATGCCCGCCTGCGTCTCGCACTGACCCGGCCCGACGCCGAGACACCCGTCAGCGTGCAGGCATCCGGGATCACAATCGACGAGCAGTCGTACTCTGCCAAGTTGCACGGACGGCCGCTGGACCTGACGTACAAGGAGTTCCAGCTGCTGCACTTCCTGGCGACACACCCTTCTCGGGTGTTCACCCGAGAACAGCTGCTCAGCGACGTCTGGGGCTACGACTATTTCGGTGGCACCCGCACCGTCGACGTGCACGTGCGTCGCCTGCGCGCCAAGCTCGGCGACGCCGAGCAGGTCATCGGCACCGTCCGCAACGTCGGCTACCGCTTCAATCTGAACGACGAACCGGGACAGGCGGCGGGCTGAGTTCCCCTGCTCGTAACCGACGGATGCAAGGATGTACCCCATGATCGATCACGTACTTGTCGACGCCGGACTCGAGGACGCCGAAGACGACGACTTCGACGCGCATGAGACCCCGGACTCGGTTCTGCCCGATCATCGCTACCACGACCGGGAACTGAGCTGGTTGGCGTTCAACCAGCGTGTGCTCGAACTGGCCGAGGACCCCACGGTCCCCGAACTGGAACGGGCGAACTTCCTGGCGATCTTCGCCAGCAACCTCGACGAGTTCTTCATGGTGCGCGTCGCCGGACTCAAGCGGCGGATCCTCACAGGGCTGGCCGTGCCCACCAATGTCGGACGCGCGCCCTCCGACGTGCTCAGCGACATCTCGCGCGAGGCCCATGCGCTGCAGTTGCGGCACGCCGCGGTCTGGAGCGAACAGGTCAAGCCCGCACTGGCTGACGCCGGCATCGAGATCACCGACTGGGACGAGCTGACCGACGCTGAGCGCGCCGCGCTGGGCGAGTACTTCCAGGCGCAGGTCTTCCCCGTGCTCATGCCGCTGGCCGTCGACCCCGCGCACCCGTTCCCCTATATCTCCGGGCTCTCGCTGAACCTCGCCATCCGCATCCGCAACGCCCGCACCGGTCGCCAGGAGTTCGCGCGCCTCAAGGTGCCCTCGATGCTGCCGCGTCTCATCGCCGTCCCCGGAGGCGGGCAGATCGTGCGCTACATCCGTCTCGAAGACCTCATCGCCAACCACCTGGATGATCTGTTCCCGGGGATGGAGGTGCTCGACCACCACGCGTTCCGGCTGACCCGCAACGAGGACGTCGAGGTCGAAGAGGATGAGAGCGAGAATCTCATCCAGGCGCTCGAAGCCGAGCTGCTCAGGCGCCGGTTCGGTCCACCGATCCGCCTCGAAATCACCGACGACATGGACGATGTGACGCTCGAGCTGCTCATCACCGAGCTCGACATCACCGACCAGGAGGTCTACCGCCTACCTGGGCCGCTGGACCTGCGCGGCCTGTTCGGCCTGTCGCGGATCGACCGCCCCGACCTGCGCTACCCGCCGCACCTGCCGACCACGGCCGTGGCGTTCCAGCCCGGCGACAGCAATGAGCGGCCCGACATCTTCCGGGCCATCGGCAAGTCCGATGTGCTCGTGCACCACCCCTACGAATCGTTCGCGACGAGCGTGCAGGCGTTCCTCGAGCAAGCCGCGCGCGACCCGCACGTCCTGGCCATCAAGCAGACGTTGTACCGCACCTCGGGCGACAGCCCGATCGTGCAGGCCCTCATCGACGCCGCCGAGGCCGGCAAGTCGGTGCTGGCACTTGTCGAGGTGAAGGCCCGCTTCGATGAGGCCGCCAACATCGTCTGGGCTCGCAAGCTCGAGAAGGCCGGCGTGCACGTCGTGTACGGACTGGTGGGTCTGAAGACGCACTGCAAGCTGGCGCTCGTGATCCGCGAGGAGGACGGCGTACTGCGCCACTACTCGCACGTCGGCACCGGCAACTACAACCCCAAGACCAGCCGCATCTACGAGGACTTCGGTCTGTTCACCGCCGACCCGCTCGTCGGACGCGACCTCACCCGCCTGTTCAACGAGCTCAGCGGCTACGCGATCGAGAAGAAGTTCAAGCGTCTGCTCGTGGCGCCCCTGCATCTGCGCAAGGGGCTGCTGCGTCACATCGACAACGAGCGCAAGCACGCCGAGGCCGGTCGCCCCGCACGCATCCGTATCAAGGTCAACTCGATGGTCGACGAGCAGATCGTGGACGCCCTGTACCGCGCCAGCATCGCCGGCGTGAAGGTCGAGGTGTGGGTGCGCGGCATCTGCGGCCTGCGCGTGGACCTGCCCGGCGTCAGCGACAACATCACGGTGCGCAGCATCCTGGGGCGTTACCTCGAGCATTCGCGACTGTTCATGTTCGACAACGACGGCGACCCGATCGTCTACATCGGCAGCGCCGACATGATGCACCGCAACCTCGACCGGCGCGTCGAGGCGCTGGTGCGCCTGGAGGACCCGGCGCACACCAAGGAACTGCACGCGCTGTTCGATCTCGCCATGGACCCGCGTACCAGTTCGTGGCATCTGGGTGAGGGCGGGGTGTGGACGCGCGCCCAGTCGACAGAGGAGGCACCGCTGATCGATCTGCAGGACCGCATGATGGCGGCCGTCCAGGGACGCCGCCGTCGCAAGCAGACCCGTCGATGACCGACACCGCCGTCTACGCCGCCGGCGCCGTCGTCTGGCGGATGCTGGAGGGCAAGCTGCGCGTGCTGCTGATCCACCGCACGAAGTACCGTGACGTGACGCTGCCCAAGGGCAAGGTCGACCCGGGCGAGATGCTCGCCGAGACCGCGGTGCGTGAGGTTCGTGAAGAGACCGGCATCCGCGTCTGTCTGGGCGTCCCGGTCGGCGTGAGCAAGTACTGGATGCGCCCCAAGCGCCAGAAGGTCGTGCACTACTGGGCTGCCGAGGCGACCGACGACGCGATCCGCGCCTCATCCTTCGTCCCCAACGGTGAGATCGCCGCCATCGAATGGGTCAGCGTGAAGCAGGCGCGCCAGCGCCTGAGCTATCCCGTCGACATCGAGATCCTCGAGAACTTCGCACGGCTGGTCGAGGACGGCGTACTGCATACCTTCCCGTTGATCGCGCTGCGCCACGCCAAGGCGGTTGCGCGGTCGGACTGGGACGGGCCGGACGCTGCGCGGCCACTCACCGGCAAGGGCGTGCGCCAGGCGAAGGCGATCGTCGCGCCGTTGCGGGCCTTCGGGGTGCGCCGCATCGTCACCAGCGACGCCGAACGGTGCCGGCAGACCGTAGCTCCGCTGGAACGCAAACTCGGGCGGGCGGCGCGCGTCACCGACAAGATCAGTCAGGATGCCTGGGAACACGGCACCGCCGATGTCCGCTCCGTCATCGGACGCCGTGTGCGCTCTCGCAAGCCCGCTGTGCTGTGCAGCCACGGCCCCGTTCTGCCGGAACTGCTCTCAGAGATGGCACTGGCGACCGGCACCATGCGCGGGTCGTATGTCAACAGCGCGAGCGCACTGGCCATGTCCGCGTTCTCGGTTGTTCACCTCTCGGCAACCAATCCGGGGTCAGGGATCATCTCGATCGAGACCCATGAGCCGAAGGTCTAGCCGACAGCAGTCGTTCACCTTCCGTTCACCATCGTGGGAGAGTCTCGTTAACCGTCGCTCGTAGCGTCACTGTGTGCCCCGCACCAGGGCATCCACAAGTCCCCGATCGAACGGATCCACAGTGAAGATCTCCAGCATCGCTCGAATCGGCGCCATCGGCGCCGTGGCCGCACTCGCCCTCACCGGTTGCGCCGCGAACGAAGCCCCGGCTACCGAGGGCTCGTCCTCCGACTCGACTTCGACGCTCGAGGGCACCCTGCGCGCCACGGGCGCTTCCTCGCAGGGCGCCGCCCAGGAGGCATGGGTCGCCGGCTTCCAGACCGCCAACACCGGCGTCACCGTCAACTACGAGCCCACCGGTTCGGGCACCGGCCGCGAGAACTTCCTCGCCGGCGCCAGCGACTTCATCGGCTCGGACCGCGCGTTCAAGCTCGACGAGTTCACCGAGGGCGGCTTCGGCATGTGCTCCAGCGACGCCATCGTCGAGGTGCCGCTGTACATCTCGCCCGTCGCCGTGGCGTTCAACCTCGAGGGCATCGACTCGCTCAACCTCGACGCCGCCACCATCGCGGGCATCTTCGCGGGCACCATCACCAACTGGAACGACGCGGCCATCGCCGAGCAGAACGAGGGCGTCGAGCTGCCCGACCTGGTGATCTCGCCCGTCCATCGCTCGGACGACTCGGGCACCACCGAGACGTTCACCACCTACCTCGCAGCGACCGCTGCCGATGTCTGGACCCACGAGCCCGACGGCGAGTGGCCCATCAACGGTGGCGAGGCCGCTCAGGGCACCTCGGGTGTCGTGCAGGCGATCACCGCGGGCAACGGCGCGATCGGCTACGCCGACGCGTCGCAGACCGCAGAGCTCGGCCAGGTGCACGTCGGTGTCGACGGAGAGTACGTCGCGTACTCGGCAGACGCCGCCGCAGCGCTCGTCGAGGCCTCGCCGCTGGAGGAGGGCCGCGGCGCCGGTGACCTCGTCTTCGCCATCGACCCGGCCGCAGCTCCGGCAGGTTCGTACCCGATCGCCCTGGTCAGCTACCTGATCGCATGCGAGCAGTACGAGGACGCCAACACCGCTGCACTGGTCAAGTCGTACTTCGAGTACATGGCCAGCGAAGAGGGCCAGCAGGCTGCCGCCGACAACGCAGGTAGCGCTCCCATCTCGGCCGGACTGCGCGACAAGGTCCTCGCCGCGATCGACACCATCAAGGTCGACTGATCCACGAGTTGAGCTGAAACCGATGCCCTCACGCCCTGCACAGGGCGTGGGGGCATCGGGCGGTCGACACCCCGACTTCCGACACCACAGCATCCGATTCCACCCGAACAGCAGGAGAACATGACCACGACGACCAGGCCGGCTCAAGCCGCGCCCCCGATCAAGGCCAAGCAGCGTCTCGGCGACCGGGTCTTCTCGGGCACCGCGCTCGGCGCCGGCATCACAATCCTCGTCGTCCTCGTGGCGGTCGCGGCGTTCCTGATCATTCAGAGCCTGCCCGCGTTCGCTCCCGACACGACCGACAACCACATCCTCGAAGGTGACTCGTTCTGGCAGTATGTCGGACCGCTCGCGTTCGGCACGGTCTGGGTGTCTTTCATCGCGCTGCTGATCGCCGCCCCGATCTCGATCGGCATCGCACTGTTCATCTCGCACTACGCCCCGCGCCGCCTCGCCGGTGTGCTGGGGTACATCATCGACCTGCTGGCTGCTGTGCCGTCGGTCGTGTTCGGCCTGTGGGGCGGTCTGGTCCTCGCCCCGCTGCTGCAGCCGATCTACGCCTGGATGAATGAGAACATGGCCTGGGTGCCGTTCTTCGGCGGACAGGTCTCGTCGACGGGAAAGACGATCCTGACCGCCGCTCTCGTGCTTGCCGTGATGGTCATCCCGATCATGACCGCGATCTGCCGCGAGGTCTTCCTGCAGACGCCGAAGC
Source organism: Microbacterium esteraromaticum (assembly GCF_028747645.1). Lineage (NCBI taxonomy): Bacteria > Bacillati > Actinomycetota > Actinomycetes > Micrococcales > Microbacteriaceae > Microbacterium > Microbacterium esteraromaticum. Next base: position 2,418,498 of record NZ_CP118100.1, read on the forward strand.
TGCATGAAGAGGCCGCGCTTGCGCTCGGAGCCACCCGCTGGGAGATGGTGCGCATGGCCGTGCTGCCCTTCGCTCGCGGCGGCATGGTCTCGGCGACGATGCTCGCTCTGGGTCGCGCCCTCGGTGAGACCATGGCCGTGACCATGGTGCTCTCCCCCGCTGCCGTCTACAGCTTCCTCGTGCTGACGGCGACCAACCCGACGCCGATCCCGGCCAACATCGCCCTCGCCTTCCCCGAGGCGCACGACACGGGTGTGAACACCCTGATCGCCACGGGCCTCATCCTGTTCATCGTGACCTTCGCGGTCAACGCGCTGGCGCGCTGGATCGTCGCCCGCCGCGCCGAGTTCTCGGGAGCGAACTGACATGACCATGCAGACCCCCGCCTCCACCTCGCTCACCTCTGGTCGCCTGGCTTCGTGGGCCCCGTGGGCCCTGCTGGCCGCGTCGCTCGTGCTGTCCGCCGCCGCGTTCGCGGTGACCGCTCCCAACGGCAACCTCGCCGACTTCAACATCGCCGGCGCCGTGATCACCGGTGTGCTGCTGTACATGGTGCTCATCACGGCCATGTCGGCTATCGCCGAGAGCCGCCGCAAGGCTGTCGACCGGCTGATGACCGCGCTGGTCGCCACCGCGTTCACCGTCGCGCTGCTGCCGCTGATCTCGCTGCTGTGGACCGTCATCAGCAACGGCATCGCGCGGTTCGATGCCGAGTTCTTCAGCTACTCGATGCGCAACGTCGTCGGCGAGGGCGGCGGTATCGTGCACGCCATCTGGGGCACGGTGCTGATCACCCTGGTGGCGGCCCTGATCGCCGTCCCCGTCGGCCTCATGACCTCGATCTACCTCGTCGAGTACGGTCGCGGGCGCATCGCCAAGGGCATCACGTTCTTCGTCGACGTCATGACGGGCATCCCCTCGATCGTGGCCGGTCTGTTCATCTACTCGGTGTTCGCCCTGCTGATCCGCCCCGGCATCTCGATGGGCTTCATGGGTTCGCTCGCGCTGGCCGTGCTGATGGTCCCGGTGGTCGTGCGAGGCAGCGAAGAGCTGCTGCGGATCGTGCCCAACGAACTGCGTGAGGCCTCGTACGCGCTCGGCGTGCCGAAGTGGCTGACGATCCTCAAGGTCGTGCTGCCCACCTCGATCGCCGGTATCACCACCTCGGTGATGCTCGCCATCGCCCGCGTGATCGGCGAGACCGCTCCCCTGCTGCTGACCGCCGGGTTCACCGCCAGCCTGAACACCAACCTGTTCAGCGGGCAGATGATGACCCTGCCGGTCTTCGCCTACAACTCGTACATGAACCAGGGCACCAGCCCCGACGCCTCACTGGCTCGGGCGTGGGCCGCCGCGCTCACGCTGATCCTGATCGTCATGTTGCTGAACCTGCTCGGTCGCCTGATCGCGAAGTGGTTCGCCCCCAAGACCGCCGGCCGCTGAGCCGCATCCCGATTCCACCCGATAGAAGGAACCTCGTGTCCAAGAGCATCGAAGTCAACGACCTCAACGTCTACTACGGCGATTTCCTCGCCGTCGAGGGCGTGTCCCTCGAGATCCAGCCCCGCAGCGTCACCGCGTTCATCGGCCCGTCGGGCTGCGGCAAGTCCACGTTCCTGCGCACGCTGAACCGTATGCACGAAGTCATCCCCGGCGCGCGCGTCGAGGGTGAGGTGCTGCTCGATGGCAAGGACCTCTACGGCCCGGGCGTCGACCCCGTGCTGGTGCGCCGCCAGGTGGGCATGGTCTTCCAGCGTCCCAACCCGTTCCCCACGATGTCGATCAAGGAGAACGTGCTGGCGGGCGTCAAGCTCAACAACGGCAAGATGTCCAAGAGCGACCAGGAGTCCCTGGTTGAGAAGTCGCTGCGTGGTGCCAACCTCTGGAACGAGGTCAAGGACCGCCTGGACAAGCCCGGTTCGGGTCTGTCGGGTGGCCAGCAGCAGCGTCTGTGCATCGCCCGCGCGATCGCCGTCTCGCCCGAGGTCATCCTGATGGACGAGCCCTGCTCGGCCCTCGACCCGATCTCGACCTACGCGATCGAGGAGCTGATCGGCGAGCTGAAGAACGACTACACGGTGGTCATCGTCACGCACAACATGCAGCAGGCCAGCCGCGTCTCCGACAAGACCGCCTTCTTCAACATCGCCGGCACCGGCAAGCCGGGCAAGCTGATCGAGTTCGACGAGACCTCGACCATCTTCACCACGCCCAGCGTGCAGGCCACCGAGGACTACGTCTCGGGCCGCTTCGGGTGATTCCCGGGGCGCGCTGAGCGCCCGCACCGTCGGAAATCCCAGACGATCGTCTGCGGCCCCGGCGTGTCACATGCTGACACGCCGACCGGGTTGCTGATCGTCTGGGATTTCTGTTTGTCCCCAGGCGCCGTGTCGAGGCACGTTATGCACAGGGGTCGGGAATCGGGCATCCGCGGTCCCTGCCCGGCAGGCATTCTCGACGGATGCTGGTGCGCCTCGCCCTCTCCGAACTCGGCCGCCCCGCGCGCACGAGTGAGCTGAAAGCGCGCGGGGTTCCCGAGCGCGAACTCACCCGCGCCGTGCGCGACGGTGAGGTCGTGCGCGTGCGTCAGGGGGTGTATGCGCTCCCCGATGTGCCGGCGACATTCCGCCACGCCACAGAGCACGGCGGCGTTCCCGCCTGCGCCGAGGCGGCCCGCCTGCACGGACTGTGGGTGCTCGACGGCGCGGCCGACCACGTCTGGCTGGGCACCGCAGGCGTGCCGCACGGCCCATGCTCCCGGTGCACGCTGCACTGGGATGACGGAACCGCCATGATCGGCGAGCTGCCTCCGGTGCACAACGTGCTGCTGCAACTGGCCTCGTGCGAGAGTGAGGACACCTTCTTCGCGGCGTTGGAGTCCGCCCTGCGGCAGGCGAAGATCTCACCGGCGGGCATCGCCTGGCTGTGGCACCGTCTGCCGCTCGTCATGCGCTGGCTGGTCGGCTTCGCCCGCTCGGATGCCGACAGCGGCCTCGAATCACTCATGAGGCTACGGCTGCACACGCTCGGGATCACCGTGCGCTCGCAGGTCAGCATCCGCGGTGTCGGCGAGGTCGACTTCGTCGTCGGCGACCGGCTGCTGATCGAATGCGACGGACGCGAGAACCACGCCCGCGAGCAGAATCGGCACAAGGACCTGCTGCGCGACGCTCGGGCCGCCGCCCGGGGCTATGAGACGTTGCGCTTCGACTACGCGATGATCGTGCACGACTGGTCGAGTGTGCAGGCGGCGATCCTGGCGAAGGTCGAGGCCGGCGCGCACCTGCGGGCGCAGGATGCCCCGGACCCCCGTCGGAAATCCCAGACGAAGATCGCTCGGGGCGGCGCGTCGCGCCCCGACACGCCGCGCGCGGCGGCATCCGTCTGAGATTTCCGACACTGCGCACGGGGTACGGGGCCGAGGGCGCGGGGCGCGGGACACCTGGGCGCGGCTCAGCGCGGGGAGAGCAGGAAGGTGTTCAGTTCGGCGGTCAGAACGGCGTCGGATGCCAGTGGCTCACCGTCGATGGCGGTGATCGCCACTGCCAGTCGGATGCTGGAGACTAGCCACGCGGCATCCGCCCCCATCAGATCGGCCGTCGACAGCGTCGCATAGCGCGTACGGAGGCCCTGTGCCTCGAGGTACTCGAACACGGCCAGCTGGGTAGTGCCGTGCAGGATGCCGGCCGACGGAGCCGTGGTGATGAACTCGTCGCCGGAGCGGATGATGAGCGACGCGGTCGGCGCTTCGAGCACGTCACCGTCGCGGGTGACGAAGATCGCGTCGTCGGCGCCGCGTCGGTGCGCTTCGCGCAGCGCCGCCATGTTCACGGCGTACGACAGCGTCTTTGCGCCGAGCAGCAGCCAGGGTGCCCGCTCCCCCGCCCCGAGGTCGTAGCCGCGGTCGAGCGTGACCACACGCACGCCTTCTCGGCGCACGCGCGTGTAGTCGGGCGCGGTGGATGCCGTGACCCATGCCGTCGGCGCCGGCCCGTTCTCGACGCCACGGCTCAGGATGAGTTTGACCACGCCCTCGCCCTCGGGCGCCTGGGCAGCGGCAGTGGCGACGGCCTGTCGCCACTGCGCGAGGTTCGGGGCGGGAAGATCACACACCCGCGCGGAGTGCGCCAGGCGCTGCACGTGCGCCTCGACCTCGTTCGGATGCCCGTCGATGACGCCGATCGATTCGAAGACGCCGTCGCCGCGCTGTGTGCTGAGCTCGCCGACGCTCAGTGCGGGTGCGGCGACATCGACGGGGGTGAAGGTCTCGGAGTAGTCCGTGCGGGTGTCGGTCGCATCCGCGGGCGTGATCATGAGGGCGTAGCGCTGAGCCATGCGCTCAGCCTATTGCCCGGCGGCTTGTGCCCGGCAGAAGTGCCGCCCGTGAATCACCACGGCCGCGTACGCGTTAGACTGGAATCGGCCGGGCCGCATAACCCCGGGCTCCAACTTCTGCCGCTGCGAGCGGCCTTCCGCCGAGAGGCGTTCTTGCGGTCCGGTCTTTTTCATGCCCGCTCCCGGACCCGCCCAGGGCACCGAGCACCAGACGCCGCGCCGCGTTCTCAGACGAGGGTTCCGCGCCGCCAGGCTGTTGCCGACGCTGCGAGATCCTCGGCGTAGGTGCTCAGGCGCAGTGCCCGGCGGGTCAGGGCGCCGGCGCGCTCGGGCTCGGTCGCCTCGTAGTCGTCGGCCACGTGGGTCGCCCCGGATGCCTGCACCCGACAGTACGCGGCCGCCCTCTCGAGGGCGAGGGCGAAGTCGCCGCGGAAGACCCCGCGCAGGATCGCATCGACCAGGGCGACGATCTCTTGCGGGTCGGCGGGTGCGGGTGCACCGGCAATTGCGGCGTCCGGCGAGCGCAGTTCGACGCGCCCCCGCTCATACAGCAGCGCGGTCTGCTCGGCGTCGTTCCGCGTCGCGAGCTGCAGCAGATACAGCCGCCAGAGAGCGCCGGGCAGCGAGCGCGCCGGCGTATGAGACCACAGTTCGGCGATCTCGTCGATGCCGTGTTCAGCGGCGAACCCGATCAGCCGGTCGGTGACGGCACCGCTGTCATCGGTGCGCGCACGGTCGAGGAGTGCGGATGCTGTCGCGTGAGCCATGCGCGACTGCTCGGCCGGATCCTCGTGGCCGACCAGGTTGTCGAAGGCGGCCGTGGGGCGGCGGACGGGGCGGTGGAACTGCTCGGGCATCCCTCCAGGGTACGCGCGCTGCGCGCGACCGGCACCGGCCCGGCAGCGGCACCGGCACCGTGTGGTGGTCAGCTGGTCGGGATGACGATGACCGGGTCGGTCGTGGGTTGCCCTGTCGGTGACCCACCGGCGGCCTCGATCGTGACGGCGATGGCGTCACCGGGTTGCATGGGTTGATCCAGCAGGGCGGTCGCCTCGCCCTGCGACGTGTCGAACACTCCCGCGGCAATGGGCTGATCGCCGCGCACGAACCACAGCTCGTAGCTCGCATCGGCCGGCAGATCGTCGAGTCCGTGGGTGACGAGCACCGCTGTGCCCAGGGTGTCGGACCAGTGCGCCGTCGCGGTACCGCCGGCGACGGTCTGCACCGTCGCCTCATCGGCATCCTCGGCACCGAGGATCTGCTCCAGCGCGACGACGGCCTCGGGACGCTGCAGTTGCGCCAGCACGACAGCGGTGCCGATGCCGGCGCCGACCAGCAGCACCAGGCAGGCGGCGAGCGCGAACAGCATCCGATTCCAGCGACGACCGCCGGGCCCGCTCGTGCCGGGAGCGGGGACCTGCTCGGATGCCACCGGCGCTGCCTGCGGTGTCGTCGCGATCTGGGCGAGAAGGTTTTCGCGCAGAGCGGCGGGCGGAGCGATCGGCGTGAGCATCGCTCCCAGCGCGGACGCGGTCTCGAGCTCGGCGTCAAGGGTCGCCTGCCATTCGGGGTGGGCGGCCAGTGCGGCGGTGAGGCGCTGCTGGTCAGCATCCGACAGCGCGTGCAGGGCATGGCCGGCCGCGAGCTCGGAGAACTCCTGCTCGTTCATGTCGTCACCCCCAGTTCGCCGCGCAACCGCGACATCCCATCTCTCATCCTCGTCTTGACCGTCCCCAGGGGGATACCCACCAGGGCCGAGATCTCACTCTGGCTGTAGCCGCCGTAGTAGGCCAGAATCAGCGCCTCCTGCTGGGCCTCCGGCAGGATCTTGAGCGCACGTACCAGCCGGTGGCTCTCCAGCCGCGACTCCACTTCATCAGAAACCACGTCCCGCGCGGGGTCGAGGTCACGCGCACCGACGCGAACGTCCCGGTCAGCGCTGGACTGCGAGGCCCTCACGCGATCGACTGCACGTCGGTGGGCGATCGTGAGAACCCACGATCTTCCCTGCCCCTTGTTCGGAGCGAAACGCCCGGCGGATTGCCAGATCTCCAGGAAGACCTCCTGCAGCACTTCTTCGGCCTGCGAACGGTTGACGATGACGCGCAGGATCAGCGCGAACACGCGAGGCGAAAGCAGGTCGTAGAGCTCGGCGAACGCCTGCTGATCGCCGTCAGCGATGCGCAACAGGAGCACGGTGGCGTTGTCTCCCGCCGAGCCGTCCTCCGGCACCTCTACGCCGTCGATGACCATATCGACCAGCATGCCGCATCCTCTCTCGCTGCCCCTGTACGCCACTCCGTCACCCGAAGGTGAACGAGTACACCTCGACACCCTCGGAGACGTCGACGGTGAGCACACCCGTGTGCGGGTCGTCGTCGACGACCTGATACGAGCGCGGGGTCCCGTCGACGCGCAGTGTGCGCGTCGAGCCGTCATCACCACGCACCGTGACGTCGCCAGCACCGGCGAGGACCATACGGACCTCGGATGCCCGATAGTTCAGCCGGATGCCACTCTCCCCCGCCACAGGCGTGGCGTACTGCGTCTCGATCTGCCAGTCACCATCGAGAGCGAAGGAATCATCCGGTTGCTGCTGTGGCAGCGTGTAGCTGCCGCGTCCGGCCCGGTAGGCGCCCGGCCCGCCGTAGTTGACGTCCTTCGCCGAACCGAGGAAGGTCTCTCGTGTGGTCGCCCCCACCTCGGGGGTGACATCGGCGATCTCGGTGGCCTCGGGCAGGGACACCCTCGAATCTGCGTCCTGCAGCAGCTCGCGGATCATCTTCTCGGTGGCGGCGTAGTTGCCCTCACCGAACGAGATGTGGCGCACCGTTCCCTCGGCATCGATCAAGTAGTGGGCGGGCCAGTAGCGGTTGCGATACGCCGTCCACGTCGAGAGGGTGTTGTCGAGCGCCACCGGGTATTCGATGCCGAAGTCGTCGATCCCGGCGCGAACGTTGCCGGCGTCCTTCTCGAAGGCGTACTCCGGAGAGTGGATGCCGATGACGTTCAGCCCCGCATCGCGGTACGCGTCATCCCAGGCGACGACGTGCGGGATCGAACGCTGGCAGTTGATGCACGAGTACGCCCAGAAGTCGATCAGCACCACCTCGCCGCGCAGTTGCTCCAGGTCAACGCCTGCGCCGTCGGGGGTGTTCAGCCACTGCTCGATACCGCGGATCGCGGGAGCGGTGCCGCACTCCTCCAACACCGTCGCGCCGTTCGTGCAGTTGTCGAGCTCGCGGTTCTCATCGGTGACGAGCCCACCCAGGTCAAGCGCATCTCCGCGTTCTGCCAGATCCTGCTGGAGTCCGGCGGTGTAGTCGGGAACCAGCCGCTGCAGCATCTGCGGCACGTTGAAGATCAGGCCGACCGCCAGAGCGATCATCGCCACACCCGCGGTGATCCGCAGCATCCGCTCGCGCGAACGGAACGCACGGATGCGCTCGACCAACCCGCGGCCGGCGAGCGCGAACGCCAACAGCGGAGCAGCGACACCCACCGCGAACGAGGCGGTCAGCAGCACGGTGTCGAGCCCGATGCGTCCGGTGGATCCTGCCACGATGATCGCGGCCAGCACCGGGCCCGCGCAGGGGACGAACACGGCGCCGAGCGCCAACCCCACCCCGAACCCGCTGCCCCGGTTCTCGACCTGCTTGCGCGGGATCCACTGGAACGGCTTCTCGAGCAGGTGCTCCAGCCGCGGAATGATCAGCGCCAGTCCGAGAAGCAGCAGCACGATGATGCCCGCCCACCGCAGCACATCCTGTGGCAGGTTGAGCAGGCCCAGCAGCAGCGAACCGAGCAGAGTCACGAGCGTGAAGCTGAGCATGAGCCCGGCGATCACAAGAAACGGCCGGCTGCGTCGCGCCGGCAGGGCCTCTCCCTCGAACCGCGCGGACTGCGCGCCGCCCGTGAGGAAGATGACCGGCAGCACCGGCAGGATGCACGGCGAGATGCCGGTGATGAGGCCGCCCAGCAGCCCGATGATGATCAGTTCCATGATCCGCCTTCCGTTGCTGGTGCTTCGGCCCGGCACCCCGGATCGGATTGCTTCAGCCCGGAAATCCGCGGCGCAGAGAAAATTCTCGAGATTCTCCGATCCGATCTGGCGAGGCCTCCGAACAACCGTCAACGCCGCGGGAAGTCCGCGGCCCCGAACCCCGGAGGTTGAAATGCTCAGCACCAAGAAGAAGACCACCGCAGCTCTCGCCCTCGGCTTCGCCGGCGTTCTCCTGCTCGCCGGATGTTCGGCTGGGTCGGACACCGAGTCGGCATCGACCGAGCCCGAGGCCCCTGCGACGTCGGAAGAGGCAACCGACGACATGATGGACCCGGCCGCGAACCTCGTCGGACCCGGCTGCGCCGCCTACGCCGAGCAGGTGCCGGACGGCGACGGCTCGATCCAGGGCATGTCGCAGGACCCGGTCGCGGTCGCCGCGTCGAACAACCCGCTGCTGACGACGCTCGTCTCGGCAGTTAGCGGTCAGCTCAATCCGGATGTGAACCTGGTCGACACGCTCAACGGTGATGAGTTCACCGTGTTCGCACCCGTCGACGACGCGTTCGCGAAGATCGACCCCGCCACCATCGAGGCGCTGAAGACCGACGCCGACACGCTGTCGTCGATCCTCACGTACCACGTGGTGCCCGGTCAGATCGAGCCCGCCGACATCGCCGGTATGCACACCACCGTGCAGGGCTCCGACCTCGAGGTGACCGGCTCGGGCGAGGAGTGGATGGTCAACGACGCAGGCGTCATCTGCGGTGGCGTGCAGACCGCCAACGCCACCGTGTACCTCATCGACTCGGTGCTGCTGCCGACCGAATGAGTGCAGTCGCGCCAGTGGTGGGGACCGCTCGGCGCGAGAACTGAGAGGGAGTGCGGCTTCGGGGGATGCCGCACTCCCTCTTGTGCGTCTACCCGCCGGGCCGCTCGTTTCGCCCTGGATGATCACGTCGCCCTAGACTGGAGCCACGGGCCTCTAGCTCAGTCGGCAGAGCATCGGACTTTTAATCCGCGGGTCGTGGGTTCGAGCCCCACGGGGCCCACCGCACAGGTGTGTTCCGCACGCCCGAATCTCGATACGCGGCACGCATCGTTCACCGGCCGTTGTCCACACGGCCGCCCAGAATCACTACGGTTCGGAGCGTTCAACCGGAGGAGAGCAATGCACATGGTCGGCGTACGACGGGTATCCACACCCGTGTGCATGGCATCCTCGTTGGCATGAGCGCGTCGCTTGGCGAGCCGCCCCTCGGCGGCACGATCGAACAGATCCTGTCGCTGTTGCCGTCCTTGGTGCCGAGCGCGCAGCGCGTGGCACGGCTGTGTGCTGAGCGGCCGCAGGATGTCGTCGAGATGTCAGGAGCTGAGCTCGCAGAAGCTGCCGAGACCTCCCCCGCCACGGTCAGCCGTGCGAGCCGCGGGCTGGGATTTCGAGGGTTCCAGCACCTGCGCATGATGCTGTTGCGCGACCTCGCGGCCGAGGGAGCACAGCGACAGGAATGTCCGACGGGCACAGAAGGGTATCTGCGCAGCCTCGCCGAATCGGCAGGGACCATGTTGCAGACCTCATTGGCTTCCGTCGACCCCGACGCGTTCGATGCGGCGGTCGCGGCCATTGCCCGCGCGCGGCGAGTGCTTCTGGTCGGCACGGGCGGTTCCCACGCAGCCGCGCAAGCCGCCGCCATGGCGTTCACGATCAACGGGCGCCCCTGCGAGGCACCGAGCGATGGCGTCGTCGCTCAACTGACGGCGCGCGTGCTGAGCCACGACGACGTGTGCCTGGTGGTGAGCGCCAGCGGCGCCAACTCTCTGTCGCTGGCTGTCGCGGATGCTGCCATCGAGGCCGGTGCAACGGTCATCGGGCTGAGCAGTTTCGCTCGTCCTCCGCTTGCCTCCCGCGCCGCGCACATGCTGGTGACTGGTGCCCGTTTTCAGAGCTGGGACCAGGGCACGATGGCGAGCGGGTTGGTGCAGTTGCTCGCACTCAACGCCTTGCAGATCGCCGTCGCTGAACGAATGGCCGATGCATCCGAGCGCGCCCGCACCGCCGTACGCGAAGAAGTGCTCGACCTCGTCGCCGACGATGCCACAGACACGGATGAAGATGAAGATGTTACCGCCGAGGGCTATCGTCGTTGACCCCTCGTTAGTAGGAAATTAACTTTCCCAGATTCGAATGTAACCGCAAGCGAATTTCACGGGAGGGTCCCGGCATCATAGGTCGCTTGCGGGAAGCGACTCATGGGAACCATCCAGCTCTCGGGCATCGGTCGTAGCTTCAGGAGCACCGTAGCTGTCGGCGACATCGATCTGACGATCGAGGACGGCGGGTTCGTCGTCCTGCTCGGTCCCTCGGGGTGCGGCAAGACGACGCTGCTGCGCATGATCGCCGGCTTGCTGGAGCCCACCGCCGGTCGCATCCTGCTCGACGGCGATGACATCACCGAGCTGCCCTCGAAGAAGCGTGACCTCGCGATGGTCTTCCAGAGCTACGCCCTGTACCCGCACCTGAGCGTCCGCAAGAACCTCGCCTTCCCTCTTAGGGTGCAACGACTGAGCACCGCCGAGATCGAGCGGCGCGTCGAGGAGGTCGCAGAAAGCCTCGAGATCGGCCATCTGCTGGAGCGCAAGCCCAAGGAGCTGTCCGGGGGGCAACGTCAGCGCGTCGCCGTCGGGCGTGCGCTCGTGCGGAACCCGAAGGCGTTCCTGATGGACGAGCCGCTGTCCAATCTCGACGCGAAGCTGCGCACCCAGACTCGACACGAGCTGACCGCGCTGCACCGGCGGCTGGGCGCGACCTTCGTCTACGTCACCCACGACCAGGTCGAGGCAATGACGATGGCGACGAAGATCGTCGTACTCAACGCCGGCCGCATCGAGCAGTACGGCACTCCCGAAGAGGTCTACGATCGCCCCGAATCGGTCTTCGTCGCGGGGTTCCTCGGCAGCCCGGCGATGAACCTGATCGACGCGCGCATAACCACGAGCGACGGCGAGGTCGCCATCGAGGCAGACGGCGTCACCGGCCGGCTGTGGGCGGGACGCAGCGACGACCTCGACATCGTGCTCGGGGTACGCCCCGAACAGGTCGCCGTCGCGACGGCACCGCTGACCGGCCCCGGAGTGCGACTCGCCGGCCGTGTCGAGATCGTCGAGAATCTCGGCGGTGAACAGATCGTGACATGTCTCGTCGCCGGAAGCCGGGTCTTCGCGCGCACATCACGCGATCTGATCGTCACGCCCGGCCAGGACGTGACGCTGTGCGTCGCCGCCGAAAACGTGCACCTCTTCGATCGTGACTCCGGGCGACGACTCGTCTGGGTCGACGACGCCGAACCTGCCGCCGTGGCGGACACCGAACTCGCTGCCGTCTGAGCATCGCCCTCCTTTTCCCTTCTCCCTTCTCTACCCACCCCTCATCAAAAGGAACATCATGAAACTCCGTGCCCGTCGCGCCGGACTCGCCGCCACGGCGATCCTCGGCGTCGCCGCCCTTGCAGGTTGCAGCTCTGCCACCGGCTCCGCTGCGGACGCCTCCGGAACGCTTGTCGAGCTGTCGGACGACCAGCAGGTCGAGATCGTCTTCGAGTCGTACAACCTCGCCAACGTCGGCACCTGGTCGGATGCCATCAACCAGTTGCTCGAGGAGTTCATGGCCGAGCACCCGAACATCTCCGTCGTCGGTCAGCCGAGTTCCTCCGCAGGCACGGCGGCGAGCGTGCAGCAGCAACTGCTCGCCGGCGCCGCGCCCGACATCGCGCAGCTCACGTTCAACGAACTCGACTTCGCGGCGACCACACTCGGCGCGCAGAACCTGACCGCGCTGGTGGGACAGGAAGGTCTTGACGACCAGTTCGGCGGCGAGTACCCGTACCACGAGCGCGCCGCTGTGCTCGCGGACTGGGACGATGCCACCTACGGGCTCCCGTACGTGTTCTCGACTCCCGTGCTCTGGACCAACGCCGAGGCATTCGCGGCCGCGGGTCTGAACGCCGAGACGGTCGATCTGTCGACATGGGAAGCCGTCTCGGAGGCCGCGGCGACGATCACGGCCGCAACCGACGCGCCGTCGCTGAGCATCTCGTGCGTGATCACCGGAGGAAGCTGGTGCATGCAGGGGCTCTTCCGCTCCAACGGTGCGGATGTGCTCAGCGCGGATCGCGCATCGATCGAGTTCGGCTCCGACGCCGCGATCGACACCGTCCAGACGTTCACCGACATGTTCGAGTCCGGCATCCTCACCAACGAGGACTCCACCAGCCAGTACGAGGCGTTCGCCCAGGGCAAGACGGCCATTCATGTGAACACCTCTGCTCTGCAGGGCGCATTCATGATGGGCGCCGAGGCCGGCGGCTGGCAGCTGGGCGCACGCACGCTCCCCGCCTTCGACGATCAGGCCGTCGTTCCGACGAACTCGGGCTCGTTCCTGGCGATGTTCGCCACCGACCCCGCCAAGCAGGCCGCGGCATGGGAGCTCATGAAGTGGATGACGAGTGAGCGCGCGTACGAGATCATCTCCACTCAGATCGGCTACCTGCCGCTGCGCAGCAGCATGACCGAAGAGGGCGGCCCGCTGCACGAATGGGTGTCGCAGAACCCGCTCGTGGAGCCGAACCTGGAACAGCTCGACGCACTCGAGCCCTGGGTGTCGTACCCGGGCGGCAGCTACGCGCAGGTCGATCAGGTCCTGGCCACCGCGATCGAGGAGTCGATCTACTACGGCGCTGACCCGACCGCGACCATGCGCGAGGCGGCCGATCGCGCCCAGGGGCTGATCGAGTGACCGGCCACCCTCTGCTCGACGCGGAACATGCGGCATCCGAGCGCCGCCACCAGCCGCTCCGCGGGCTCTACAACCTGCGCGACACCGGCGGCTACCCGGCAGCATCCGGCGCCAGCCGCTGGGGCAAGCTGTTCCGGTCCGACGCCCTGCACCGGATCGACGATGCCGGACGTGACCGTCTCAGTGAACTGGGCATCACCCGGGTGATCGACCTTCGGGGCGCTGAGGAACGCCAGTCGTCGCCGAGCGCACTGGACGGCATGAATCTCACGGTCTATCACCTGCCGGTGTTCGATGACGCCGCTCCCGCCGCGCAGGCCGCAGGCGGTGTGGCCCTCGCCCCGGTGTACGACCACATCGTGGACCGACGCGGACGCCAGCTGGCCGCTGCCATCAAGGCCATCGCAGACACCCCGCAGGACGAGGCCGTGCTGGTGCACTGCACGGCGGGCAAAGACCGCACCGGCATCGTCGTCGCGTTCGCGCTGAGCGCGGCCGGCGTCGAACGCCGCGCTGTGGTCGACGACTACGCCGCCAGCGAGGAGAATCTGCGCGGCGAATGGGTCGATGCCATGGTCTCGTCGTTCGAGCAGCGTGGGTTCACCCTCACCCCCGACGTCCTCGGGCTCATCGCCGAGAGCCCGGCACCCGTGCTCGACACGCTGATCGACCGTGTTGAGAAGCAGCACGGGTCGGTCGCCGACTACCTGCTCGCGCACGGCCTCACCGGTGATGACCTCACGCGGCTCACTGCCGCGCTGGTCGACATCCGCACATCCGCCTGACCCCGACTCCAGAAACGAGACACATGTCCACTCTCATCGGACAGCACCCTGCTCCCGAACACTTCATCCTCCACGTCTCCGACACGCACTTCGTCGGCGACGGCGACCTGCTCCACGAGAAGATCGACTCGGACAAGAACCTCGCCGAACTCTTCGCTGGCTTCGAGAAGGCCAACGCCCGCCCCGAAGCGATCGTCTTCACCGGAGACCTCGCCGACACCGGCCGCCCCGACGCCTACCAGCGGCTTCGCGCCATCGTCGAGCCCGCCGCTGCCGCGCTCGGCGCCCAGATCATCTGGGTGATGGGCAACCACGACGAGCGCGTCGCGTTCCGCCGCGGTCTGCTCGACGAAGACGCCGATCAGTCCGAACCGGTCGACCGCGTCTACGACATCAACGGCTTGCGGATCATCGCCCTCGATTCGACACGGCCCGGTCAGCACTACGGTGAGATCACTGACGCGCAGCTCGATTGGCTGGCGAACGAGCTCGCCACCCCGGCGCAGGACGGCACACTGCTCGCGCTGCACCACCCGCCCGTGCCGAGCCCCCTGGGCCTGATGGGTCTCGTCGAACTGCGCGACCAGGAGCGCCTTGCGGACGTGCTGCGGGGCTCAGACGTCCGTGGCATCCTCGGGGGCCATCTGCACTACTCGACGACCAGCACGTTCGCCGGCATCCCGGTATCGGTAGCCTCTGCCACGTGCTACACCCAGGACCTCGCGGTGGCGCACCCGGGGGCACGCGGGCAGGACGGCGGCCAGTCCTACAATCTGGTGCACGTGTACGGCGACCGGGTGCTGCACTCGGTCGTGCCGATCGGGCAGTTCCCGACGGTGTACGAGATGACCCCCGAGATGCTCGAGGCGTTCATGAAGATGAGCGCCGACGAGCAGCTCGCGGCCGTCAACGGATCGGTGCAGGAGTAACTCCGGATGTTCGTCACCGTCACCGCACCTTCGCCGGCCCGCCCGGTCGGCGAAGGTGCGGGCGCACCCACGGCGCCGGCACGCCGTCGCCGTCTGCGCCCGCAATCGCTGCAGCCCTACCTCTATGTGCTGCCGGGCGTCCTGTTCCTCATCCTGTGGACGTACAGCCCGCTCGCGCAGACCTTCGGCCTGTCGTTCTACGACTGGAACCTGCTTCCGACCAGCCCCAAGACCTTCGTCGGCACCGACAACTATGCCGAGGTCCTCGCTCTTCCTGAACTGCACACGGCACTGCTCAACACCGTCGTCTACATCGCGGCGTTCTTCATGTTCTCTCTCGTGTTGCCGATCGCGATCGCCATGATGTCGCGCCAGGTCACGGGGCGCGCACGCACGTTCTACCAGGCGCTCATCTTCGTGCCGTTCCTGATCACGCCGGTCGCGACAAGCGCCGTGTGGCGCTGGCTGCTCGCCGAGCAGGGCGCCTTCGCCACGGTGCTCGCGCACTTCGGCGTCGACATGCCGAATGTGTTCCGCGACCCGAACCTGGCGATCTGGAGCATCATCGTGATCGTCGGCTGGCAGATGTTGGGGTTCGGCGTCCTCGTCGTCGCTGCGGGCTTCGCCGGGATCGCCCCGGAGTACGCGCAGGCGGCTTCGCTGGACGGCGCCGGTTCCGGTCGCATCTTCCGGAGGATCACCCTGCCGCTGCTCTCGCCGACGCTCGTGTTCCTCTCGCTGATGACGATCCTGCTCGCGGCGCAGTGGACGTATCCGATCATCGACCTGCTCACCCAGGGTGGCCCGACCAACTCGACCACGAACATCTACTACCTGCTCTATCAGTTCGGGTTCCAGAACTTCGACGTCGGCATCTCATCGGCCGCAGGCGTGCTCTTCTTCGTCGGCTTCGGAGTCATCGCGTTCATCTTCCTCGAGCTGCAGGAGCGGCTCAGCTTCTACGACAACTAGGACCGACATGTCTTTCGTCACCGTCACCACTCCTGCGCTGGCAGCAGCGCCACGGCCGTCCGCCGCGCGCCGGCAGGGCGAAGAGGACGTCGCCGTCGCTTCGCGGAGCCGCGTCGGCACGGTCGTCGGGCGCCTCGTGCTCGTGCTGCTGGCCGTGTTCAGCGTCTTCCCCGTCTACTGGATGTTCGCCACCGCGTTGCGCGCCCCTGAGAACGCCCTCGACCAGACGCTGCTGCCGTGGCCACTGAGTCTGGAGAACTTTGCGTACGTCTGGGACACGATTCCGATCGGATCGATGCTGGTCAACACGTTCGTCATGGCGCTCACCCTGGCAACAGCCCAGCTGCTGATCGCCGTGCTCGCCGCCTACGGGTTCGCGGTGTGGAACTTCGTGGGCCGAAAACTGCTGATGTTCCTCTTCATCGGGTCCTGGCTCGTGCCGTTCCAGGTGACCATGATCCCCAACTACGTGCTGGTGTCGCAGATGGGGCTGCTCGGAACGATCGGCGGCGTCGTCGTACCGCAGCTCGCGGGCGCGTTCGCGGTGTTGCTCATGGTGCAGCACATGCGCGCGTTCCCGCGTGAGCTGATCGAGGCTGCGCACCTCGACGGCCGCTCGAGCTGGGCCACTCTGTGGTCGGTCGTTGTCCCGAACATGCGGCCGGCACTGGCGGCGCTGGGCATCATGGCATTCATCTCGGCGTGGAACGAGTACCTGTGGCCCACGCTGATCATGCGGCAGAGCGATGCACTGCTGCAGGTGGGCGTCCGCAGCTTCCTCAGCGCCGAGGGCAACAACTGGGGCGCCACGATGGCCGCCGCGGGACTCGCCTGCGTACCGGTGCTGCTGATCTACATCTTCCTGCAGCGCTACGTCGTCGACGCGTTCGTGCGCTCCGGCTTGAAGTAGGCCGCGCCTGCGGCATCCGCGGAGTGGGTGCGGGCCGGGAATCCGGTCCGCGCCCGCATCATGTCTGCTCCCCCGTGCGCACTCGATGGACGCGACGCGTCGTCGCCACACGCGCGCTCGGTGCCAGCGAGTCGAGGAACTGCTGCGCATCCTGCCCGGCCAATGACGGCACCCGCAGCACGTATCGACCGAAGATGACACCGATCACCAGTGTCAGTGCCGCCGTCGCTCGTGCGCGAGCATCGCGTCCGCCGAAGTATTCAACAATGCGGGCCATGACCTCTCGATCGAGGTATTCGAGGAACGGCTGGCGCACCTCTTCATCGGTCATCGCCATCTGCACGAGGTGCGTCAGCGAGCCGGACACCTCGGGACGCTCCCATGCCGTCGTGACGAGCACGAGCAATCGGATGCCGAGCGTGTCCGGATCGCCGGGGAATGCCCGCTCGAGAACCTCCGCCGGGGCCAGCTCTAACGCCATCGCCTGCGCGAACAGTCCTTTCTTGGAGCCGAAGTGGTAGGAGATGAGCGCCACATCGCACCCCGCCTTCTCGGCAATGGAACGCAGTGTGGTGCGCTGATATCCGCCACCGACGAACAGCTCACCCGCAGCCGCGAGAATCCTGGCCCGCCCGTCGTCAGCACCCCTCTTCGGACGCCCTCGTTGCTTATTCATCACGCTTGATCCTACTGACGCGTCGGCAGCAGGCTCGTCTCATCCGACCACGAGATGAGGAGAGCGAACGTGACCGCAGCGATCGACCTGGTAGGCGTCGACGTCGAGTTCAAACGGCGTAGACGAGCCCCGTTCCACGCCCTCAGCGATCTGACGCTGCGCGCCGAGCGCGGTCAGGTGACCTGTTTGCTCGGGCCGAACGGTTCCGGTAAGACGACACTGATCAACGTGCTGACGGGATTGCTCACCCCGACAGTCGGAGAGGTGAAGGTGCTGGGTCTGATCCCTCGTCAGAACCGCAGAGAGCTCCTGAGCCGCGTGGCAGTGGTCCCTCAGGAGACGGCACTGTACCCCGAACTCACCGCCCGGGAGAACCTGACCTTCCACGCCGGCTACTACGGGGTGCCGCGCGACCAACAGAGACGCCGGGTGGCCGAGGCGCTCGACCTGGTGCAGCTTCAGCAACGCGCTGACGATCGCGCGGGCACGTTCTCCGGCGGGATGCAGCGCCGACTGGCGTTGGGCAAGGCCCTCATGATGGCCCCGGACCTGTTGGTGCTGGACGAGCCCACGCTCGGGGTCGACGTGCAATCGCGAGAGGCGATCTGGGCGCGCATCCGCGAGACCGCCGCCGAAGGACGCGGTGTACTCCTGACGACGAACTACATGGAGGAGGCGCAGCGTCTGGGCGACCGGGTCATCATCATCGACCGTGGTCGGAACGTCGCCGCCGGCACGATCGACGAGCTCACCGCGGTCGTGCCCGAGCCCGAGCAGGTGCTGCGGCCGCAGGCGAGCCTGCAGGACGTGTTCCTGCACTACACCGGTCGAGACCTGAGGGATTGAGAGGACGTCATGCGATCCATCACGGCTCTGCTGTTCAAGGATCTGAAGGTAGCGTGGCGGGCTCCGCTGTTCGCATCGATCAGCATCCTCGTGCCCGTCGCGTTCACCTTTCTCTACGCGATCGTGATCCATGTGTCGACGACCGCGACCATCGCTGTTGCCGATGAGGACGACTCTTTCCGATCGCACCAGTTCGTCCAGGTCATGGAGGACATGCGCAACGACGACGGGCAGTACTACGAGATCCTCACGACGGATCCCGAGCGGGCACGAGAGATGTACTCCTCCGGCGAGGTCGGCGCGGTGCTGACGATCCCCGACGGCTTCGACGACGACCTCGCCTCCGGCCTCGCTCCGCAGGTCGAGCTCGCGCTGTTCAACATCAACTCCGACGGCACGAAGAACCAGCATCTGCGCCTGGAGCAGGCGTTGCGCACGTTCAACACAGAGGTTGTCCCGGCCTCTTCACCGCGTCTTCAGATCGTCGAGACAGCGGCGATGGAACATGACATCCCGATCACGATCTACCTGGGGTCGGCACTCATCCTGTTCGCCGCCCTCTACTCGGGCATCGTCAATGCCGGCGTCTCTCTCACCCGGGAGTGGGAGGAGCGCACCGCCAAGGCACTGATCCTCTCTCCTGCGGGCCCGGGCGTGCTCGTCGCGGGCAAGTGGCTCGCCAGCTTGGTGCTCTCGCTCGTGACGATCGGCTGCGCGACTGTCGGAATCGGCTGGGTGCTGGGCTTTCCGCTCGGTCGGTTGGGACCGTTGGCTCTCGTGTCGGTGATGGTCATCTGGGCGTACGGTGCGGCCCTGGGAACGCTTCTGGCCGTGACGCTGCGCCGCAGCCTCCCGCTGATCCCGATTGCGGTGATCCTCGCGGTCGGGCACTTTCTGGTCTCGGGGTACGAGTCGTACATCCGCGGTTTCGCTCACGGCGGGATCGCCGAAGTGCTGTGGCGGTCGACCGAGTGGATCCCCCTGCACCATCTCTTCGACGCCGTCCGGTTCGAGGCGGCCGGTCTTTCCCAACCGCCCGGGCTGGCCTGGGGGCTGGTGAGCAGCATGCTGATCGCCGCAGCTCTCGCCGCCTTCGCGATCGTTCGAGTCACCCGCACCGCGACATTCACCCAAGGACAATGACATGACGCAGCTGAACGCCCTGTTCGCCCTCATCGGCAGGAACCTGCGCCTCGCCCGCCGCCGGATCGACCTGCTGATCCAGACGATGGCCGTTCCGGTCGTGGTGCTGGGACTCGCCTCGATCATCTTCGGTGCGAGCGATGCCTGGCCGATCGCCGTCATCGACGAGAGCGAGTCCGCCGATTCGCGCAGCCTCATCCGCACTCTCGATGACACACACGGCGCCACGGGCCCGTACTTCGACACGATCACCACGGACGCCGATGTGGCCGAGGGGATGCTGCGCGATGGCCGGCTGCACGCGATCGTGACCATTCCGCCCGACTTCGCCGAGACGCAGCGCATCCTCACGAGCACGTACAACATCAATACCGATGCGATGAAGAACGTGCGGTTGCGTCTGACGACCACCGCGAACCTCTACGACGACCTCTCACATCTGACAGGGGTCTCTGCCAGCACCATCAAGGAGCAGCGAACGGACGTCACGCGGACGGCGTTCATGGGCGGCTCAGCGGTCATCCTCGCCCTGCTCCTCGGAGCCGCCCTGATCTCGGCGAACCTGTACGCCGTCGAGACAGAGCACCGCACGCGCAAGGAGATCGCGCTGACACCGGTGGGCACGCATCTCGCGGCGGCGGGCGCCGCGATCGCGGGATGGATGCTGTCGCTCGTGGCAGCGATCCCGACAGTGCTGCTGGCGTTGGCTTTCGGTACGCGCATCGCCCCGTTCGACCTGATGCAGGCCGCACTCATCGTGGTTCCGGCCGGTGTCGCGTGCGCGGGTCTGGGCGTGCTGGCGGCCGTCGGGCTCCACACGCACCGCCTGATCCAGCCCGTCATGATCATGCTCGCCCTCGGCAGCTATTTCGCCAGCGGAGGGTTCATCCCCGTCTCAGGCCTACCCCCGCTGGCGCGCACGGTCGCGGAGTGGTGGCCGCCGACCTACGTCTTCGAGTGGGCCAATCCCGTGCTGCATGGCTTCGCGGCTGGGCCCTCCGCGCTCTCTATCGCGGCCGTGCTGACGGCGGCGGCGGTCACGGTGGGTGCGGCCATGTGGGCCGCGCGTCAGGACTACCGGCGCTCATACGCACAAGGCCAGTAAGGCGCAGCCACCGGCACGGCGCGCGCCCGCACCATGCGTGGGAGGATCGAGGCATGAACACTCTCGACGCCGCTCTCGCCCGCATCGAGGACTGGCCGGCGCAGAACACCGCAGCCGCGGTGATCTCGGCCGACGGCCGCGTGCTCGCCTCGCACGGTGACATCGAGCAGCCCTACCGACTGGCATCGGTCACGAAGCCGCTGACCGCCTATGCAACGCTGATCGCGATCGAAGAGGGGGTCTTCGCGCTCGATGACCCCGCGGGTCCCGAGGGGTCGACGGTGCGCCATCTGCTCGCGCACACGTCGGGACTCGACTTCTCCGAGAACAAGGTGCGCTCGGCCCCGGGCACCCGACGCATCTACTCGAACCGGGGCTTCGACGTGCTTGCCGAGACGCTGACCGACCGGTCCGGTATCCCCTTCGACACCTATCTCGATGAGGCGGTGTTCGCGCCTCTCGGCATGGACACCGCTCGGTTGGACGGGTCGGCGGGCGCCGGCGCGGTGGCGTCCGTCGCCGATCTCTCACGCTTCGCCGCCGAACTGCAGCATCCGACGCTCCTGGCGCCGCAGACGCTCGCCGAGGCGACCTCCGTCGCCTTTCCCGACCTGGACGGCGTCCTGCCCGGCTTCGGCGCGCAGCGCCCGAACGACTGGGGGCTCGGCTTCGAACTGCGCGGCCAGAAGAGTCCGCACTGGACCGGATCTGGCAACTCCGCCCAGACCTTCGGTCATTTCGGTCAGACGGGCACGTTCCTGTGGGTCGACCCGCAGGCCCGCGTCGCATGCGTCGCCCTGGGCGATCGCGACTTCGGCCCGTGGGCGGCCGAGGTATGGCCGCCGTTCTCGGATGCCGTCCTGACCGCTCTGCGCGGCTGACCGCTCTGCGCGGCTGACTACTCTGCGCGGCTGAGCGCGGGCGCCTACCCGCGCGGCACGTCGATCACGCGCCGTTCGCCGGTCTGCACCGCCGCCACGGCACCACCCGAGGCCTCGGCGACCTCGGCGGCGAGCGCCGGCAGCGCATCCGCCGGCGCCCACACCTCGAACCGGGCCTCTGCCGCGTAGACGGTCTCACCCAGCACCGCACCGTGTGCGGCCACCCAGGTGCGGACGAGATTGTCGAACCTCCCCGCATCGGCGTGCGGCACCGCCAGCGTGGCCTGCGCCAACGGCAGCCGGTCGACGAGAGCCGCGCCGTCGAGCGCCTCGGACACCGCCGTCGAGTAGGCACGCACAAGGCCCCCGGCACCGAGCTTGATGCCCCCGAAGTACCGCGTGACCACCGCGACGACGTCGGTCAGTTCACGACGACGCAGCACTTCGAGCATCGGCATACCGGCAGTGCCCGACGGCTCGCCATCGTCGGACGAACGCGCCCGGTCTCCGCTCAATCCCGTGACCTGCGCGCTGCAGTTGTGCCGGGCGTCCCAGTACGTCTTCTTGATCGCGGCGATGATCTCGTCGGCGTGCTCGGGCGACTCGACCGGTGCGACCGTAGTGAGGAACCGCGACTTCTTGATGACGAGTTCGTGTTCGACGGGTGCCGCGATCGTGGCGGGGAAGGCGCTCACGTGCTCGTCAGCTCGATCAGGCGGCGCAACGTGTTGAGATTCCGCGCCGTCCCCGTGGTTGTGAGCGCCCGGTCGAGCAGGCTCTTGGAGAGCTTCGTCGCTCCCGCCCCGCCGGGCCCGTAGTCGATCCAGAGGTCGCGTCCGACCAGCGCGATCCGCTCCCCCGGCAGCAGGCGCGGTGTGAGGGCAGCAACGGCGTCCGGTGCGGGATCGGACGCGAGGAACATCACGTGCAGCGTCTTATCGAGCGGCGCATCCGGGAAGGGGTTGTCGCGCAGAGCGGCGACAAGCTGAGCATGCGTGCGCACGATCACCGGCGTATCGACGCCGAAGTGCTCGGCGATCAGCGCCCGGACCTCAGCGCTCACGTCTGCGGCGTCACCGGCCAGATCGCACAGAATGTTGCCACTGGCGATGTACGTCGACACGCCCGTCAGCGCAGTGTGCTGCGCAAGCACCGCTCGGAGCTCGGCCATCGGAACCCTGTTGCGGCCCGAGACGTTGACGGCGCGCAACAGCAGCGCGCACCGCGGCGCGCCGGCGACCGGTTCGGTCACGTTCAGACGTCCGCGCTGACCGCGAGTTCAGCACCGGCGTGAGCGAGCTCGGCCAGCGCCGCTTCGCTCGTCTCCTCCCCGACGCCCGCAGTCAGATCGGTCAGCACACGCACGTGAACGCCATGGGCGATAGCATCCAACGCCGATGCGCGCACGCAGTGATCCGTCGCGATGCCGACCACGTCGGCGTCGGTCACGCCGTGGGACGACAGCACCTCGGCAACACTCCGCCCCTCATCGGTGACGCCCTCGAACATCGAGTAGGCGGGGATGCCCTGCCCCTTACGCACATGGTGCGTGACGGCGTCGGTCACCAGCAGCGGATCGTACTCGGCGCCGTCGGTGCCGGCGACGCAGTGCACCGGCCACGTGTCGACGAAATCGGGAGCGTCGGCGAAGTGCCCGCCGTTATCGCCGTCGGCGTCATGCCAGTCGCGGGACGCCACGATGACGACGTAGTCGCCCGCGCGGTCGGCGAGCAGCTGCGACACGGCGGATGCCACGGCATCACCACCCGCGACGGCGAGCGCCCCGCCCTCGGTGAAGTCGTTCTGCACGTCGACGATCAGCAAAGCCCGGCTCATGCCTCGAGAGTACGCCGAGATACCGACATCGCGAACACCGTGCGCATTTGACTTGACCAGGCGGATTGCTACGTTGGAGAAGCGGGCCCAGTGCGCTCGCTGCGCTGCCGCCGTTCGCGAGCGCCCGCCTTTTCGGGGCATGAGATGCCCCGCCTCAGGCGCGCCACGACTGCGCCTCGTCGTGAGCAGCGCGGCGCTCTCGCCGGTCTCGTGCGGATGGAATCTCCGTCCGCGCACGCGTGCAGCACCCCGCAGGGCGACGGATGCTGTGGCGCGCGTGCTCACCGACGAAAGGACCTGTATGCCGGCCCGCGTGACGCCCGCCTCCCGCTACGACTCCGCCCGCACCTCCGGACCCCTCAAGGCCACGCTCCCCTCCCGTTAGCGCTCTCTCGCTCCCGTGATCCGGCACCGACGCCGACCTTCGATACGAGAGAGAGAAACGTGGAGAACCTTCAAGTGCTTTCCGGACCCATCACGGTCCTTCTGATGCTGCTGTTCTTCGGCGGCAGTCTGTACATGTCCCTGCGCATCCGCAAGCGCACCGAGAACGCCGACGGCTACATGACCGGCGGCGGCAAGATCGGGTTCGGCATCTCGGCCGCCTCGATGACCGCCACCTGGATCTGGGCCGCATCGATGTACGCCTCAGCCACCTCGGGATACACCTACGGCATCTCGGGCCCCATCCACTACGGCCTGTGGGGCGCGCTGATGATCCTGCTGATCTACCCCTTCGGCCGGCGCATCCGCCAGGTGGCCCCGAAGGCGCATACGATCGCCGAGGTGATGTTCGCCCGCCACGGCCGCTCCAGCCAGCTCATGCTCGCCGGATCGAACGTGCTCGGCAGCGTCATCAGCCTGACCTCGAACCTGATCGCCGGTGGCGCGCTGATCTCGCTGCTCTCGCCGTTCACGTTCAGTCAGGGCATCCTCGCCATCGGCGCCGGAGTGCTGCTGTACACCCTGTGGTCGGGATTCCGTTCCTCGGTGCTGACCGACTTCGCCCAGGTGTGCGCCATGCTCGGCGCGGTGATCGTGATCATTCCGGTGGTGTTCTTCGCCGCCGGCGGCCCGAGCCTGTTCGAGACGGGGGCATCGAACCTCACCCCGCAGCAGGCGGACTTCTTCTCGTCCGACGCGTTCTTCAACCAGGGCGCCCCCTACATCGCCGCGGTGCTGGCCTATGCGATCGGCAACCAGACCATCGCGCAGCGCCTGTTCGCGGTGCGCGAGGACCTCATCAAGAAGACGTTCGTGACGGCGACGTTCGGCTACGGCGCCACGATCATCGGCGTCGGCATGCTCGGCGTCATCGCGCTGTACGCGGGCATCACGCCCGAGGGCGGCGACGTCAACAACCTGATCCCGCAGATGGCCGCGACCTACCTGTCGCCACTGCTGCTGTGCATCTTCTTCGTGATGATCATCGGGTCGCTGTCGTCGACGGCCGACTCCGATCTGACCGCGCTGTCGTCGATCGTGATGGCCGACATCTACGGCCAGAACATCGCCGGCAAGAAGAAGGCCAACCCGCGCACCATGGTGCTCATCGGCCGCATCACCATGGTCATCGCGATGGTGGCAGGACTCTACTTCGCCGGCAGCCAGTTCAACATCCTCGATCTGCTGGTGTTCGTCGGTGCTCTCTGGGGTGCGCTGGTGTTCCCGGTGATCGCGAGCTTCTACTGGAACCGCGTGACCAACCTCGCCTTCTCGGTGTCGGTGGTCGTCGCTCTGGCGGCGTTCCTGCCGGTGCGGTTCGAGTGGGTCGACCTGAGCGGCCCGATCGGCATCGCCGCAGACGTGTTCTCGACGATCGGCATCGGTGTCGTGTTGGGTCTGATGGCCTTCGGCTTCTTCGGCACGCGGGTGGCGCTGATCGTGGGCGTCGTCTCGACACTCGCCGCGGCACCGTTCGCCATCGGCTTCCTGCACACCTACCCGGTGTTGTCGGGCTCGCTGATCGCCTACTCGGTCTCGACGATCGTGTGCGTCGCCCTGACGCTGCCGAGCCGCAAGCCCGACTTCGACTTCGACGTCATCAAGCAGCGCACCGGTGACTTCGACACCGTCGACACCGACGCGTTGAACGTCGAGCTGGCGCAGCTCACCGACACCGAGAAGCCCCTGCGGGCCGAGAACGAGAGGAACTGACATGGAACTGTCGACCGTCGCACTGACCGTGTACGTGCTGATGTGGCCTGTGATCGTGGCCGGCACGCTGACCGTCATCGTCCGTGCCTTCATCAAGGAGGCCCGCAAGGCCAAGGCCGAGGGCCGCTCGGTCATCTGATCCGGCGCGAGTACGCAGAAGGCCCGGGATGCTGGCATCCCGGGCCTTTCTCGAGCCACCTGTCAGGATCGAACTGACGGCCTTCCCATTACGAGTGGGATGCTCTACCACTGAGCTAAGGTGGCGTGCGCGGTGAACCGCGGCACGATCAAGAATCCTACTACGCCAAAGCCGTCATCGCGAAACCGGCCGTGTCACCACGGGCGTGTTCACGCGCGTGCGGCGATCGCGACAGCATCCGCTCCGGTCGGCAACGCGCCGAACAGGAACCCTCCCGCGTCATCGCCGAGGCGGGAACCGACGAAGCCGTCCGCCACAGCGGACGGCGCGTGCTGCACCAGCAGGGCCCCCTGCAGGGCCAGCGCCAGAGCGCTCGTGAGTGCGCGTGCCCGCCGTTGGGGAGCATCATCCGCGCCGACTGCGCGCACCAGCGTGCGTGTTCTGTCCAGGTGCGCGTCGAGGCGGGCATCCGCTCCGCGCGCGTTCGAAACCTCCGCATCGAACGCGTCGAAGGCCTCAGGCTCGCGACCGAGCGCCCGCAGCACGTCGAGCGCGATCACGTTGCCGGACCCCTCCCACACGGCCAGCACGGGCTGCTCGCGGTAGCGCATCGCCAGCGGGAAATCCTCGGTGTAGCCGTTGCCGCCCAGGCACTCGAGCGCCTCGGCCGTATGCGCGGGACCGCGCTTGCAGACCCAGTACTTCATCACCGCCGTACCCAGACGCGCGAAGGCGGAATCCTGCGCGGTCGCGTCCCGGTCGTACGCACGCGCCAGGCGCAGCGCCGCCGCTGTGGCACCCTCGGTCTCCAGCTGCAGGTCGGCGATCACCGCCGTCATGGCCGGCTGATCGATCAGGGTGCGGTCGAAAGCCAGGCGGTGTCTGGCGTGCCAAGCCGCCTCGGCGACGGACTGGCGCATGCCGGCGACCGACCCGAGAATGCAGTCCAGCCGCGTGTGGGTGACCATCTCGATGATGGTCGAGACTCCCCGCCCCTCCCCACCGATCAGGTGAGCGATCGCACCGTCGTACTCGACCTCGCTGGAGGCGTTGGCGGCATTGCCGAGCTTGTCCTTCAACCGCATGATGCGCATGGCGTTGCGCGTGTCGTCGTCGAGCAGCCGCGGCACGAGAAAGCACGACAGCCCGCCGGGCGCCTGCGCGAGCACCAGGAAGGCGTCCGACATCGGCGCCGAGCAGAACCACTTGTGCCCGGTCAGCTCGTACCGGCCGTCACCGATCGGGCGCGCGACCGTGGTGTTGGCCCGAACATCGGACCCGCCCTGCTTCTCGGTCATCGCCATACCGAACAGCGCGCTCTGCTTGCCCGGCACGAGCCGGCCGTCATATGACCGCGACAGCAGTCGTGGCATCCACTCCGCGGCGACATGCGGATGCTGCTCGATCACAGGCACGGCGGAGTGCGTCATCGACACGGGGCATGCGTGTCCGGGTTCGATCTGCGCGTAGAGCATGAAGGTCGCAGCCCGGACGACGTTGGCGCCGGGGCGCGGCTCGGCGACGGCGCTCGTGTGCGCACCGTCGGCCACAGCCGCCGAGATGATCCGATGGTAGGCGGGGTCGTAGTCGACCTCGTCGATGCGATGACCCCAGCGGTCGTGGGTGCACAGTTCGGGCTTGTGCCGGTTCGCGCGGCGCGCGTCGTCCTGAAACTGTGCGGTTCCGACGCGGAGTCCGGTGGCGCGCAGCGCGTCTTCGGCCCAACCGGCGTCGTACCGCGCGACGCCCTCGCCGAGGGCGACGTTGGCGGTGTACTCGTCGAGGTCGACGCGGGGCGGCGCCTGGTTGAAGACCTGGTGCGTGCTCATGGCCCCGGCTGCTCGCCCGAGAGACCGTGCGCTGATGAGGGAGGATCGCACCGCGCACCGACGGCGCGCAGGCACAGCGCGGTGATCGCCTCGACGACGGCATCGGGATCGTCATGCTCGGCGCTCACCGGAGCAAGTGGCCCGGCCAGTGCTTCGCCGATGGCGCCGACGAGTCCGGCCGCGGTCAGTCGCGCGTTCTGCAACGGGAACTCACCGCTGCGCACGCCGTCCGTGACGATCTCGGTGAGGATGCCGACGTAGCCGCGACGATAGATGAGCCGTTCGTCGTCGACGATGCGGTCGACGGGTTCGGCCAGCAACGCCCACGCGAGTCTGCCACCGCGCAGCGCCCGATCGGCGAACGTCTCGATGAGCGCGACCAGTCTGCTCGTCGCGTCGGCGCTCGCGACCGCGGTCACGGCCTGGTCGACCGCGGCCATCTCGACACCGGCACAGCGACGGAACACCTCGGCGAGCACGTCGTCGAGCCCATCCGCATATCGGTAGAGCAGACCGGTGCTCATCCCCGCGCGCGCCGTCACCGCTTTGACGGATGCGGCGCCGAAGCCGGAATCGCGCACGATCGCGGTCGCCGCTTCGACGAGGTCCTCGCGCCGGCCCGTGCCCCGACGTTGGAATGTCATGCGGGTATTGAACCACGGTTCACCGCGCTCTGACAGCCCTATGACCTCCGGGCTACTCGCAGCGCAGACCGTCCTCGGGCACGGTGCCATCGATAAGGAACCCCTCGACCGCGGCGTCGACGCACGCGTTGCCCTTGTTGTAGCCCGTGTGCCCCTCGCCGACGCGGGTGACGAGAACGCCGTTCTCGAGCTGGTCGGCGAGCGACTCGGACCACTCGTAAGGAGTGGCCGGGTCGTTGGTGGTGCCGACCACGACGATCGGCCCCGAACCGGATGCCGCGATCTCGCCGCGCGTACCGGTCGGCGGGTACGGCCAGACCGCACACGGGTCAGGCCCCTCCCAGTACGGTGCGAAGGTCGGCGCCTGCTCGCGGATCCGCTTCATCGCCGCCTCTTCGGCGACGGGATCATCCTCGACCGGATAGTCCATGCAGTTGTACGCGCGGAACGCCTCAGACGAGTTGTCGAGGTAGACACCGTCGACGTCGCGACTGTTGTAGCTGTCGGCGAGCAGCATCATCACCGACGGGTCGCCCTGCAGTGCCAGGGTGAGCCCCTGTGTGAGGTACGGCCAGCTCTGCTCGCTGTAGAGCGCCGTAATGACGCCGGTGATCATGGTGTCGACCGTCAGCATCCGCCCATCACCGTTGGGCAGGGGCGAGCGCTCGACGCTCGCCAGCAGCGCCTGCAGGTCGGCGGTCGCCTCGTCGACCGTGCCGTTGAACGGGCACTCGGCCGTGTCGAGGCAGTCCTGCAGGTACGCGCGCAGCGCCGACTCGAACCCGACAGCCTGAGTGGTTCCCACCTGCAGGCCCGGCACCGCCGGGTCGATGGCGCCGTCCAGCACGAGGCGCTGAGCCCGCTCGGGGTAGAGCTTGGCGTACGTCGCTCCGAGGAACGTTCCGTACGAGAATCCGAGGTAGTTCAGGTGGTCGTCGCCGAGCACTCCACGAATGAGGTCCATATCGCGAGCGGAGTTGACCGTGGTGATGTGGGGCAGGATGCCGTCGCTGTTCGCCTCGCACGCGTCGGCGAACTCGGCGTTGCGGGCCGTGACCTCGTCCTCCCACTCCGGTGTTCCGCGCTCGGCGGTCAGGACACCGTAGTTGTACTCATCCATCTCGGCGTCGTCCAGGCACCGCACGGCCGTCGAACGACCGACGCCGCGCGGGTCGAAGCCGATCACGTCGAAGCTCTCGATCAACTCGGGGCCCACCGCGTACTCGAGCGAGTCGGCGACGAAGTCATAGCCGCTGCCGCCGGGGCCACCGGGGTTGATCAGCAGCGAGCCCTGGAACTCGCCCGTCGCCTGATGACGCACCAGCGCGAGCGAGATCTCACCGTCGCCCGGGTTGTCCCAGTCCAGCGGCGCGGTGACCTCGGTGCAGTCGAAGCGCGCACCGCACGATTCCCACACGATCTCCTGCGAATAGAACGGCACCAGTTCGGGCGCGATGCCCGCGGTGTCGGGTGCGCGCGTCTCAGAGGCCTGCATCTCGGGGATCTGCGCGTAGAGGCATCCGGAGAGGGCGAGGGACGCCACCGCGAGCCCGGAGACGACAGCGACAAGACGACGCACGCGACCCGATCGGGGTGCGCGGGGTTCGGTTGGGTGGTTCACGGGGTCCTTCCGCTGGCGACGGTGACGAACAGGCTCTCCAGGGCGAGCAACGGGGCGACATTGCGCTCCAACGACTCCCGCGTCTCGGCGATCGCGTCGAGCACCACGAGAGTGCGCTGCACCGGCCAGGCAGCAGCGACGGCTTCGAGCTCGGCGAGCAGTTCGGCGTTGATCAGCCCCTCGCGACGCCCGAACTGCAGCATGACGACGTCGCGGTACATCGACTGCAGGTCGGTGAGCACCCGGTCGATACCGTCGCGCAGGCTGCGTGTGGCCCGCTTCTTCTGCTCGTCCTCCAGCGCCGAGATCTGCGATCGCAACGCGGGCGGCACGGCCTGCCCCTCGGCGACACCGACCATGCGCAGCAGTGCGGTGCGTTCGGCAGCATCCCGCTCGGCGGTGAGCGACTTCGCGTCCTCGGTGGCCGCCTGAATGATGCGCCCGGCTACCTCGACGGCGGTGCCGACGCCCCGCACGCCGAGCACGGCGCGCAGGCTCTCGTCGCGTCGACGTCGGGCATCGTCGTTGCCGGCCAGCCGCTGCGCCATGCCGATGTGACGCTGGGCATGCCGAGCCGCCTGTTCGGCGACGACGTCCTCAGCCCCCGTGCGCGCCGAGATCAGACGCGCGACGTCCGCCACATCGGGCTCGCGCAACCGCAGTGCACGCACGCGCGAGCGGATCGTGGGCAGCAGGTCTGCCTCGCTGGGCGCACACAGCACCCAAACCGTCTGCTCGGGCGGCTCTTCCAGGGCCTTCAGCAGCACGTTCGAGGTGCGTTCGACCATGCGGTCGGCGTCTTCGACGACGATCACGCGATATCGCCCGGCCGATGGCGCGAAGTATGACCGTTCCACGAGCGCGCGAGCCTCTTTGATCGTGATGATCACCTTGTCGGTGCGCAGCGCGGTGACATCGGGATGCGTTCCGGCGAGCACCTGCCGCATCGTGGCCTCGTCTTCAGGGCCCGCGGCGATCAGCGCCGCCGCGAAGGCATAGGCGAGCGTCGAGCGCCCCGACCCCGGCGGACCGGTGATCAGCCACGCGTGCGACAGCGCGGCCGGGTCGGCTGCTGCCTGACGCAGCGTCTGCACCGCAGCTTCCTGCCCCCAGACATCCGACCACGGAAACGGGG
Organism: Microbacterium esteraromaticum; assembly: GCF_028747645.1. NCBI lineage: Bacteria > Bacillati > Actinomycetota > Actinomycetes > Micrococcales > Microbacteriaceae > Microbacterium > Microbacterium esteraromaticum. The sequence goes on from NZ_CP118100.1 coordinate 2,449,233, forward strand.
CGGTCGAGACGGTGGTCATGCTCTCCAGCCTAACGGCGTGCCCGACATCGGCTGCTGTACGCGACGTCAGAGCAGGCGCGCGAGGCGCGCACGCACGACGACGGCGATGTCCTCGGGATCGGCCGTCGCGTCGACCACCAGGAACCGCTGAGGCTCGGCGGCGGCAAGAGCGAGGAACGCTTCGCGGACACGCGTGTGGAACTCCTCCTTCTCCGCCTCCAGGCGGTCGAAGGGCTTGTCGTCGGCATCCAATCGCTTCCGCGCCAGCGACGGATCGATATCGAGCAGAACGGTCAGGTCGGGCAGCGCGCCTTCGGTGGCCCACAGCGAGAGCTCGCGCACCTCGCCCGCATCGAGCACTCGGCCCGCTCCCTGATAGGCGACGGACGAGTCGAGGTAGCGATCCTGCACGACCACGTCGCCCCGCTGCAACGCCGGCCGGACGACTGTCGCGACGTGGTGCGCCCGGTCGGCCGCATAGAGCAGCGCCTCGGCGCGCGGCGCGATATCACCACGGTGATGCAGGACGATGTCGCGAATGAGCACCCCGACCTCGGAGCCGCCGGGTTCCCGCGTGCGCAACACGGTTCGCCCCTGCGCGTCGAGCCACGAACCCAGCAGCGCGGCCTGCGTCGACTTGCCGGAGCCGTCGCCGCCCTCGAAGGTGACCCAGACGCCCGCTGAGCTCACGAACTCGCCTTGGCCTGCGCGGCCTTGATGCGGTTCGCCGCACGCGTGGCGGCTGCCTTCTTGGCGGCGGCGGAGCGAGCCGCAGCCTTCTCCTCATCCGTCTTGGCCGCTGCTTTCTTGGCAGGGGTCTTCTTGGCAGGGGCCTTCTTGGCCGGGGCCTTCTTGCCGCGCTTGGGCGCGGGGCCCTTTGCGCGCTTGTCGGCGAGCATCTGCACGGCGATCTCGAAGGTGATGTCGTCCGGAGTCTGACCGCGCGGGATGGTGACGTTCGTCTCGCCGTCGGTCACGTACGGGCCGAAGCGCCCATCACGCACGCGGATCGGCTTACCGCTGACGGGGTCGGCGTCGAACTCGGCGAGCGCGCTCGACGCCTTGCGGGCGCCGTACTTCGGCTGCGCATACAGCTCGAGCGCCTGCTCCAGCGTGACGTCGAAGATCTGCGCCTCGCTCTCGAGCGAACGCGAATCCGTGCCCTTCTTCAAGTACGGGCCGAAACGGCCGTTCTGGGCCGTGATCTCGTCGCCCGACTCGGGATCGACACCCACGACGCGCGGCAGGCTCAGCAACTTCAGCGCGGCATCGAGGTCGATGGTCTCGACCGACATCGAGCGGAACAGCGATGCCGTGCGCGGCTTGGGCGCATCCTTCTTGGTCTTCTTCGCCTTGGGCGCTTCGACGACCTCGCCCGTGGCCGCGTCAACGGCGTCCTCGTCGGAGACCGGGTCGTTCTCCTGAACGTAGGGCCCGAACCGACCGTCCTTGACGACGATGATCTTGCCGTTCTCGGGGTTCTCGCCCAGCACGCGGTCGCCCGCGACCGGCGCGTCGATCAGCTCCTGAGCCTTCTCGGCGGTCAGCTCATCGGGCGCGAGATCCTCGGGAACGTTGACGATACGGGGCTTCGCCTCGGGGTCGGCGGGGTCGGTCACCTCGAGGTACGGGCCGTACTTGCCGAAGCGCAACGTCGCGGTGTCGGTGATCGGGGTGGAGTTCAGCGCCCGTGCATCGATCTCGCCGAGGTTGTCGACGACCTGCCGCAGTCCGACCTGCGAATCCGATCCGTAATAGAACGAGCGCAGCCACTCGACGCGATTCTGCTCGCCACGGGCGATCGCATCGAGATCGTCTTCGAGTGCCGCCGTGAAGTCGTAGTCGATCAGGTCGGCGAAGTGCTGCTCGAGCAGACGCACGACGCTGAAGGCGAGCCACGTGGGCACCAGCGCCTGACCGCGCTTCGAGGCGTAGCCGCGATCGATGACCGTACCGATGGTGCTGGCGAACGTCGACGGACGGCCGATGCCGTGCTCTTCGAGTGCCTTCACCAGCGACGCCTCGGTGTAGCGGGGCTTCGGCGTGGTGCGGTGGCCCTTGGCGGTAGCATCCGACATCGCCACCTCGTCGCCGACGGCGACGGCGGGCAGCGACTGCTCATCGGCCTTGTCCTGGGCGTTACGCTTCTCGTCGAGTCCCTCTTCGTACGCCTCGAGGAACCCACGGAACGTGTACACGGTGCCCGAGGCGGTGAACTCGGCGGTCTGCCCGTCGGCGTCGACCTCGAGCGTGACCGTGGTCGTCTCGTACTTGGCATCCGACATCTGGCTGGCGACGGTGCGCTTCCAGATCAGGTCGTACAGCTTCTGCTCGTCGCGGTCGAGTCCGGATGCCACCGACGAGGGCGTACGGAACGTGTCGCCCGAGGGGCGGATCGCCTCGTGCGCCTCCTGCGCGTTCTTGCTCTTGGACTTGTACACGCGGGGCTTCAGCGGCACGGCCGCGTCGCCGTACAGGGCGACGGCCTGGCTGCGGGCGGCCTGCGTCGCCTGCGCGCTCAGCGCCACCGAGTCGGTACGCATATAGGTGATGTACCCCTTCTCGTACAGACGCTGCGCGACGCCCATGGCGTGCTTGGCGCTCATCGAGAGCTTGCGACCGGCCTCCTGCTGCATCGTCGAGGTGGTGAACGGGGCGTAGGGGCTGCGGGTTCCGGGCTTGGCCTCGACCTTGCTGACGGTCGCCGATGCGGCGGCGTCGACCGCCTCTGCGAGCGCGGTCGCCTGCTGCTCGGTGAGCACGACGACGGCCTTCTTGAGCTTGCCGGTGTCGTCGAAGTCGGTACCGCGTGCCAGCTGTCCGCCGTCGACGCGCACCAGGCGCGTGCGGAACGACTTGCCGGTTGCGGCGGCGTCGGCCTCGACGTCCCAGTACTCGGCCGACACGAAGGCCATGCGCTCACGTTCGCGCTCGACGATCATGCGGGTGGCGGCCGACTGCACGCGGCCCGCCGAGAGACCGGACTTGACCTTGTACCAGAGCACGGGCGAGACATCCCAGCCGTACAGACGGTCGAGGATGCGGCGGGTCTCTTGCGCATCGACCAGCGCGATGTCGAGCTCACGGGTGTTGCCGACGGCCGCCTGGATGGCGTCCTTGGTGATCTCGTGGAACACCATGCGCTTGACGGGCACCTTGGGCTTGAGCGTCTCGAGCAGGTGCCAGGCGATCGCCTCGCCCTCGCGGTCTTCATCTGTGGCGAGCAGCACCTCGTCGGCGCCCTTGAGCGCGCGGCGCAGTTCGGCGACCGTCTTCGTCTTGCGGTCAGAGACCACGTAGAAGGGGTCGAAGTCGTTCTCGACGTCGATCGAGTACTTCCCGTACGCCTTCTTCTGGTCGGCGGGGATGTCCTTCTTGTCGGCCAGATCACGGATGTGGCCGACCGAGCTGAGCACCTCGTAGCCATCACCGAGGTAGCCCTGGATCGATCGCATCTTCGTCGGGGACTCGACGATGACGAGCTTCTTGCCTTCAGCCAAGGGTGCGTCCTTTCTTCGAAGCACACCATACACACCGCATTCCCGGCGTGAGCCGAGAGTACCGATGACCGAATTCATCGGAAAGGGGTATGCGTTAAGAGGGGTTCGTCGTCACGTTCTCCGCGTGTGCCCGCACGGGCTAGCGAGACGGCAACGACACCAGCGTACGCGGAACCGGCCCTGTCCGTCGCCGGACGACGGCGCCGATCGTCACCGGGAGCGGCCGAGGCCGCGCCCGGTGACGGTCTCAACCCGCCATCTGGTCCGCCGTCGGAAGGATCTGCCGCAGCAGGTCATCGACGGTCACCACACCGATGAGCTCGGCCTGGGAGACGACGACCGCGAACTGCGCACGAGCGGCGCGCATACGGGTCAGAGCGTCGTATGCGGAGTCATCGGGCGCGAGCACCAGGGGCACACGGGCGATCTGCGCCACCGGCGTGTCGGAGGCGACCCCGAGGGTGTCGCGCACGTGCGCGACACGGCAGTCCGCGCCCGTTCCGACGAGGATGCGCAGATGCGTGGATACTTCAGCCGCGGCCTGCACGTCGGCGGCCGTGGCATTCTCAGCCACTGCCGTCGGTCGTCGATCGGTGCGCACGATATCTCCCACGGTCGATGACCCCAGGGTGATGGCGCGCACGATCGGGCGCGAGTACTGCTCCTCGAGAGCGCCGGCGGCGCGCGAGTGCGCGACGAGTTCGCGGATGGTGTCGGCGTCCTGCCCGCCCACCGCGGCCTTCTCGACCGGTTCGACGCCGGATGCCCGCACGAGCCGGTTCGCGATGTGGTTGATCCACAGCAGGAAGGGGCGCAGCGGCCACGTCATCGCGCGGGCGGCGAGCGCGGTCGACTTCGCAGCGGTCTCGGGGTGCGCGATCGCCCATGACTTCGGCGCCATCTCACCGATGACGAGGTGCAGGAAGGTGACGATCACCAGGGCGATCATGAACGCGATGATGTCGGCGGCGACCGCCGGCACGTTCCACTGCACCAGCACCGGCGCCAACGCGTAGTCGATAGCCGGCTTGGTGATCGCGCCGAGCAGGAACGTACAGGCGGTGATGCCCAGCTGGGCGAACGCGAGCATGACGGTCAGCTCGTTGACGCTGCGCAGCGCAGCACGGGCCGAGGCGCTGTGCTCGGCCTCCTCTTCGAGCCGATGACGGCGCGCGGCGAGCAGCGCGAACTCGACGATGACGAAGAACGCACTCGCCACGATCAGAGCGATCGTGATGATCGTGACCATCCACCAACTCATCGTGCCGCCTCCTCGTCGCGTCGATCCTCGGTGGGCGCGTCGGCGGTAGCATCCGCGTCGTCGTCGGTCTCGTGCAGACGCACGGCGACCCGTGACGGCACCAGCCGCGCCACCTCGATGACCTCGACCTCCAGACTCCGGTGGATCCGCAGGCCCTGCACCGTCTCGCTCGGCCGGTCGGCCAGGCTGATCGTGACGATGGCGCCGACCGGGGGCAGGTCTCCGTACTCGCGGATGATCAGGCCCGCGATCGTCTCATCCTCATCGTCGTCCTCGTCGAAGTCGTATCCGACCAGACGCTCGACCTCGTCGAGGTGCACGTCGCCGTCGATCCACCAGCGGTCGTCGTGCATGCGCAGGGGGTCGGGGGCGTCGTCGTGCTCGTCCGAGAGTTCTCCGGCGACCTCCTCGGTGAGGTCCTCGATGGTGAGGATGCCGTCGAAGTTGCCGTACTCGTCGACGACGCAGGCCATCTCGTTGCGCGCGAGGCGCATGCGATCGAGCGCCACGGGCAGACGCATCGCGGTGGGCAGGATGACGGGTTCGCGCATGATCGTGCTCACCGGAGCATCGTCGGAGCCGCCGGAGCGCAGCAGGTCGATCAGCTCGACCACGCCGACCGGCACGTCCTCATCGCCGACCACCGGGTAGCGGGTGTGACCGACGGCCATCATCGCGCGCACCTCGGCGATCGTCGTATCGGGCTGGACGGAGTCGACCCGCGAGCGCGGAACCATCGCGTGCTCGACGTCGCGCTGCGGAAAGTCGAGGATGCGATCGATCATGATCGACAGGTCATCGGGCAGGTCACCGCTGGCGCGGGAGTCCTCGATGATCGCTTCGAGATCACGAGCGGTCGCACTGGCGTCGACGTCTTCGAGGGGTTCGATGCGCAGCAGGCGCAGCAGGGCGTTCGCGGCGAGATCGAACACGGCGATCAGCCAACCGAACAGCAGCAGGTAGATGCGCGTCGGCACGGCCAGAGCACGGGCCAACGGTTCGGGGCTCGCGATGGCGAGGTTCTTCGGGTACAGCTCGCCGAAGATCATCGTCACGACGGTGGCCAGCAACAGCGCCCCGGTCGTTCCGATCAGCACCGAGACGGCGGGATCGAGGCCCACGCCTCCGAGCAGCGTGCCGATCGACTGACCGATCAACGGCTCGGCGACGTAACCGATCAGCAGACCCGTCACGGTGATGCCGAGCTGGGCGCCCGAGAGCATGAACGAGGTGCGCTTGGTGATCGCCAGCACGCGCTTCGCCTGAAGGTCGCCCTTCTCGGCGTGAGCGGCCATCCGCGACCGGTCGACCGACATGTACGCGAACTCCTGCGCGACGAAGAACCCGCAGGCAGCGATGATCGCCAGCGTCAGCAGCACGCCCAGCAACAGTGTGAGCGCCGCGATCAGCATCCGATCTCACCCCCTCTCATCAGATCGAGAGGGCTCGGATATCCGCCCTCCTGGTCGGTGGAGGTTCGAGGAATGCTCACGGGTGTTCTTTCTTGTACGGTCCGCACGGCACGGGTGGGCACTGCCAGCGTAGCGAGAACTGGTAAGGGAAAAGCTGTGAGTTGCGCCACGTGGCTGCCCCAGGCACTCCACAAAAGATCAGCGGATCCGCGTAATGAACAGACCGGACACGACTCTCATTCAGTGGGTCACAATTCTTCGCGGTCCATCCCTAGCGCCACGAAGAGTCGTTACCCGACGGAGTAACCGAGTGCTCTCCATCCGGGTGAGACGGGACCCAACGGCCTCACCCGGATTCACCCGGCACTGTTGGACGGTGACGTCTCAGAAGCAACGAGAGGCACACCGTACAGCGCTCCGCACCACGCACTGAATCTAATCGGAGGCTTCATGACGCAACTCGTCTCAGCTCACCAGCTGTCGGAGACCCTGGGATACATCGGCACTGTCGGCGCAGCGCTGGCTGTCGTGGGAGCGCTCGTCGCCTGCATAGCTGTTGCCGTCGGCAATATTGAACTGGGTGTGCCGATCACGGTCTGGCTGGTCGGGATGCTGCTCGCGGTCGCGGCGGCGTTCGTGGATCTGCGCCCCACAGTGGTCGTGGTCACGACGGGCGCGGCGCTCGTCGTCGCCACCGTGATACGACTGGCGTGGGAGCGCAATCGCCCTCGTCGCATGCGGGCAGATCGATAGCCGTCGACGAGGAACGCGGTCAATTTGCATGCACCAGAGAACTCAGTGGATTATGAACCCAGCGCATGGGGATGCGCGCATTCACGCCCACGGGCAACAACTCATCGGGGAGAGAGATGACACACGATCAGACGCGTCATAGGTTGCAGGACGCAGAGATGACACGACGCACCTTGACCAAGAGCGCGGCGTGGGGAGTGCCCGTCATCGCGGCAGCGGTCGCACTGCCCGCTTCTTCGGCGAGCACGAATTGCGTTCCGGCCCGCTTCGATGCTCCTGCCCCAGGCACCGGAGCCAACCAGACCGAAGCGACCACAACGACGTTCGTGGTGCCGCAGGGCGTGACCAGCTTGAGCTTCACGGTCGCCGGTGGTGCCGGCGGCGCCCGCAACGGCTATGACCGTTCGCGTGCCCGGCTGGTTCAAGGAACTCTGCAGGTCACGCCGGGCGACGTGCTCACCCTCATCGTCGGGCAAGGTGGATACAAGCCTCAGGATCTCAGTTCGGCCGCAGGGTGGTACGGCGGACAGGGCTACGGCAACGGCGGCCACAGTGTCTACACGCCCGAGCCCGGCGCGGGCACCAACCTGTACGGAGCAGTCGGGGGGTCTGGTGGCGGTGGATCAGCGATCCTCCTTGGGAGCACACCCCTCGTCGTCGCCGGTGGCGCTCCCGGACAGGGGCATATGACTGGGCGGGTGCCGCAATCGGATCCGGATTGGATTCCGTACCAGTACATGGTGTGGGGCGCCGATCACGGCTACGACTACATCCAAGGCAGCTGGGACCGCCACATCTACGCAGGCTTCGGAAAAGACGCTTCGGGCGCTACAGGCGGCTCCGGAGGCACCGTACCGTCAGCAACATCGGGCGATCCAGCGACGCTGGGTTGGCAGAATGCGTTCAACGGGGCAAGCGGAGCGGGAGGTGTGCCCGGGAACGGTGCCAACGGCCTGTACAACTGGGTGGAAAGTCAGGTCGCTGGCCAGAACGCACGCGTTCATGCCTCATCTGCAGCCGGCGGCGGCGGATATGCCGGTGGTGGCAGCGGCAACGTCTCGCGCGCATACTGGTCGGGAACCTACGCAACCGTCGTGGCAGCCGTCGGAGACGGCGGATACGGGAGCGACTACCTGGCCCCCACGGCCACAGGCACTACAGGGGTCACCGATGTGCGAGCAACGACCGGTACCCGCACCCCGGGGTGGGTCACCCTGCAATACGAGGTCTGCACCTGAGCGGCGACCACACAACGATAGGGACCCGGCAGGGGTTATAGGCCACAAAAGGAGTGGATGGGACCTTGAACCAGGTGTACTGACCTGGATCGTTGTTGATGTAGGAGGAACCTCCGGTGTCGAGTTGAAGCTGTCTAGTTCTTCAGCTCGATCACACGGAGGCTTCTCGTGTCCCACGAGAATGCCCGGCTCCCGGACGACGGCGGGTGGCGTCTGCACCGTCGGGCTGAGCGCGTTCGCCTACCGCTACTCCGCTGCATTCCGTGACGTGATTGACACCCACGGCATCACGCAGAGGTTCATCACACCGCACTGTCCCTGGACCGACGGGAAAGTCAAACGTCTGAACCGCACCCTCGCCACCGTATGGGCCTGCGCCAGGCTCTGGACCTCCAACACCTAGCGCGCGGCAGGCTTGCAGAGCTGGCTCGACCACCACAACCTAGACAGAACCCACCTCGACATCGGAGGCCAAACCCCTGTCGACCGAATCCACAACGGTCGAGGAACGGATCCGGTGGTCGTGTCGCTATGAACGTGGCGACGATCACCGCGTGATCCTTCGAGAGAACTCTTCACATCCATCTCGAAAGGTACCACGACGATGACCATCGTACCCAGTGTCGACCCTGCACGCTTCCTCGGCGAACAGCTCGACCGGGCGTCCCCGGACCTGCTCCGGGAGATGTTGACCACGTTCATCAGCGTATTGTTGTCCGCCGACGCCAAGCAGCTCTGCGGCACCTCTTACGGCACGGTCAGCGATGACCGCGTGAACCGGAGCAACGGGTACCGGTACCGCGAGGTCGACACCCCACCCTCAAAGGGTCACGGATCCGATCCTCCACTTCTCAGGACTTGACCCCGCACCGCGTCGAAAGACGCCACCGCTGAAGCACGATGCTGCCCCGACAGCTACGCGGCCATGTCGTGTCCGGGAACCACGTCCTGTGCGAGCCAGCCTTGCCTGATGCAGTCACCCGCCCGCCGGCGGCCCCGCGCGCGCCCGCGAGAGCGCGACAAGTCCGGCATACCCCGCCCGTACCTCGACGGTGGCGGTGAGCGCGTCGACCTGGCAGGCTGACAAGCGGGCACCGGATGCCGCCGCCACGCGTGCTGCGAGCGCACACGGATCCTCACCGGTCATGACCGCTCCCGATGCGGCATCCGCGGCGGCCAGCGCGGCAGCATCCGCCGCCCCCGCCACACGCTGGGCGGTGACCGCGGCACCGCCCACGGCCGCCAGACCGAGCGACAGCGTCGCGGCCACCGTCAGCACGCCGGCCGCAAGAGCCGTTCCTGCCATCGTCTCGTCCTTTCCATCCGCCGCACGCTCACAGCCCTCCCGCGAGAGCGCAGCTCGATGCCCGAAGCGGTACCGAGATGATCCGGCCCACCCGAAGGTCGGCCGAGGCCGTGACGCAGACCAGATCACCCGCACCCTGCGACGACGAACGCGCCCCGCTGACTGCCGCCGAGACGACACCCGCTGCTCGGGCGGCGCTCTCGCCCCGCCCGAGCAGCCTGGCCGCGTCCGCCGCAGCATCCTGCAACGCCACCTGCGTCGCGGCAGCGTTCAGCGCACCCACGCCGAACAGCACCGCCACCAGCGCCGCAGGAAGCGCCACAGCGAGTTCGGCCGCGACCGAACCGCGCTCACCGCGCAACACGCCGCGCACCGACACCCGACCTCGGCGACCGATCACGACACCGTCAACGCCCGCCGCACCAGATCAGTGAGGATGCCACGCACCTCATCCGACCGCATGATCACCACCAACAAGCCCGCAAAGGCCACCGCCGCCGTTGTTGTTGGAATAAAGCGTACTTGAGAGGCGCCCTCCGCAGACGGTGCCACCGACGTTCAGCCATCGCGCCAAAGAAGCACCACACCAGCGCATCAAACCACGCACGGCAGGCCGTCTCGGATAGCGAGGACATCGACATCCAGCTCGAGAGAGGCCGCGCGCTGACCGCCTCCCGTGACTTCGAGGCCGTCCGCGAGGGGCCGCTGCATGAGTAGGTGGCATCTGATCTGGCCGACCTGTCATGGACAGTAGTTACGAACATGATGCGGTGCCTAGGCTCCACGAGTGAGTTTCCAGACGGCGTGGCGCACATTGCCAGCAGTTACACGCCAGTCCTGGCGATCGAGCAGATCGTGAATGGCTACGGACAGCCGATGAGGTTGCAAGAGTGGCCGTGCCGCGTCGACATCGACGGCGGGTGCCAAGTTCGGTGTCAAGCGGCCCCTCGGGGGCTGCGTTGAGTGAGTCGGGCCGACGCGCTCGCTAGAGAGGGCGGTCGTTCTGCCACGCCCGTTGCCAGGCGAGCCCCGGAGCGGTCCTTCGCGATAACATCACGGCATGAAGTGGGCTGACCGAAGGATCACTGCGAAGGGCATCGCATATGCCACGCAGGGCTACCTTGAATGGGGGCGAGTCACGGAGGCCCCAGGGGCGACACCGAAATCGGTGGTCGGGCGCATCGAGGCGCCGTTCTTCGTCAGGGACATTTACTGTGACAACTTCACATGGTGGCTTGCTTACCCGCCAGTCTTGAACGACCCGTTCCCCGCGCAAGCTCCGCTGGTTCTTTGTCAGGGTGACGCCCTCGAGGCGGACGTATGGCTCGCAGTGACACATACTTACGCGTCGATCCTCGCGGCGGCACTTGGATCGAAGAACCAGCTCTTGGTCGATCCGGATTTGGGCTTCATGCTGAGATCCGATGATGGCCGAGACGCCGAGCGCCTGCAGGCGCTACTTCAGGTGGTGAGGCATCTGAACGTTGTAGCACGGGGTATTGGTCACACGCACCCAGATACGCGTCGGAGAGCCGGGGAGATGCTTCAAGCAGTTCAGGTGACGATTCGCGAGATATCGACACCTACTATCCCCTCGGTAGGAGCGACTGAATCGCCAGCGCCCGTTGCTGAAGTGCCTCATGCGCCCATTGCGCCAAGTCCTTCCACTCCGCCTCCATCAGTGCCTGGGTCTGTTCCTTCCGTAGGGGCCCCTGCGCTCGCAGAACCCGTCGCGGCGCCGTCACCTTCCCTTGATGCGCCGCATGACGGTGGCGTCGAGCCGGCCCCCGGCGACAAGTTCGATGACGTCTCTTGGGAAGATTTCGACAATGACGAGTCCTTCGACCCGGATGAACAGGAGTTCGAGTTCTGGAGTACGTATTGGGCTGAGAATGAGACAGCGTTCCGCGCTCTCCCTGTCGCCCAGCTATGCGAGAAGCTCGGCATCACACCATCTTTCGCCGACCCGCAAATGACAAGCGATGTCTTCTTGTTCGGCAGCGGTGAGGGGCTGCAGATCGGCAATGAGGCTGGCATCGATCTGTTCCTTGTCAGCGCCGATGACTGGTGGGTGCTGAGAAGTGTGGAGCGCAACGAGTGCGATGGGGAGGGCGAATCAAGCGCAGATGACGAACCGGATGAGGGCGTCGAGGAATGGCCGGTCTGTTCTTCTTGGCTTGAGGCCGGGGAGGTCGCATACTTGATCTCTCGCCGGTTGCGCGAGATGGCGTACTCTTCCACGGGACGACAGCTTCACATAGCGATCAGCGCGATCTTGTATTGGGCCGCACTCACCGCGCGGGCCAAGGATGCCCTCTGGGCTCTGAGATATCGAAAGCACCACGATGCCGACGAGGATGTTTCGGTCCCAAGTTGCATCCAGCAAGCTCTCGCAACGTTGCTACTCGGACGCTACATCAGTTCCAAGCATCGCCTCCAGATCAAGCATCACTACAGCGCGGACGCGCATATGGCGTTCGACTATTTTGACAAGCCTGCACAAGAGTAGGTTGCAACCGAGTCGAAGAGCTAACGGCTCTCTCACGCAGCGTGCCAGCGTTCGCGCGATCGCTGCGAATCACAGCGCATCGACGTCGAAACCACTGGTGTCGCCGAGGATCTCGCCTCATGCTCCGACATGGCGGTTCGTGGTGATCACGATCGGGGTCTTCCGGCAGCGCTGGTTGATGACTTGGAACAGCGCGGACGCCGCTTCTGCAGGCGCCAGCGCCGAGCGGCTCGATCAGCAAGCAACCACGAACCAGGATTCTCGCAGTAGGCACGCCCAACGAACAACGCGCTCGAGTTCCTCGGCAGGCTCGAGGGCGGAATCAGCTATGGGTGCCCGTGGCACGCTGCCCGGTAGGTCAAGCGACATGCCATTACGGCTGAACTACAGTGAGGGTGTTCATCGCCCTCAGCAGAAAGAAGCCGTCGTGAGCACAGAGGCTACCCCGACCCCCGACAGCCCCCAGGCCCGACTCAGCACCGCGGTTAACAGCTCGACTGCCGCAACCCTGGCAAGGCTCACCAAGGAAGCCGGGATGAGCAAGCGACAGATCATCGAGCGCGCTGTGACGCTGTATGACCATGTTCACGAGGAGACTCAGCGCGGGCGGCGCGTCCATCTCGTAGACCCCAGCGGCACCGAGCCTCCGAACTGCATCATCTTTCTTTAGCGGAACGCTTGGCTGCGCTGGTAGCCGTGAGACGAAATGCAAGGAAGGGTGACGCGAGCATGAGATGCACCAGGTGGCATCGTTGATCCGTTGACCTTCTCCTAGCTGGTAGTCGAAGCGACGGTCAAACATGGACGATCAACTGCACGAAGACAGTTCGCTTGAGGGCTCATCAGATATCTCCGACAACACGAGCGCAGAACTCGATGAGCCGACCACGCCTGTCCAAGATCCGCAGCCGTACCCTCCGATGACCGAGGAGGACTTCGACCGACTGGGATTGGCCCTTCCGAAACCGCCGTACCTCGCGGACATCATCAGAAGCGTCAACACGGCGCCGAGAATCTCGCCAGAACGCGCGTGAGTCATTCGCGAGGTCTTCGAATCCGCACGCTAACGAGAGAGCCCCATCGCACGCAGCGATGGGGCTCTCGCTTCTTCTCTGCTCTGGCTCGTCGAGCCGATGGCATCTCGGCCCAACAGGCCTGAGAACAGTTGGATGGCCGCGCACACCGCATCCGCCGCGAAGCGGTAGAGCACCAAGACCGCAGACACGCACTCCACCGCGCGGAACACCCATCACGCACGCGCACCCCACCGCCGCCACCTCGGCCGCCGCACCAACTCGCGTTTGCGCCGAAGTTCTCTGCGGGTGAGCGGAACTCTCGAGCCACCGACAGAAGCGGGGTCAGCCCACCTGGATGGAGAGTTTCTCGCCGACACCGAGCGGATCGACCAGTAGATCAGCGGTCGCCCCTCCAGAGCGGCCCCGACTCAGCGCACGCGGGTCTCCACCGGCTCTAGCTGGAACAGCGGCTCCTTGAACGATCCGACCCGAGCGATGACGTGCACGTTGGTGCCGACACCGATCGTGTCGGGAACGTCACCCATGAAGTGCAGGTCGTTCGTGATGTTCACATCGCGGAACTGGAAGCTCGGACCGCCGTTCGAATGAGTCTCGCTGTAGTCGCCGTAGGAGATGAGGATGTCGTATCGGGTCGTATAGCCCTCGTGGTTGTTCATCGCCCCGATCGAGCCATCGAACTCGATCAGCTGGCCGGCGTACTGCTGAGCGAAGGCCTCGACGGTGGGGCCGTCCTGAGGACCGGTGAGCAGAGCAGCAAGGTCGGCGTTGTTCTCGACCGTCAGCGGAGCCTCCTCGGCGGGAGCCGTCGCGATGGGCTCCTCAGGCTCTTCCGACGGCTCGTCTCGCGGCGCGACAGCTTCGGAGCTGGAGGTGTCCGCCGGCGCCGGGGCGTCATTCTCGTCGCCGCCGGTGACGGCGACCATGATCGCGATGAAGATGCCCAGGACCACGAGCACACCGCCGATGATCGCGAGCGGCTTCCACGGGAACGGAGGTTTGGGGCGTCGGAAGACGAGCTCAGTTCGGAGCTTGCCGGTGTTCTGGGTGACGAGCTCCCAGCCGTCTTTCTCCCACTTCGAGATCATGAGCTTCTCGGTACCGCGGACCGTCTGAGCGCTCCTGGTCTCGTACTTCACGGCCTCGGTCGCACTCTCAGTCCCACCGCGCACGTCACTGTCCGTCATCCGGCTCTCCCTCCCCAGATCCCGGGAGAACAGCTCACCGCCGGGTCATTGTGAGCATATCGGCCAGACGGCGGGTCCAACGACGAGCGCGTGCATCAGCTCTCATCTTGGTCGAGGGTTTCGGCATGACCCGCACACAACGGCTAGGCGAGCGGGTGGGCGACCACGTCTGCGAGGCGATACCGCGCCCAGCCGTCGCCATCAGGCGCATCCCACTGAAGGCTCCGGCCGGCGCGATTCAGCCGGTCGTGTTCGTCCTTGGTGACCCAGCACTTCAGCAGGAGCTGATCGAAGATCGACAGCAGGTGCTCGGGCGACGTGGCAGGTCCTCCAGCGATCGGCTCGCGGTGCGTGTTCGACCGCGGATCCGCCTGGCTCGGGTCGACGATCTCGACGATGATCCGCTTGAACGGGATGACGTGCTCGGTCTTCCGTTCGCCCTGCGACAGCTGCATCGCGTCCCGGGTCGCGAAGGTCACCGCATGACCCTTGTCGAGCGCGATCAGCATCTGCCGAAGCCGGCGCGGGTACCCTCCTGACCCCTTGGTCCACAGGTTGCCGCCGGCAGCCAGGTGCGGCCGGACCTCCGTCTCAATGAGATCGAAGGCAGCGATCGCGGCACGGATGCGGCGCTCGTCGAGACGCGAGGTGGTCATGGAGTGAGCCTTCCATCGATCGGAGGATGGGCAAGAGAGTCTTCAGCGCGCCATCGTGATGCCTCGGCGGCCATGTCGGCCCGCGCGGCAGAGAGCCGTGCGAGCTTGCCGGGGTTCTTGTCGAGGTTGATCGGCGGCGTGAAGCGCACGATGACCGCGCTTTCGACATCTCCCAGCGGCACAGTCATGCCCGCCGGCGCCGACCAGACCGCCAGCGTGAGCCTGGCATGCATCCACTCGTTCAGGCGCGCGTCTCCGCCTTCGGCGAGACCGTAGTTGGCGAAGCGCTCGGGCTTGGCGAGATTCCGTGGGACGGCCTGCTGATCGAGAGCATCGCGCAGGAGAGCGGCGAACGACCGGCGCACGGTGGAGCCGCCGGTGCGCGGCGCGGACTTCGGGTTCGTGGCGAAGTGGCCGTTCAGGTCACGGGAGACCAGGCTCTTCTCGGCCTTGCCGACATAGAGCGGCTGGTCGTAGGCCGCCCCGAGCCCAAGATCCAGCCAGGCCTGCTCATCGCCGTAGATGGCATACAGGCCGGGACGCGCGGGGACATGCTGCGCGGCATCCCTGATTGACCATCGCTCACCGGTGAGCGCGTCGATGGCGGCCGCGGTGAGGTCTTGTAGCGGAGGCACCTTGGTCATGTGAGCGACTCTACTGAGGTGTTCGCCTGTGTCAGAACGTCCCGATCTGGTCGTCCCACCACTCGGCGAAGCCCGCCTTGGTCTTGCCGGCGACGACAGCGGCGCGCAAGTGCTCTTCGGCTGATGCTCTGTTGCCGCGGTAGGGATCCCACGGGATGGACAGACCTGCGACGGCCAGCCAGAACTCGAACGCGTCGAGGTCCTCTCTGTTGTCGATCGCAGGGATGCCACGTGCTGCCAGGAAGCTCTGAACGAGCCCCAGCACAGCGACGATGCTGACGTCGTCGCCGTCCTGCTGCGACCCGGCCGCGGCCCGGCCCCTCAATGGCCGCGGTATGGAAGTCTGTCGAGTGGGAATCGATCGCAGCGCTCAGCTGCGCGCACGCGTCGTCTCTAGTGATCATGATCTTGACCGCACGCAGCGGGCATTCGTCCGCATCTCAGGACCCCTCCAGGCGCGGCCTCCGCCGCGCGTCCACCGAGCCGGCATGCGTTCGGAGTTCGGTGCACGGTGCGCGGTGCACGGTGCACGGTGTGGCCGCCGGCTGCCTACCAGCGAGGCGAGCGGGAGGGGATGTCGCCGGCGTCAGCCCAGGCCCACTGCGGTCTCTGACCACTCTCCGTCGTCGTCGATGCGCAGCACGTTCAGCAGACCTGTGGTCTCGACGCTGCCGTCGATGTAGAGGTGACCCTCATCAGCGAAGACTCCGTGGGTTTGGGAATCACCTCGCAGCCCTCTGCCGTGTAGTAACGCGGTGCCCACATGGCCGGCGACGATCCTCTTGCCGATCAGCATGGGGCCCGTGGTCGCGGGGAACTTCTCGGTGAAGACGTGCTCCGACGTTCCGTGGCGCCAGAGGTCACCCGCCTCTTCGTCGACGCCGGCGTGCACGAAGACGTGCGACCCGGTCTCGTGGACAAGTGGCAGCGCGCGTATCCAGACGATCAGTTCTCCGTGCCGCGCCCGGACGGCAGTCTTGATGTTGTGGTTCATCGTCGGGCCGTCCAGGCTCGACGCGTCGGAGGTCGGCTCCTCGTGCCCGAGGGCCCGGGCAAGCGCCATCGGATCCAGCAACGACTTCACTGTGCCCAGGTCGATATCGTTCATCAGCCAGTTGAGTTCGTCATCGTCGCCGTCGAGCCAGTCGAGGAACCAACGGTCGTGGTTGCCGGCCAACGCTGTGACCTGATCCGGGTAGTCGTGCTGAACCTGCCGGACTAGCTCAAGCACACCGAAGGAATCGGGGCCCCGGTCGATGTAGTCGCCGAGAAGGACGAGCTGTGTTCTCGGGTCCTGCAGCGGGATCGTTGCCAGCGCCCGGCGCAGCTGCAGGGCGTGGCCGTGGATGTCGGAGATGGCGAAGGTGGGCATGCTGTCCTTGAGGATCGGGAACGGCGGGTCGAAGGGTCAGACGGCCACGTACTCCTGCCGGAGCAGGCCCTCGGTTGCCAACTCGATGTATCCGAAGTCGCGGTCGGAGTTGAGGATCACGGCGTCGTTGGCAATGGCGTCCGCCGCAATGGGGCAGTCGAATGCCGCTGCGACGCGCAGGAATCCCTTGTCCCAGAGTGTCTGCTGGATGTCGCGAGCACTCAAGACGCACAGCCGAGGGACGTCGGCCCCAGCGCCGCCAACGCAGCGGCCCTCGTCACTCACGAACCTCGGCGAGTGCAGCTCCGGATCGGTGCTCCAGGCTCGCCGCCTGATCCTTGAGGCCCGCCTCCTGGAGCGTTCTGATCGCCTCGGACAGGAGACCGTCGACACGCATGACTTCCTCCCGGAGCGCCCTGAGTTCGTCTCTGCGAACGATCGCCTCCTGCCCACACCACTCGCGGATGAGGTCTCGCTTTGGCCTTCCGTACGGTTCCTCATCCAGCTCCGCTACACGCTCCGGCTCGACGAAGAAGGAGCGCGAACCGCTCCAACACCTCTCGCCGTGCATCGAGGTATGACGGACCCGCGCTTCTTCCTCTTCGACCGCCCGCAAGATGCGGTCGGGAAACAGCTCGCACACGCGAAGCGCGATGAGCTCGACCGTTCTCCAAGGAACAACCAGCCTGCCGTCGTCCTCGAACGACTCGGGCGCCGCTCGGAGGTCAGCTTCGTCGAGGTCGAGTCGTCGCGCGACCTCCTGCACGTCAGTGATGCAGGCAACGTTTGAGCGGCGCCCCCCGAGCGACACCTGCGACCAGTCAAACACGATGGACATCACCTGGTCAGCGGCGTACTCCTCGGGGGTGTGACGCAGTTCGGGATGTGTCTCGATCGCTCTCCAGTTAGCCTCAAGCGCTTCGAACGCGGCGACCTCCGACCATCGCACCTTCAGGCGTGCGGGCGGAACCCAGTCTTCACGTCCCTCGGCGTCGTCGCCGATGAAGCCGACGAGCACGCGGGCAGGCTTCTGCGTCCCGTGTCGCTTCACCTCGACCTCGACGAGCGGATCGATGCTTCTTGCACGGTAGGCCCAGCGCTCCCCAGTTTCCATAGGCACATCCTCCCTCTCCCTGGCCACGACCTTGGTTGGCCGCGCGGCGCTCCGGGCAACCCGGTTCGGCACCGCGTCCGCAAGCCGACCGTCCTACGGGACACTCTGCGCATCAGCGTGATCCGCGTATCCACGCGGGCAGAAACGTCCCATTAGACCCGCCCGCATAAATGCCCGGCCAAGGGGCCACAAATGAAACAATGAAGCATGAGGATCGGATACGCGCGCGTCTCCACGGCGCAACAGGATTTGGCCGCCCAGCTCGACCTGCTCGCAGGCCTCGGCGTCGAGAAGAAGAACGTGTACGTCGACCACGGCTTGACCGGCACCAACCGCTCGCGGCCTGGCCTGGAGAAGGCGTTGGCAGCGGTCCGCGCCGGCGACGTGCTGGTGGTGACCAAGCTCGACCGACTGGCACGCTCCATCCGCGACGCTCGCGAGATCGCCGACGAGCTGGCCGAGCAGGACGTCACCCTGCAGCTCGGCAACAGCGCCTACGATCCGACGGACCCGATGGGCAAGATGCTGTTTAACATCCTCGCGACCTTCGCCGAGTTCGAAGCGGACCTCATCAGGATGCGGACGCGCGAGGGGATGCAGGTCGCCAAGGCCAAAGGCCGGCTACGCGGCAAGCAACCGAAGCTCTCCCCCACCCAGGAAAAGCACCTGGTAGCTCTGTACCGTGCGGGCGAGCACACCACCGCTGAACTGGCATCAGAGTTCGGGGTAGCGCGCTCAACGGTCTACCGCGCTGTGGAGCGTGCTGGCGCGGAAGAATAGCCTGAGCGCATACGGTGAGCGACCTGGAGGTAACGAACAACGCGATCTAAGTTGTCGCGCGTGTGCACGCCGCCGCACGGAACTGACACGTCCGAAGCGTTCAATGCTCAGCAAGAACTGGTGAGGCTAAAGGTGTGAGTGTCTGCCAGGGGAGAGAATGTAGCCATGGCAGACCATGAAGACCTGGGAACCCTAGATCCGCAAGTGTTGATTCGCCTACTTAATCATAGTTCGCGCGACGTAGGTGCTGCGCTCAGCGAAGCAAAAACAGCGTCCGACCGCGTGAGAGTTCATCTGCAATTCTCACAAGTAGCTCCCAGCGCGATGGCTCGACTGCTACACGACAAGATTGATGAGATGCGTGTAATCGTCCGGCTCACGCCCTCCGAGGAGCGAGTGATCAGGGCAACCCGTCGCTTCGTTGCCGTAACGACCGAGATCGAACAGACTCGCGCCGAGGTTCTAGCTCAGGTGCGGTCATGGGCTGACGAAAACACTGAAGCCGTCATCTCGGGAGTCCAAGCGTCGTTCGACGAACATCTCGGTGGTCAAGTATCGGCGATCGCGAAGCTCACGGATGACGAGCTCCGACGGCTTCGCTACGCGCTTGTGGTAGATGCCGCAATGCTAGGCCAGAGATTCTTGGCAAGTTTCCTTTCGAACTGCGGCAGCCGGCCCGCTGCAGCAAACATCGGCGAGGCTTATCTCAACGCCATCCAGCCGCGACGGCCCGCTCCGCGCCCCATCTTCCGACTTGCGCCGGAACAGACTACTGAGTCCTTCTTGCGCGCTTTGATCGCTGGCTCCGTTCCATCCCTCGCTGTCGCGCAGGCTAGAGTCAGCAGTTTGTCGCGAGGTGAACTTTCGCTCGCGGGATGGACGATTACGGAAGGCGACCTTCCGAATCGATCGGTACTCGTTGCCGCGTTAGAGGGTCTGCGTCGTGCAACCGACTTGGAGTTTCAGCTAGGTGACATCGAGCGTGAAGAGGACACGGCAGTGACAGCGCTGGACGAGGAGGCCGCGCGCTCACGTTGGGACGCGGCGGCCCCTTCCGATTGAACTCGGTCCTGCTGAAGGCGCGGGTGGTGCGTACGGCGTTGATAGCCCACCAGCTTCGACTCGACGAATGCGTCGAGATCGCTCGGTCGATAGAGCACGAGCCGCCGATCTTTGCGTACTTCGGTCGAACTCATGCCTCCCTAGTCATAGTCGGCGACGTCCGGCTAAGCCCTCGTGTCCCGACGAGCGTCGGGCTGATACGGACAGGACGAGAGTGACGTTGAAGCACCGCCTAGCGACTGGGGTAGGTGTGATGTCTAGGGACGTTGGTGTGCAAATCGCGTGTGATCTGCTGGCGGGCGAAGACCTTCATAGGTCCTACGTCTCGCAAGACGCCTGCGCAGCGCTCGGGATCCGACACAAGCGCACACGCCCCTATCGGGCACGGACAAACGGCAAGATCGAACGATTCCACCGCACCCTCGCCGATGGCTGGGACCACGCCCGCTTCTACGAGTCCGAGGCAGAACGTCGAGCCGCGCTACCCAGCTGGCCTCACTTCTACAATCATCACAGACACCACTCAGCGATCGGAGCCCCACCCATCAGCAGGCTCAACAACCTGCCTGGACATCACACCCAATGCCACGGTCCACACCACCCGTTCCTTACTTACGAGAATGAAGAAAGATCGTGCGGTGCTCGACACAAGTGCCCCGGTTACCCGTATCGTTGAAGGATTCAAGTTGGAGGTCTGATGATGCACGTCACGAGCACACCGAGCGCCGGGGAGCTGTTCCGCCTCGTGCTGAACGGGCGCGCCCAATCACGAGCCGACCTCAGCAGACTGACCGGTCTCAGCGCCTCGACCGTCGCCATGCGGGTCGACGAGCTCCTGGCCCATGGCTACCTCGAAGAGACCGGCCATGGCGCCTCCAAGGGGGGACGCCGCCCTCGCATGCTGGCGGTCCGCGCCGGAGAAACGGCCATCGCGGCCATCGACCTCGGTGAACGGCACGTCACCTATGTACTGATGAATCGCCGCGGAGACGTACTCGCCGACGCTACCCGTCCGCTCTCGCTGCTCGACGGCCCCCGCAGCGTGCTGGTCAGCATCTGGGCTGCTGTGCAAGAACTCGCCGCCGAGCACGATGGGATCCGCATCGAAGGTGTAGCGATGAGTCTGCCTGGTCCCGTCGACTCGCGCGATGGACGATTGCTCGCCCCCATGCGCATGCCTGGCTGGAACGGCGTTGTCGTCGCCGACGTGCTGCGGGAGATCACCAAACTCCCCGCGCACGTCGAGAATGACGCTAACGCGATGGCGATGGGAGAGTTCGTCGAACGTGGGCAGCGCGTCAGCGAGCTCGTGTTCGTGAAGGCGGGGTCCGGTATCGGCTGCGGCATCATCGCCGGCGGCGAGCTCTACCGAGGCTTCCGCGGCGTTGCCGGGGACATCAGCCACGTGGCTCTCGCCGATGCGCCACCCGTGATCTGCTCCTGCGGACGAGTTGGATGCCTCGATGTCGTCGCCAGCGGATCGGCGATCGTCGATGCGCTGCGCGAGGCCGGCGTCGCCGTCGATCACCTCGAGGACGTGCTCGCCCTCGCGATCGATGCACATCCCCGGGCCACGGGGCTGCTACGCGAGGCAGGTCAGCGCACGGGTGAAGTGCTCGCCACGATCATCAACTTCTTCAATCCGCAGGTGCTCGCGATCGGCGGCCAGCTCGCAACCGCGGATGCTTTCGTCGCCGGAGTCCGTCAGGCGATCTACACGTTGTGCCTGCCAATGTCGACCGACTTGCTCGAGATCAGCATCTCGGCCGCCGGTCCCCTCGGCGGAGCTCGCGGCGTGGGTGATGCCCTGCTCGCCGTGCTCTTGGAGCCCGCGCAGATCGATCGGCAACTCCGCACACAAATCTCCAGTATCGAATAAAGTCGCACATCTTCGCAAAGATTTCTCTGTAAGAGATTCGAACTCGGCCTAAGCTGGGAGTGTGACTCAGCGACCTCTTCCGCGCATCGCGATCGCCGGTATGGCCATCGAATCGAGCACGTTCTCCCCCCACCGCGCCGAAGCGCGCGACTTCCAGCGTTTCGAAGGCGACGACCTGGTGCAGCGATACACCTCGTTCCGCGACGGCACCCACCTCGATGCCGCCGAATGGCTGCCCGTCTACTACGCTCGCGCGATCCCCGGTGGAGCCGTGCTGCGCGAGGTCTACGACGAGATCAAGGCCCGCATTCTCGACGGACTGCGCACGCTCGTCGCCGAGGCTCCGCTCGACGGACTCTTCTTCGACATCCACGGTGCGATGAGCGTCGACGGCTTCGAAGACGCCGAAGGCGACCTCATCACGGCCATCCGTGAGGTGATCGGCGCCGACGCGATCGTCTCGGCCTCCATGGACCTGCACGGCAACGTCTCCGACCCTCTCGTCTCGCAGGTCGACATCATCACCTGCTATCGACTCGCGCCCCACGAAGACACGTGGGAGACCCGTGACCGTGCGATCAAGAACCTCATCGAGGCGTTGCAGCAGGGCACGAAGCCACGCAGGGCGCACGTCATGGTGCCAATATTGCTTCCGGGCGAGAAGACCTCGACCCGCGTCGAGCCGGCGAAGAGCCTCTACGCCCGCATCGACGAGGTCGAGCAGCGGCCGGGTATCATCGACGCCGCGATCTGGATCGGCTACGCCTGGGCCGATGAGCCGCGTTGCCACGGCGTCGTCGTGGTGACCGGCACCGATGATGGGGCGATCGCGACGGGAGCCGAAGAACTGGGGCAGGCCTTCTGGAACGTGCGCGACGACTTCGAGTTCGTCGGCCCTCCGGGAACCCTCGCCGAGGGGGTAGACGCGGGGCTCGCCGCGGTCGACACTCCCTACTTCATCAGCGACTCGGGCGACAACCCGGGCGCCGGAGGCACGGGCGACGTGACCTGGACGCTCGCCCAGCTACTGCAGGACGAGCGCCTCACCACCGAGGGTGCGCCCACCGTGCTGGTCGGCTCAATCTTCGACAAGGGAGCGCTCGCCGAACTGCGCCGGCGCACCGTCGGAGAGACGGTCACCGTCACCGCCGGCGCCCGTGTCGACCACGGCCCGCACGGCCCGGTTGAGATCACAGGCGTGCTCCACAGCCTGCACGAGGGAGACGTCGACGCAGGAGGGATTGCCGTGATCCGCGTCGGCGGCCTGTACGCGATCATCACCGAGTTCCGCAAGGCGTACCACGAGATCGCCGACTTCACCTCGATCGGACTCGACCCTGCAACCGCGCAGATCGTCGTCACCAAGATCGGCTACCTCGAACCGACCCTCTACGACGCACAGCACGGATGGACGCTGGCGCTAACGCCCGGTGGCGTAGACCAGGATCTGCAGCGGCTCGGGCATCACCGCATCCAGCGACCAATGTTCCCCTTCGACAGCTTCGACGGCGATCCGGAGCTCTCCGCACGTCTCTTCGGCTGATCACGCACCCGAGCTCGCGATCGTCCCCGCGTCTGGAGGGACAGTCGCGAGCTCTGCCGCGAGCGTGCTGTGGTGCGTGAATCCACGGAGACGCTGCACGCAGTATTCACTTCATTCGAAATCATAAAAAGTTAGTTACTCAACCGTAACTAGGTAAACATTGCAAGCAGACTTTCTTCGTGAATAATTGAAACTGCGTCGAGAAAACTACGAACCAATGCTCGTCTCGACCGTGTAAACAAGGAGGTTTAATGCGCAAGTCAGCGATGCGACGGCTCGTAGCTCCCCTGAGCTTCATGGCAGCGGCGGCTCTCGTCGTGACCGGATGCGCGGCATCCGGCGGCGAAGGCACCGGCAGTGCCGACGCCAAGGACTCGGTCAGCTACGCCCTGCCGGCAGGCACGGGACCCAACTGGATCCTGCCGATCTCGAGCCCCGACACGATGGCCACGCACAACAGCGCGATCAAGGCCACCATGTGGCCGCGTCTGTTCG
Source organism: Microbacterium esteraromaticum (assembly GCF_028747645.1). Lineage (NCBI taxonomy): Bacteria > Bacillati > Actinomycetota > Actinomycetes > Micrococcales > Microbacteriaceae > Microbacterium > Microbacterium esteraromaticum. Next base: position 2,472,978 of record NZ_CP118100.1, read on the forward strand.
AGTACAACGGCACAAGCGGAAAGATGGAGTGGGACCAGAAGGCCTCCGCCGCGAAGTCCTACAAGTTCAGTGACGACAACCTGTCGGTCACCATCACGCTCAACGACCTCAACTGGTCGGACGGAGAACCCGTCACCTCGCGCGACGTCGAGTTCTGGTACAACCTCGTGCGTTTCAACGCTGAGAAGACCGGAGGCTACTCGGCCGGCCGCATCCCCGACAACATCACGGCCTTCGAGATCGTCGACGACAAGAACTTCACGCTGACCTTCGACAAGGTTTACAACGAGGAGTTCCTGCTCGCCAACCAGCTCAGCCTCGTCTACCCCATGCCACAGCACGCGTGGGACAAGACCAGCGCAGACGGCGAGATCGGTGACTTCGACCGCGACAGCGCGACGGCCGTCGAGGTCTTCGACTACCTCTTCGCCGAGGCGAAGGACATGAAGACCTACGCCACGAACGAGCTGTGGAAGACCGTCTCGGGACCATACACGGTCAAGAGCTGGTCGGACTCGGGTGAGGTCGTGCTCACCGCGAACAAGGAGTACACCGGCGAGGACAAGCCCTCGATCGCCGAGGTCACCTTCCTTCCCTTCACCTCGGCGGACGCGGAGATGAACGCCGTGCGCTCGGGTGAGGTCGACTACGGCTACGTCACCAGTGCGCAACTCACCAATGAGCAGCAGTTCACCGACCTCGGCTACAAGGTCGAGCCGTGGGCCGGCTGGTCGATCACCTACATGCCCTACAACTTCGCCAACCCGGACAAGGGCGCGTTCTACAAGCAGCTTTATGTGCGTCAGGCACTGCAGCACGCCGTCGACCAGGAGACCATCTCCGAGGTCGTCTGGCACGGCGCTGCGACTCCCGACTATGGCCCCGTGCCGCAGACCCAGGACTCGGCCTACCTCTCGGACGAGCAGAAGAACAACCCCTACCCCTTTGATCAGGAGAAGGCAGAAGAGCTGTTCTCGAACCACGGATGGACGAAGAACTCCGACGGCATCTTCGAGTGCACCACGCCCGGTGTCGGCGACGCAGCGTGCGGCGACGGCATCGCCGCGGGTACGAAGGCTGAGATCGTCGTCACCACGCAGAACGGCTCGCAGGAAACCGACAACATGATGGCAGAGATCCAGTCGTCGCTCGCCAAGGTGGGCGTCGCGATGACAATCGACGCCAAGCCGCTGGACTCGGTGCTCACCGAGGCGCAGTCGTGCAAGGCTGAGGGCTCGACCACCTGCTCGTGGGAGCTCGTTTTCTTCGGCACGGCCGGCTCGTGGTACTTCCCCGCCTACCCGACGGGTGAGCGGGTCTTCGCCAAGGACACCAAGTGGAACGCCGGTCAGTACGACAACCCCGAGGCCGAAGAGCTCATCAACCAGATGACCGCTTCCACCGACTCGGAGATCGCTCAGAAGTACTCGGCTCTACTGGCCACCGACCTGCCCGTGATGTGGATGCCCAACCCGGTGTACCAGGTCTCGGTCATCAAGGACGGCCTGGACATCGCGCACCAGGACCCGGGTGCGTCGTTCTTCCCGCAGCGCTGGTCCTGGACCAAGTGAGCTGAACACCTCCGCGACGACGAAGTAAAAGCAAAGGCACAACCATGGCGCAAGCAGCGCGAAGTACGACACGGACGACGAGCAATCGCTTCGGGATCTGGAAGTTCCTGGCCCGGAGAATCGTCCAAGGCGTCATCGTCATCCTGATCGTGACGCTGATCGTCTTCGCGCTGCTGCACCTGGCCATGCCGCAGGGCCCGGCACTGGGCATCCTGGGCATGCAGGCCACGCAGGAGCAGATCGACGCCTTCAACAAGGCGAATGGCTATGACCTGCCTCTCTGGCAGCAGTACCTTAACTTCGTCGCGCAACTCGCTGTCGGCGACCTGGGCGATTCGTTCACGCTGAATCGCCCGGTCGCCGATGCGATCGGCCAACGTCTGCCTAAGACATTGGTGCTGGCGCTCATCTCGATGCTGGTGGCTCTGCTCATCGCCATCCCGATGGGCATCTACCAGGCCATGCGCCGCGGCAAGATCGGCGACTACATCTTCACAACATGGAACTTCATCATCTACTCAACGCCGTCGTTCTTCCTCGGCCTCGTGTTGGTGATCATCTTCTCGCAGTGGCTGCGGTGGGCTCCGGCTCTCGCACCCCAGGGCGACACGGTCGCCGATGTGCTGTCGAAGCCGGCGGGGCTCATCCTTCCGATCGCAACGGCCGCCCTCGGGATCATCGCGACGATCTCGCGCTATATGCGTTCGGCGACGATCGACAACCTCTCGGAGGACTACGTCCGCACGGCACGCGCGAAAGGAACGCCGATGTCGGTGGTCATCCGCCGCCACGTGGTGCGCAACTCACTGACGCCCGTCGTCGCGATGCTCGGCTACTACCTCCCCGTAATGTTCGGCGGCATGATCGTCGTCGAATCGCTCTTCAACTACCCCGGAATGGGGCTGCTCTTCTGGACGAGCGCCCAGACCGGCGACTACCCCGTTCTGCTCGGCTGCGTGATGGTCATCGCTATCGCCACGGTCGTCGGCTCACTGCTGGCCGACCTCACGCAGGCGCTGCTGAACCCCCGCACCCGAGGTGAGCTGTCATGACGACCACCACAATGATCCTCGCCGGCTCCCCGTCCGGCTCTCCGTTCCTCCGCGGAATGCGTCGGTTCCGGCAGAACAAGCTCGCGATGTTCGGGCTCGTCGTCCTGGCGCTGTTCCTGCTCTTCTGCTTCGTCGGCCCGCTCGTGCACCCGACCGATCAGGTGCACACCGACCTGAGAAACACGATGCTTCCTCCCGGCACTGCCGGGCACCCGCTCGGCACGGACGACGTCGGATACGACGTGCTCGGTCGCCTCATGATCGGCGGGCAGATCTCGATCCTGATCGGTCTCGCCGCCGGTGTGCTGGCGACCGTAATCGGCACACTCTGGGGCGCCGTCGCCGGCTACGTCGGCGGTGCGATGGATGCCGTGATGATGCGTGTCGTCGACGCCGGTATCGCGATTCCCGCGACATTCTTGCTGCTGATCCTCTCGGCGATCATGAAGCCATCGGTGCCGCTGATGATCATCGTGATTGGTCTGGTCTCGTGGCTGGTTCCGGCGCGTCTGGTGCGCGCCGAGTCGATCTCACTGAAGTCGCGCGAGTATGTTCTGGCGCTGCGAGCGATGGGCGGCACGCACGGACGCGCCGTGCTGAAGCACATCGTGCCGAACACGGTGGGAACGATCGTCGTGAACGCGACGTTCCAGGTCGCCGATGCGATCCTCCTCGTCGCCTACGTCTCGTTCCTCGGTATGGGACTGCAGAAGCCCGCGACCGACTGGGGCGCCATGCTCACAAGCGGCATGCAGTACACCTACGCGGGCGCCTGGTGGCTGATCTTCCCCGCCGGCATCTGCATCGTGCTGGTCGTCGTCGCGTTCAACGCAATTGGTGACGGCCTACGCGACTTCTTCGACGTGAAGGGACGCGACCGTTGAGCGCGAACGCACCTCTGCTGAGTATCCGTGACCTGAGCGTCACCTTCCGCACCGACAGCGGTCCGGTCGAAGCGGTCAAGGGCATCAACCTCGAGATCAACGCTGGCGAGGTCCTGGCGCTTGTCGGCGAGTCAGGGTCGGGCAAGTCGGTGACCGCGATGTCGATCCTCCAACTGCTGCCCTCGACAGCGACCCGCACAGGATCCATCGTGATGGACGGTCGCGAGCTCACCGCACTGACCGAGGCGCAGATGAACGGCGTGCGCGGGCAGGAGATCTCGATGATCTTCCAGGAGCCGATGACGGCACTGAACCCCTCGATGCGCATCGGCGATCAGATCGCCGAGGCTCTGCTCAACCACGGCAAGGCGACGAAGTCCGAAGCCCGCAAGCAGGCCGTCGAACTGCTGCGCCGGGTGGGCATTCCCGAGCCGGAGCGTCGCGCGGTCGGCTATGCGCATGAGATGTCTGGTGGCCAGCGACAGCGCGTCGTGATCGCGATCGCTCTGGCCTGCGAGCCGAAGCTCATCATCGCCGACGAGCCGACGACGGCCCTCGATGTCACCGTGCAGGCCGAGATCCTCGATCTGATCCGTGATCTGGCAACCGAGCGGGGGACGGCATTTCTGCTCGTCACCCACAACATGGGCGTCGTGGCCGATATCGCCGATCGGGTGGCCGTCATGTACCGCGGTGACATGGTCGAGGTCGGAACGACCGCGCGCGTGCTGCAGCAGCCCGAGGCCGACTACACCAAGCACCTGCTCTCCGCTGTGCCGCGGTTGCCCGAGACCGGCACCGTCGAACTCACTGAGCCCGCGTCTGCCCCGGAGGTGACGCCGGTGCTGTCGCTGCGTGAAGCGAGCGTGACCTACCGCAAGGCAGGTCAGATCTTCACTGCCCTCGATGCAGTGTCGATCGATATCGCGCCGGGCGAGATTCTCGGGCTCGTCGGCGAATCAGGATCAGGCAAGTCGACGCTCGGAAAGGTCGCACTGGGCCTCGCGCCGATGTCGGGCGGCGAGCTACACCTGTTCGGAAAGAAGGTCGGCCGCGGCGGTGCTCGCGGCCGCGACGAGCGTCGTCTGCGCGGTCGCGTGGGAGCTGTGTTCCAGGATCCGGGTTCGAGCCTCGACCCGCGCACCACGATCGCTGAGGCCATCGCCGAACCGCTCATCGTGCAGCGGGCGACCCATCCGATCTCGAGCCGCGACCGGACGGCACGGGTGAGCGAGCTGCTCGAGGCCGTCGAGCTTCCCGCAGCCTACGCGACCCGCTATCCGCACGAGCTATCCGGTGGTCAGCGTCAGCGCATCGGCCTCGCGCGGGCCATCGCGCTGGAGCCGGAGCTGATCATCGCCGACGAGCCAACAAGCGCACTCGATGTCTCGGTGCAAGCGGCCGTGCTCAAGGTGCTGCGCGAACTGCAGCAGCGCATGCACTTCGCCTGCCTATTCATCAGCCATGACCTCGCTGTCGTGCATGAGTTCTCCGACCGCGTGGCCGTCATGTACGCCGGGCAGATCGTCGAGCTCGGTCGCACCGACAACGTCCTGCTGCATCCGGAACACCCCTACAGTCGACGCCTGCTGGCATCCGTTCCGGTGCCCGACCCGGCCGTGCAGTCCGAACGCCGCCTCGCGCGCCTTGCAACTAGGAGCGTGGGGTGATCGCAGTGCCCGCGATGACTGCTGCCGTTGTGCTCGGCCTCGATGTCGGAGGCTCGAGCGTGAAGTATCGGCTTGCCTCCGCAGACGATTCGGATCGGATGCCAAATGCGCTCGCCGAAGGCAGTGTAACGACGCCGGCTGACGACCCCGTCCAGGGCCTTGCCGCGATCGCCCGGCAGGTAACAGGCGAGAACCGACTTGTCGCCGTCACGGTTGCGGTCCCAGGACTGGTCGACGAGACCTCCGGCACTGTCCGGCGCTCGGCGAATCTGCCCGCGCTCGACGGCCTTCCCCTCGGGCCGGACCTTGCGGCCCGACTGGGAGTTCCGGTCTCGGTCATCAATGACGGGCGCGCGGCTGCAGTCGCCGAGGCCCGATGGGGAGCAGGTGCGGGTGCCAACGACGTGTTCACGCTCGCGCTCGGTACCGGCATCGCAGGATCGCACATCGTCGCAGGATGCGTCGTCGATGGCGCGCACGGCGTCGCCGGTGAGCTCGGGCACATCGTGGTCGAGCCGGACGGAATGGCCTGCAGATGCGGGCAGAAGGGCTGCCTGGAGACGGTGGTAGGGGCGCCGGCTCTGCGGCGCGCCTGGCACGCAGCAGGTGGCAGCGGGTCACCCAAGCACCTCCTGGCGGCGTACGAGACGGGTGACGAGCGCGCCCAGGAGGTTGTCGAGCGCGGCGCGGGCGCGCTGGCAGACGCGATCGTCACGCTGCTTGCACTGGTCGATCCGGGCGTCATCGTGATCGGCGGCGGGCTGGCGAGCGCCCCACATCGCATCGTGGAGCGCACCACCGCTCTGGTGGCCGAGCGAGCGACGTTCCACCACGTTCCGCGGATACTCCCGGCACGTCTCGGCAAGTGGGCGGGTGCTGTGGGAACGGCGGCAGAGGCGCGGGCGCTCAGTCGTCGCGTCCCGGCGTGAGCGCACCGCGACGCTATTGCCCGGGGCCGCTCAGCGGACGCTCGCGATGAGCTCTTCCACGCGACCGCCGAACTCTACGCGGATGGGACGCATCGGCTTGACGCCCAAATCAGGTCGACGCCTAAAGATCTCGTTGCGCGGTAGCGCCGCATCAAGCACATCCGCCGAGCCGCGGACGCTCGGCGGTGCTCTCATTCGGGTCGTTCGGGTCCCACTTGGTGTTGCCACAGATCGCGCGCACGAGGCCGGACACGGACGCAGTCATACCGATAGCAGGCTGAGATCAGAAGTGTAGGTCCGCTGATTCTCTCTCGCTGTCCGCTCTCCGAAGACTGGGCACCCGCGCACCACCTCATAGATAGGCTGTGGCCATGACGAGCCAGCTCCCGCCGCCAGGGTGGTACCCGACTCCCTCCGGTGAGATGCAGTGGTGGGACGGCTCTGCCTGGTCAGAGCCGTCACCACAGCCGACGACTCACACTGCGGGGCCCGCCACAGCGCGCACAGGGTCCGCAACGGCGGCGTTGATCGTCGGCATCGGCGCATTTCTGATTGGCTGGCTCCCGATTATCGGCGCGATCATCGGCGTCATCGGGGTCGCGCTTGGCGCAAGCGCCCTCCTGAAACGCCAGCCCAAGGGGCGTGCGGTCACCGGCATCGTGCTGTCCGCTCTCGCGACCGTGTTCTCGATCGTCGTGACCATCGCTGTCGGGCTCACCCCTCCGGCCGAGGTCGCACCGTCGAGCTCCTCGTCGCCGGCTGCCGAAGAGCCGTCCGACGACGAGCCAGAAGACGCCAGTAGCGAGGAGATCGAGCCGGCGACACCCGCTGAGCCTGCAGAGCCCCCGACGAAGAGCACCGACACGACGATGACCGACCTGGGCTGGTCGATCTACGAGAGCGGCAACATCTACTTCCGGTTCGCCGACAAGAGCAGCTACACCTGCGGATACACTCGCTGCTCCTATGACGAGGTCATGACGATCAGCGGCTGCCCGAACATGCTCTACGTCGAAGCCAGCCTCTTGCAGGGCGACACCGTCGTCGGAATGACCAACGACGCCCTCGGCCAAGTGCGTCCCGAAGAGAGCGCGTTGGCACACCTACAGGACTTCAACGACAGCGCGGATACCTTCAGGCTCTCGGAGATCGCCTGCTACTGACACGGAGACGAGAAGCGCCCAGCACCCCACCCATCGACACAGCCGATGTCCCCGGCATCGATACACTCGCATCCATGTGCACATCGGACGAGCCGAAGGCTGTCGGCGCGATCATCGGCGAGCGAGTGCGCGCGCGCCGCGAGCTCGATGCACGCACGGCGGCTACGGCAACCACTGCTTCCGGCACGAACGACACGAAGAGAGATGCACGATGACGCTCGCACCCGCGAACCCTGACCACCTCACGCAGCGCGATCTGGAGCAGGCTCTCTGGGGCGCCGCCAACGCGCTGCGCGGTCCGGTCGACCCCGGCGACTTCAAGGCCTACGTGTTCCCCGTGCTGTTCTACAAGTGGATCAGCGACGTCTACGACTTCCGCCACGATGAGGCCGTCGACGATCTCGGCGACGACTGGTCGCAAGAGCAGGAAGACGAGGAGTACCAGACCTTCGTCATCCCGGACGGCGCGCATTGGGATGAGACCTTCGAAGTCACGAAGAACTCCGGTCATGCTCTGAATAACGCACTCGTCGCCATCCAGGAGGCCAACCCCGGCAAGCTCGCCGGCGTCTTCGGCGATGTGAACTGGGCCAACCAAGAGAGACTTCCGCAGGCAGCGCTGCGCGCGCTGATGCAGGTGTTCGACAAGCTCACGCTCGATCCCGCGCACGTCTCCGGCGACATGCTGGGGTCTGCGTACGAGTACCTGCTGCGGGAGTTCGCGGAGGCCTCGGGCAAGAAGGCCGGCGAGTTCTTCACACCCCGCCACGTGGTGCACCTGCTGGTGAAGATCCTCGACCCCCAGCCCGGTGATTCTGTGTGTGACCCGGCCTGTGGCTCGGCGGGCATGCTCGTCGAGACGGTCGAGGCCGTGAAGCTTGCCGGCGGGAACCCGCGGTCGCTGTTCCTCTACGGCCAGGAGCAGAACCTCACCACCGCCGGGATCGCGCGGATGAACCTCTACCTGCACGGTGTGGAGGACTTCGAGATCAAGCGTGGCGACACCTTCCGGGAGCCGAAGCTGCTCGACGAAGCAGGGCGCCTGCGGAAGTTCAACGTCGTCATCGCCAACCCGCCGTTCTCGCTGAACAACTGGCCGGCTGACACCTGGGCGAAAGATCCGCACAAGCGCGCTCTGGGCGGCATTGTCCCGCCGGCGAAGAACGGGGACTGGGCGTGGATCCAGCACATGATCTCCACGATGGACGACCGCGATGGCAGAGTGGGCGTCGTCATGCCGCACGGCGTGCTCTTCCGCGGCGGCCGCGAGGCGGAGATGCGCCAGTGGGCCGTGGACAACGACAAGCTCGAAGCAGTCATCGGCCTGCCGAACAACCTCTTCTACTCGACCTCGATCCCCGTCAGCCTGCTGATCTTCCGGTCCGAGAAGACTGCTGAGCGCAAAGACCACGTGCTGTTCATCGACGCCCGCGCCAGGTTCAAGGCCGGCAAGAACCAGAACACCCTCAGCGAAGACGATGTCGAAGTCATCGACGCGGCCTACAAGCAGGGCTCTGACATCGACGGCGAGGGCGGACTCGCCCTGTCGCTGGTGCCGCGCGAGAAGATCCAGGAGTTCGGCTACGACCTCAACATCGGCCGGTACATCCAGGGCGAGACGAAGGCGGAAGCTGACGTGGATGCTGCGCTGGCAGCTCTGCGCGAAGCACAGGAAGCCATGGCCGCGGCGCGCACGGCGCTGGACCTGCGGCTTCGGGAAGCAGGCTTCGATGCGTGAGGGGTGGCGCGAGGTTCGGCTGAAGGATGTGGCGACGCAGAACGTCAAGCCGTTCACGGTTGATCCTGACACGACCTACGTGAACCTCGGAGTTCAGTGGTATGCCGGTGGCACATTCGCACGGGAGCCGAAGCTCGGATCGGAGATGAAAGCCGCACGACTCTTCGAGGTTCGTCCGGGACAGTTCATCTACAACCGGATGTTCGTCACCGAGGGGTCCTTCGCCCTTGTAGCCCAGGAGCATAGCGGCGGCGTAGTCTCGAACGAGTTCCCCGTGTTCGATCTCGACGAGTCGACCGTGCTGCCGAGCTACCTGCTCCTTCACTTCCAGCAGCCGTCGGTGTGGCGCGACATCGCCGATCAGGCGACCGGCACTACAAAGAGCCGGCGCCGGTGGAAGGAAGGCCAGTTTCTCGAGTATTCGATCACCCTCCCACCCCTCGCCGAGCAGCGCCGGATCGTGGACCTGATCGCGGCCGTCGATGATGCGATCGCGGCGGCGGAGGGTGAGGCTGGTTCTGCTGCGAAACTTCTCAACGCAGTGCTTGATGCCGCAGACGATGCGGCCGACATCTCCATCGGCTCGGTGGCGACAATCTCATCCGGCGCATCTTGGGCAAAGGTCGATGTCCGGCCGCCTGACGACGGAGGGGATCCTGTCCTCACCATCACCAACACAAAGCCCGACGGCACTGTAGCCGGAGACCCCACCTATGTGGCCGGTCTCAGCGCGAAGACAGGCAGACTCACACCCTCCTCCATCGTCGCAATCCGCACCAACGGGAACCATGACAGGATCGGCAACGTCTATCGGGTGCCCGACGAGTATCTTGGCGCAGCAGTGTCCGCATTTCAGCTCATCTTGGAGCCCCTCATTCCAGAGGACTGCGCCTACCTCTACTGGATGATGCGACGGCCAGGTTTTCAGTCCGAAGTCACGAGGGCTGCCTCCGGCTCAACTGGGCTGGGTAACATCGCGGCCTCCAAGCTGCGCGCGATGGCCATCCCGTGGCCAAAGGAGACCAACGACCGCACCGAGCAAGTCGCAACTTACGAAGCGCTCGTGTCGAACCAAAACACCGCCCGCACCCACGCAGAATCCCTCCGCACCCTCCGCAGCAACCTGCTCACGGTGCTGCTCTCCGGTGAGCATGAGATCCCTGCGACCTATGACGATCTGCTGAGCAACGAGGACGTGATCACAGCAGCATGACTGGCTACACCGAGAAGAACACCGTCCAGGCGGGGCTCATCAAGCTGCTCGTCGCCCAGGGCTGGTCGCACGTCGAGGGCAAAGACCTCCCGCGCACGACGCAGCAGGTCTTCATCGAGAGTGACCTCCGGCACGCGATCGAGCGTCTGAACCCGACGCTCGTCGGCCGCACCGCTGCTGTGCTGGCGAAGGTCCGGCAGGTCGCCTTGTCTGCGGCCGCTGAGGGTCTGATGGCCGCGAACGAAGAGTTCACGCAGCTGCTGCGCGGCAGCGGCACTGTGCTCATGCCGGACACCAACCACGACGAGCCGTTCCGACTGATCGACTTCGACCAACCAACAGAGAACACGCTCATCGTGTCGGACGAGGTGACCTACCAGGGCGCGCGGTTCGATCTGGTGCTGTGGGTCAACGGCATCCCCGTCGTCGTCGGCGAGACGAAGACCCCGGTGTCGCTGACCAAGAGCTGGAAGGACGGCGCGCGGGACATCTACACGTCCTACGAAGAGCACCAGCCGGCGTTCTTCTCCCCCAACCTGCTCTCCTTCGCCACCGAGGGCAAAGACTTCCGCTACGCCGGGGTACGCACGCCGCTGGACCACTGGCAGCGTTGGGGCTCGAGCACAGCGCCGGCGACCATCGAGGGGTGGGAGCGCGTGGAGATGAGCGCGGCCCGGCTCCTCGCGCCGGAGGTGATCGTGAACCTCATCGAGCACTACGCGATGTACGACCGCCAGTCAGGCGACGGCGCTGCCCGCACGATCAAGCTCCTGCCGCGCTACTTCCAGTACGAGTCGGTGGAGAAGATCGTCGCCCGGGCGACCAGCGAGGCGGGCTCCCGCGGCCTGATCTATCACACCCAGGGGTCGGGCAAGACGCTCACGATGAGCTGGGTGGCCACGCGGCTGTACTTCGATCCGCGGATGCAGAACCCGACGATCGTCGCGGTGGCAGACCGGACGCAGCTGGTCACGCAGACCTTCTCGCAGTTCGCCTCGGCAGGGGTGCCTGCACCGGTCAGGGCGAAGAGCACCGCGTCGCTGCAGCAGGCACTGAAGGACGGTCAGCGCGGCATCATCGCCACGACCGTCCACAAGTTCGCCTCGGCCGGCGTGCTCACCGAGCGCGAGAACGTGATCCTGCTGGTGGATGAGGCCCACCGGACGCAGGAGGGATCGCTCGGCACGGACATGCGCACAGCGCTGCCGAACGCGCACCGGTTCGGGTTCACCGGCACGCCCATCGCGGATCTGGACCGGAACACGTACCAGCTGTTCGGTGACGAGCGCGACCCGGACTGGGCGCTGGACAGGTATGACTCTGATCGGTCGATCGCCGACGGCACGACCGTCCCAATGAGAGTGATCCCACGGCCGGTGACCTTCGACGTCGCCAAGGAGGAGCTCGATCAGGCCTTCGATGCCCTGGCCGATGAGGAAGAACTCACCGACCAGCAGAAAGAGTCGTTCTCGAGGCGGGTCGCCAATGCCCGGGCGATCTTCCACAACCCCGAGCGCATCCAGAAGGTCGCCGCCGACATCGTCCGGCACTTCTACGCATCGATCGATCCGCACGGGATGAAGGCGCAGGTGGTTGTCGCCGACCAGGAGCTGTGCATCCTCTACGAGCAGGCGCTGACGCGCGAGCTCGCACAGCAGGGGTACGGCGACGAGGTCGCCGTCGTGATCTCGGCCACCGGCAAGAGCGAGTTCGAACCGTTCAAGCTCTCCGAGGGCGAGGAGGAAGCCCTGTTGGATCGGTTCCGGGACGTCAGCGATCCGCTGAAGTTCCTCATCGTCACCGCCAAGCTCGGCACGGGCTTCAACGCGCCCATCGAGGGAGTGCTGTATCTGGACAAGCCCATGAAGCTGCACACGCTGTTCCAGACGATCACCCGCACCAACCGGCCCTGGCGCAACCCTCAGAGCGGGTTCATCAAGCGCTTCGGCACGATCGTGGACTACGTCGGCCTCGGCGGGGCGTTCGCCCGTGCCATCGCCCCCAGCGACCCGGATCACGCGCAGCGCGAGATCGACACGGACACGCTGCTGAAGAACCTCGCCGCCGTCCTGAAGGAGATGCACCGCAGGTTCGTCGGCGTCACGCGCGAGGCGACGATGGACTCTCTGCAGCAGGCACTGGAGCGTGTCCCCGCCGACAGCGAAGACCGCGTGGAGTACCGGGCAGAGTTCCTCTACGCCCAGGGGCTGTGGGAGACGATCGCTCCCGACGAGCAGCTCTCGGCCTGGGAGGACGAGTACCGCTGGTACGCGCGCATCTACGCGGCGCTCCCGCGCAACGAGGACACGGACGATCTGCTGTGGGAGCGGCTGGCGCCGAAGACCCGCCAACTCGTCCACCAGCACATGCACGGCGTCCGCGTCGACGACAAGAAGCTCTCGGTCGTGATCGCTGACGCCGAGACGATCAAGAAAATGAGCGACGCAGGCCAGCTGCCGCCGGTGCCCACCGAGTACGAGGGCAAGTCCGCCGAGGAGATCGTGGACTCACTCACCGCGCGCATCAAGAAGAAGCTCGACGGCGGCGGCAGCAACATCGCCGCATACACGTCGATCGCCGAGCGGCTGGACCAGCTGCGTCAGCAGATGATCACCAACGCCGAGGACTCGCTGGCGTGGCTGACCAAGCTCTTCACCGTCGGCGCGGATCTGAAGACCGTCGAGGACGCCGACCAACAGGGTGTGCTCGCCGATCTGCCTGACCCCAACGTCGGGATGCTCACGCGGATCTTCGAGGAGCACAAGCCTGCCGGCATGACGGTGCTCGTCAGCGACGTCGCCCGCGAGGTCGACAAGCTCGTCAGCCGGGCCGTGCACCCGCAGTGGACATCGCAGGAGGGGTCGATGAAGGCTGTCAAGCGCGAGCTGAACGCCCTGTTCAAGAAGTACCAGCTGCCGCGCACCGGAGAGCCCATGGACTCTGCGTGGCGGTACATCCTGAAGCACTACTGAACGACGACCCCCAGCGGCCTACTCCATAGACGCCTCGGCACGCTCATACTCTTCGATCATCTCCGCGTCGACGAGAGCCGGGAAGCGCTTCGCGGCGTCGTGCAGGCTGATGCGTTCTGGTTCCGCGTTGCCAATGGAGTCGACAAACTCGCCCACCCGAACCGGGAAGTCAGACTCGAAGGAATCGTCGAGGTCCGGCAACTCGACGGTCACCCACCTCTCGCCGGACTCCTCGTACTCCTCGATAGCGCGGAAGCCGACCCCGGCCGGGTAGACACCCACGGCCGGGAGGCCTCGCTCATCGTCGACGATGACGGGTTGACTCTCGCGGAACGCGAAGGCTCGTGACATGAGCACACGCTACCAACGCGCACGCGGGTCGAGCCGTCCCCAGGATCGCCTCTATCCGGCTCCTTCACACAACCGAAGAACCCCGCAGCCGACAGGCTGCAGGGTTCATGCTTTTTGCCGCTGCCTGAGTACGCGCACCAGATTCGGGCCACTCGCACGCCCGCAATAGTCGAAGGGGTCCGCTCCCTGCAATGGAGCTCGCGTCATGGAAGTGTCGCCGGCGAACGACACCTGATGAGCTGCACCCGCTGAGCTGTCCTGTAGGGGCGATGTGAACAGAACAGCAGACGATCGATGCCAAAGCCACGTTCTGGCCGACGTCTCGGAGATGAGCGTCGGCCGTCACCGATAACGTATAGCCATTACGTGGGGAGACGTTCAATGAAGAGCAAGTTCAGGGGCTACTACCCTCCGTCCGACGACGAGATGAGCAAGATCTGGGACGAGGGTCTGATCGTCCTCGACACCAATGCGCTGCTGAACATCCTTCGCTATTCCGCAGTCACGCGAGACCAGCTGCTCGATCTACTAGGTAAGAAGAAGGATCAGATCTGGATTCCATATCAGGTCGGCCTGGAGTTCCATCGAAAACGTCGCGGTATGCCGGGCGACTTGACGAAGGCGTTCAACGGCGTGCAAGAAGCCCTCAACGACGCGGTCAGCAACGTTGAGACAGCACTTAGCACGCTGGGGCGTCATGCTCAACCGGAGGCCGACGAACTTCGCGCGGCGTTCCAAGAGCACGCCAAGCAGCTCAAGAAGAAGGTGAAGCGTGCGAGCGAGAAGCATGCCGAGGCCGTCACGTCAGAGCAGGTGCAGACTGCGACGTTCAACCGGATCTCTGAGTTGTACGCCGGTCGCGTTGGGGAGCCGTACATCGAGGATGATCTGAAGAAGCTCTACAGAGAGGGAACAGAGCGCTACGACAAGCGGCTTCCTCCGGGCTACATGGACGCCGCGGACAAGAAGGACGAACGCAAGTACGGCGACCTCGTCCTCTGGAGACAGATTCTGGATCACGCCAAGAACGTGAAGAAGCCGCTCCTGTTCGTTACGGATGACAACAAAGAAGACTGGTGGCACATCGCGAGCGGGAAGACCGTTGGGGCGCGGCCCGAGCTCATCGAGGAGTACTACGAAGCGTCGGGAGAACGCGCGCACTTCTACAACCTGAGACGCTACCTTGCGTACGCCCAGGAGCGCGGTGAGGACATCAGCGACGAGTCGGTTGCCGAGGTGAAGAAGGTATCGGTGCAGCTGGAGCCGTCATCGGCGGAACAGGTGGCGCGCAGGATGAGGGCCACGAAGCGCTACAACGACCTGATGCGTGCGATGGCCGAAGTAACCCCAGCCCTCAGCACAAGCGAGGCGTACACTAAGCTCGCGAAGGCAGTGGGCGAGATGTATCCGCCGAACGCTCTGACGGAACCCCGCGTCGCGGACTTCATAAGAAACTACGGTGAAACGCCAATAAGCGGCGTCACTAGCATCGAGTATCCGAGAGCCGCCGATTTCCTGCTTGCAAAGGCAACCGAAGAGCAGCAAGCCCGACGGAGCGCAGTACTCCACATGTATGACCGGAGTCTCAGCGAGCGCAAACGAGCAGCGGAAGCTGGCTTCGAAGGCCTCGACAACGATGACACCGAGGATACCTCGGACGACAAGATAGATGAGTGAGTCGCATCTCCCAAAGCGGATCGAATCTCGCGGAGGCTTTGGCTGAGTTGGGGGTTGGCATCGCCTCGATGTGAGTGACACGAGGACAAGTCGTGGGCCGCTGGCGACCGGTACTGCACCGACCGTCGCCGCGTTCTCCGTCCTGGACAACGGTCGACGATTCTCTCACTTCGCCGATCCTCGGCCCACGCTATCCTGTTCTCCGTTCCGGTCGGGGGCTTCATTCTGGGGTTGTTGCTCTCTGCGGTGTGGGGTCTGCTCGCCTTCGCCATCGGCGGCATCTGGAGCATGTTCCTGGGGATCGTCGCCGGAGTCGTTGTCTTCGTTGTTGCCCTCGGACTCCATCTCGGGGTCAAGGCATAGCGACAGAGCACTGACCGTGTCGGTGACCCGCGGCATGCTGACAATGACCCCGGAAGGATACTCGTGACGGAACCGACCGGCGCCTCGGACGCCACCTACTGCGACCCCGCGCTCTACGACGTCATGTGCGACGCCGCGAACGAACTGCGAGGCGAGTACATCTGGCTCTCCCGCCATGCGCCGACTGCAGCTGCGCGAGACACAGCAGCAGCGGCGGAGGTCGCCATCTGGCAGGAGATGTACCGCGTGCCCGGCTCAGACGCGGGGGCGCTCCGCGCGAAGACAGCCGAGTACCGGTCGCGTTTACGGGAACTGCGATCTCAGTAGAGCGCGTCACGACGTCGGCGGCGCTGCCAGCGAGGCCAAGGCCGACTCCGAGCACGTTCACGAATGACTCCGTCATTCAACGCGTGACGATGGAACACGAGCACGCACAGCGAGCCGATCAACACCGTTCGGAGGCAGTATCTAAGTCCTCGAGCACGTGCGAAGTTGAACCTGCCTCGCATGCTTCGCGCAGCCGAGAATGCTGTTGCGGCGGGGGCGCGTCGCGGCCGCAAGGAGAGCCGTTCCTACCCGCAAAAATCACAGGCAAGCGGGCGGACTCGACGCGGCAGACCGTCTCAACCGTCAGCCCGGCCCGAGCGCATGTCTCATAGGCGGCGAAGACTGACGCGCCTGCGCCAGCGGCTAGACGACTGGGTACAACGGGTAGTCGAAATCCCCGCCTGTGGCGTAGACAAGCCAGTCGGTGACGACGAACTCACGGCCACAGCCATCCTCACTCACGCGATGCTCCACGCGATCACCCTCGTCTTCACTCCGAACCCTGAAGATCGGCACCGATCCGGCAGCGGGGCAGTACGGGCACGGGCGAAGCTTGTGGTGAATACCGGACATTGACTTCCTCCAAAAACAGACAGCGGGAAAGGGGGCTGATGGCCTGTGGGTCCGCGTGGCGGTCTGTTTGATAGCTGGAAGCGACAGCCGTAGCTACGTCGAGACCATGGTAGCTCACGATGGATCGGGTCGGGTTCACCGTTCCATGTTCAGAGCAAGTGCTCGATAGTCGAGGGCTGCGGCTCGCGCTGCGCACTGGGCCGGGACCACCGCTTCGTCAGACACACGCCGGCGCGCCGATAGGCTGTGGCCATGATGGCTGAGCTGCCGCCTGCAGGGTGGTATCCGAGGCGCAGTGAGATGCAGTGGTGGGACGGAACCCGCTGGGGTGACCCCGCACCTCAGGCATCGCAACCAGCTGCACCGGCGTTACCAGCGCAGTACGTGCAGCACCCCGTGGCCACGTCATCCCCGACCACCAGCGCCAGTGGCAGCAACGGCCTCGCGATCACGGCACTGATCATCGGTATCGTCGCGTTCTTCATCGGGTGGATACCCGTTCTGGGTTTGCTCCTGGGCGTCGCGGCGACCGTCCTCGCGATCCTCGCGATCACCAGGATCCAGTCCAAGGCGATGAGTGTGGTCGGCCTTGTCTTGGGTGTTCTGGCCGCTGCGACTTCTCTCGTCGTCACCGTCGCATTCACTCTGGGGATGACGCTCTTCCCGGCAGGGTCGTCCGGGTGCCGCCAGCAACGGCGAGTCCACCAGTAGCAGCGCACCGCACCCTACTGCATCATGCAGCACGGCAGTCAGCGGGGTGAGCACGGCGATGAACGAGCACTACACCACGCATCCCTTGTTCGGCCCTGGCGTCGACGCCCTCTACGCCGACGGAAAGCTCTCAGACGAAGAGAGTGCGACGCTGAACGAGTGGACCGCCGACGAGGAAGAGCGCTTCAACGCCGTCATCGAACCCGTCTACGATGCCTGCGCAGGCGTCGAGGATCTCTACGCGGCAGCCTATGAGCACCGCGGCGACGCGGACTGGATGCTCGCGGAGAACGAGTACCAGACCACGGCCGAACTCAAGAGCTTCTTCATCCAGTCCTTCTGCACCGACAAGACAGACAGGCCTGCATGCCATGACTTCGATGCCGCCGACTGGCAGTGATCGAGCATCAGTAGACTCTCTCGGCCGATCTCAGCCATGATGTGACCATGACTCTCAGCGGACACGACAGCATCATGCTCGAGAAGCGTGAAGCGCCGCGGACCACCCTGATGGAGCGCTTCATCTGGACGACATTCGGATGGTGCGTGGTCGCCCTAATAGTCCTGGTCCCTATCAGCGCCTCGGTGATAGCTCAGGCACCGCCTGGGGTCGACGCTTTGCTGATTGGGGCTTGCTACGTAGCAGCGGGCGTTGCCGGTGCGCTCTTCGTGCCCGGGCTCCTTCTCACCGGCATCCGCCAGCTGATCCCGCGACTGCTCGACGACCTGCGCAGCCGGCATCCCGACACAGGCAGAGAGCCTAGAACAGACAGAGAGCCTAGAACAGACAGAGAGTGAGCCGACTCACCTGGGGTGCCCGCCCCTCGATCTCTCGCTCTCTCACCCAAGCTGAAGAGCCCCGTAGCCGACAGGCTGCGGGGTTCTTGTTTTTCAATCTCGAGTGCTCTGGTCGCAGGTCTGGTTCAACACCCCCAACGAGCGCCTCAACAGGGAGATCCGCCGCCGCACCGACAGCGTCGGGATCTTCCCGAACCGTGACGTGATCGTCCGCCTCGTCGGCGTCGTCCTCGCCGAGCAGACCGACGAATGGGCAGAAGGACGCCGCCACCTCGGCCTCGACATCCTCGCCAAGTCCCGCCTCACCCTCGAGACCGACACCGATACCGATGCCGAAGCGGAGGCGATCGACCGGCCTGTCCTCGAGCTCAGCGCCTGACCCATCAAAACGAAGGACACCGAGCTACACCACTTCGCGGGGCTTGACCCCGCAACTCTGAAGAGTCCGGGAAAGGCGCAACGGCCGAGGGTATCAGCTCTCATGCGGGACATCTGTCCCCCAAACACCCTACATACAGCGTCTATCGGCTCCGCGTAGCGTGGCCTCTTGAGACATAACGGCTGAAAGGAAGCACATGAGACTCGGGAAAAAGTACAGCGTTCTCGCTTCAGGGGCGGCAGCTCTCCTCCTGATATCTAGCGTGACGCCCGCCTTCGCGTCGACCAGTGAAGCGGACCTCATCGCCGAGGCTGTGGAGGCGGTCGCCCCTGAGGCACTCTCTGCCGCCAGCGTCGAACTCGAAGAAAACACGTTCCGCGCAAGCTTGAACAACAGTTCCGCAGTGGAGCTGCCCGTCGATCCGGTTGAAGGCGTCACATTCTCGGCTCACGATGACCGATCGGAGGTGACGGTTACTCTCCCTGGTGCACAGGCACTGAAGAACGCCACTGTGGCCAATGATGGCTCGATCACGTTTGCCGGCGACGCACACACTGCGGCCTTGAACGTCCTGCCGGCCGCCGGTGCGGTGCGCTTCAGCACCGTTATCGATTCCGCCTCTCAGTCCGAGTCATACAGCTACGACTTCGGAGAAGCTGCATCTGTGGAGATTCAAGATGACGGATCGGTATTGGTGTACGCGGTGGATAGCACCACGGATGGCGCAACGGTCGAAACCGTCGTAGCGGATGTGCGAGCACCGTGGGCATTCGACGCGAACGGGGCAGCAGTGCAGACCCGATACGTGGCCGACGGAAGCACGCTCACCCAGGTTGTTGAACACGTCGGTGTTGATGTTGCGTACCCTGTGGTCGCAGATCCGACGTTCGATTCTCCGCTCCCGCTGCAATCGCGCGTTCGATTCAATCGTGCCGAGACGAAGACGATCTATGAATCAGGTGCGCTCGGTCTAGGTGGTATCGCGTGTGGACCAATGGCCTGGGTCTGCATCGCCGCTGCCGGCGTCCTCGTTTACAATGCGGGAGTCGCTGAGAACTCGAGTCCAAAGATGTGCACCCAGGTCACGCTCACTTCGATTCCCCCTACCCCCATCTGGTGGGTGGACAACTATCGTGGGGGCCCGTGCCGCTGAGCGCAGGAAGGTAAGCCATGGTTGAAACGACTGACGCACGCAAGACCTGGTTTCAGGTAATAACGCGTCCGCGTCGCCGCCTGTTCATCACGTTGGCGGTGTTCGCATTGTTCATCGCGGGAGTTCTCGCCGGTACCTACTGGGCTGAGCAGCCTCTGTGGTTCTACGTACCAGCCATCGGAGTGCTGCTGTGGTGGTACGCCGCGATGATGCTCAGGTACCGCCAGGAACGTCGGTGCACCTGACCAGGAGCGGGGTGCGTCCATGCGGGCGCTCCCCGCGTCCGGGACCTCCCGCGGATGGCCAGATCTGCGCCGAGGGTTCGCAACCCGCCTGATAGCCACCGTTTCGCGGTGAAGACGAGTAGAATTGGAGATCAGGAGAGGTGGTATCGATGACTGCACGACGCGTATCGACCGGTGTTCTTCACCGCCCCGCCGTCGACGTGGATCAGACCCTCGCCCTCATCGAAAAGGGTCAACAGCTCGCTGGCCACTTCCCCAGCGACAGCGCTCTCAACAGGGCGCGGCGGATCCTAACCGGTGAACTCAGCGCCGCGGATGCCGAGGCCGAGATGAATGAAGCTCTCGCCCGTATCGTCGCCCGTCAGCGCGCTGTCTCGCATGGCAGCTGACGACCGGTACACGATCCCTGGAAGTGGCGGAGTACTTGAGAACAAGCTCGGCCTGACCACCCAAGAGGGTGTCGACGAAGCGATGAACGAAGCCGCGACAACCCGGTGGGCGATCATGGTCATGGAGCCGATACCCGATCGACTGGACATCGAGTACTTCCGCTCCATTCACCGCCGGTTGCTCTCACCGGTGCTCGACTGGGCCGGAGAGGTGCGTCAGCGAGGCGATGAGGTGGTCGCTGGCGGCACTGGCATCGTCTACGCCCGATCCGAGTTCTTCCAGAATGGTCTCAACGATGTGTTCGACACGCTGGCCACGGAGGACTATCTCAAGGGGCTAGGCACAGAAGAGTTCGCTGCAAAGCTCGCGGATCGCTGGGGCTACCTGACGACGGTGCATCCGTTTCGCGACGGGAACACGCGCACACAGAGCGCCTACGTCGATCGCCTCGCGACGCGCGCTGGACACCCGATCGATTGGCAGAAGGTAGACGTCCCCACCCTGCGCAGCCTCCGCCTCGCGGCCGTTACCGGGAGCGAGAGACCGCTGGCGCAGTACCTCGGAAGCGTTCTCCTCGAACCCGCCGGTCCGAACCTGAGGGATCAGGTGCGGAGCACGCTTCAGTTCCACAGAGATCTCGCTCTCCCCCGTGAGTCGTCGAGGGGCATCAAGTTCCGGCTCGCCGAACCGCTATCTGACGCTCCCGCACCGCCAGAAGGGCACGACGGGGCAAGCGCTCAGCCGTAGTGCTCGCCGCCATCGACTGAGAGGTCGTCGTCTGACGATGGCCGAAGTGTCTACAGGCCCCGGATACGCGCCCGCTCCGCCTCCCGGAGCTTGTTCTCGTGCCGGAGGAGGGCTTCCTCCGTGACCTCTCCCACAGCGACTGCGTGCAGTGCGAGGAAAGCAGCGAGCACGCCCATCGAGACCAACCCTGCCCCAATACCCAACCAGACGATGTTCGCAGTCGCGTCACCGACACTGTAGATGGACCTTGTGTCTGGCCACGTTGACCCCGCGATGATGGCGATAAGCACTCCGAGGCCGATCATGACCCCCGCCGTCCAACCTAGGTATTTCATAGCCTCACCATAGCGCGCACAAAGGGCGCCAACCGGGCTACGCATCCGTCTGAGCAGCACCCTATCTCGGCCGCCTGACAGCAGGGTGCACATACGCCGCAACATGGAGGCGCTGATTCTTGCTCTCCACCCGCTCTCCGAAGACAGGGCACCCACACACCACCCCATGGATAGGCTGTGGCCATGACGAGCCAGCTCCCTCCGCCAGGGTGGTACCCGACTCCCTCCGGTGAGATGCAGTGGTGGGACGGCTCTGCCTGGTCAGAACCGGCGACACAGCCGACGAATCACACTGCGGGGCCCGCCACAGCGCGCACCGGGTCCGCAACGGCGGCGTTGATTGTCGGCATCGGCGCATTTCTGATTGGCTGGTTCCCGATTATCGGCGCGATCATCGGCGTCATCGGGGTCGCGCTTGGTGCAAGCGCCCTCCTGAAACGCCAGCCCAAGGGGCGTGCGGTCACCGGCATCGTGCTGTCCGCTCTCGCGATCGTGTTCTCGATCGTCGTGACCATCGCTGTCGGGCTCACCCCTCCGGCCGAGGTCGCACCGTCGAGCTCCTCGTCGCCGGCCGCCGAAGAGACGTCCGATGACGAGCCAGAAGACGCCAGTAGCGAGGAGATCGAGCCGGCGACACCCGATGAGCCTGCAGAGCCCCCGACGAAGAGCACCGACACGACGATGACCGACCTGGGCTGGTCGATCTACGAGAGCGGCAACATCTACTTCCGGTTCGCCGACAAGAGCAGCTACACCTGCGGATACACTCGCTGTTCCTATGTCGAGGTCATGACGATCAGCGGCTGCCCGAACATGCTCTACGTCGAAGCCAGCCTCTTGCAGGGCGACACCGTCGTCGGAATGACCAACGACGCCCTCGGCCAAGTGCGTCCCGAAGAGAGCGCGTTGGCACACCTACAGGACTTCAACGACAGCGCGGATACCTTCAGGCTGTCGGAGATCGCCTGCTACTGACACGGAGACGAGAAGCACCGTCCGCCCTCTACGACTCAGTCGGGCAAATGGCGACGTCGCGTCTCCCGCTGAAGAAGGTCGCTGCACTCAGCCCTGAGGCCGATGCGCGCGCAAGAGGTCTTCCGTCGTGCGCAGCGCCTTCTCGGGGAACGCGTCGATCTCGTCGAGCATCTCGCCCACCAGCCGGGCGCCGGCGAAGGATGACACGATCCGCCAGGCAAGATCGTCAACATCGACGTCAGAGTCCACGTCTCCGTCGTCGATTGCTTCTCGAAGGTGGCCGGCGATGGGCCCCAGCCATGGCCGGAACGGCACCGGCAGGTCGGCGGGGATGATCGCCCGCTCCTCCATGAGCCTCATCGACGCGCGGGCTGCCACATCGGAGACATACAGCGCGCCGACATGACGGACGATGCTCAGTACGGCCGCGGTGCCTCGGGTGGCAGCGCCACCCGCTGGAGACACATCAGGTGCGAGGAACGCACCGTTCTTGAACGGAGCCCATGCGACCTCGTGGGCGAGCTTCGGCTTCGACGGGATGTAGTGCTGTAGCGCGTTGCGGTGCATGCCCAGCTTCTCGGCGATCGCAGCGTAGCTCGTGGCTCGGTAGCCCACCGAGGCGAACAGCTCAGCGGCGGCTTGGATGATCTCCTCGCGCTTGGTCATACCAGCCATAATACAACTGTATTAGTCTGATACCGCTGTATCAGCTTCATGCACGTACACCATTGAACGGGTCGAGCTCTCAGCCTCACCACGTTCCGCAAGATGAGAGGTCTTCCATGGCACAAGAGCCCACGCTCGCGGAGCTCGTCGCACAGAACCACCGCGAACAGATGTTCGCCCAAAGCGCCGCGGCCGCGGCGAACCTGAGGTTGCAGAGCGCACAACTCGCGCAGGGAGAGGCCCAGATTGCCCAGACAGCGGCGATCGCGCGCGAAGCTGCTGCACAGAGACAGATCGCAGAAGAGTCACTAGCCGTGCAGCAACAGGCAAGGGACAACGCCGCGCGGGCCGCATTCGCGCTATGGCGTCAGACGCCCCACGGGCAACAGTACGACGAGTGGCGTCAGAGAGCGCAGGCGCTGATCTCGTTGATCACACATCGCGATTCAGCGTGGGCCGAGGGAGTGAAGCAAGATTGGGGCCATGCGGTCTCCTCCATCGACCTGAACGAGCTACGCCAGCTCTCTCGGAGGTTTCGCCCCACCCCGGACGGGTTGGTATGGCGCCACACACCTTCTGCCCCCGCACCCCGCAACAAACGCGGTAGCACCCTCACCATCGCGGGGCGGTGTGTAGCGGGAGCCAGCGCACTCTATTCCATCGTCGGATGGCTCTGCTGGTTTCTGCTTTGGACGCAGTGGACGCCCGCGCAGTTCATGTACCAGACCGCGAACTGGGCACTGATCGGGTTCGCTGTCGGACTCGTCGTTCTCGTTATCGGTAAGCTCACGCCGCCGACACACTCAGAACAGGCGCACGCCGACGAAGAGAAACGCCAGTTTCTCAAGGTCAAGGAACAGGAACTCGCGGAAGCAACTGAGAACTGGAGTCGCATCAGTGATGTTCTTGAACGCAACGGCGCCACCATTGATTCAGATGGGCGAGCTGCGATGCCAACTCACTGGACATCGGTAGATACCGCCACAGTTGTCGCTGAGCTTGAAGAGTTCATCGAGGCGGCGATCATCGAGCACCCCACCCCGGACACGCTTCCCACGCTGGCGCTACCGACGCTGAACGAGATCCCTGCCGGAATGAGATCTTGCAGCTCCCTCATCACACGTTGGGGCACCGGCGAAGCCAGCCCGGACGAGGAACCACCAGCCTCACACCCTGAGACGAGAGAACCACGATGACCAGGAAGAACACTGACGAGGCTCAAGAGCCTCAGATGCCTCAGCTGAAGGCCTCAGACCTCACGACGCGCAAGCAGCGCGTATGGATCACCATCGCCATTGCCGTCGGCGCCGTCGTCATCGGTGGCGCGATCGCCACACCCGAGATCGTGCACAGCGTCCAGCACTCGGAGGCCACGAGCGCGTTCGTGGCCAGCGAGCAGAGCCTCGCAGAGGCCAGCGCAGAGCTGACGGCGGCCGAGGCGCGGCTCCAGAGTGCCGTGGTCACCGCCGGTGAGCGCTACACGGCGCTGAAGGCACTCTCGGACGTCACGCCAGAGACCTATGTCGCCGCCCCGGCGCTGTTGGCCGACTACGACGCATCGCTCGCCGAGTACGCAGAGATCGCCGAGCTGGTGCTCGACGATGACACGCTGAACCTCGTCGTCGCCGACGCAGAAGATGCTGAAGCAGAAGCACTGGCCGCCGCCAAACCGACACCGGTCAAGACACCCGCGAGCCTTGAGGCGCTCCGGGAGCAGGCAGTCACGCTGGCAGCCAGCGCCGAGGATCTGCGCGACGACGCAGCCGCGGTCACCAAGCAGGCCGACGACATCGAGGAAGCCTACGAGCTCATCCTCGCGCAGCAGCGCGACATCGCAGAGTCGGCTCACGCACGTGGTGTCCAGCTGGCTGGCTCGCTCCCCGAGAAGGCTGACGCGAAGACCAAGGCGGCGTTCACCGCCGCCGTTGCCGGTCTGGACGCAGATTCTCTGACCGAGGACGACGACCTGGCCGCTCTCGTCAAGACGTACGTCGACGCCTGGGGCGCCGCGAAGAAGTCTCACGATGCCGCGGTCACGAAGGAGAAAGACGCCGCCGCCGCCAAAGAAGCCCAGCGCCAGCAGAACACCCCGGTCAATCGTGGCGGTTCGACCGGAGGCGGGAGCAGCAGCTCACACGGACACTCCGGTGGCTCGTCGTCTTCCTCGGGAGGCGGTGGAGGATCTTCCTCGTCAGGAGGAGGCGGAGGCGGAGGAGGTAGCAGCAGCTCCGGCGGCGGACAGACGCCGTCGATCCCGAACCGCGGCAGCATCGTCAAGACCGGAGGCGCTTGCCTCCCGAACTACGGCTCCGGAGGTGCCGTCTCCGCGAACTGGGCCAGCAATCTCGTCGTCCCGCACGACGCTGTCATCACCGGCACCAGCGAGAACCCCGGCGTCTCGTGGAGCGTGAGCTTCGCCTGCGACTTCTAACGCTGGTCGTACCCCCCCTCTTTCCCCGTCGCTGAAGAACCCCGTAGCCGACAGGCTGCGGGGATTCTTGCTTTCTCCCTCTCGAGCTGCCGAACGAACACGTGCCCGCGAAGCGCGGCTCGACCGCGCTCACTACGGGCCAGAACTCCGCCATACCGAAGGTTACGCCGTAACTTTCGGTATGGCGCGTTCGTCACGACGAACGACTACACGCGCAGCCACATCTGGCACACCCCCGACGTCCCCGCCGCGCTCGATCGCTTCGGAGCACGCGACAGGCGCCGGGCGCTCTGACTCACGGTCTCTCGCTACGCGTCTGCCTCTCCGCTGTCGCGTGCGAGCCATTCGAGGAGCTCGTCGTCCGAAGAGAGCGTGACCAGCTGGACCAGCGCCCAGTTGTCGCGGTGATTCGGGGCACCCTGAAGTCGCGCCTCCCAGTCCTCGGCGTACTCACGAAGAGAGAGCACCAAGCCCTCAAGCGCACCGTCGACGGTCGAGCCCTCCGAGACGAACGGCCGGCCTGACATCAGCGCGATGACGCGTCCGTCTTCGTTCGCCAGCTCCACGCGCGGAGAGACAGCATGGAAGAAGAGCGCCCTGAGCTTGTCGGCCGGCATGACAACCGAGGCCCGGCCCTCACGAGCAACAGTGACAGAGCGACCGCGCTCGGTGGCGTCGAGGACGTCCTTGAAGTGCGTGCGCGCGCTGGAGTAGGAGGGGTGGTCAACAACTGATGATCGGTGGTTGCGGGCAGCTCTGGCGGCCGCGCGCGCCTCCTCGGCACGGTCGACGAGAACGCCGTACATCTCCCCCGCCGTCAGGTCAGGCTTTTCAACCAGGAGCTCACCGACGACCCGAGCAGCGTACTGCGCGGCAGCGGCATCCATATCGGCTGTGAGCCCAGGGTCACCGGACATATCTCCTAGCACCACCGTCACCCTCACCCTTCGATCCAGTCGCCGTTGGCGTCCCGAGTCAGACCGTACACCACGCCCTCGACACCGACCTCGGAGCTGCTCATCGTTACCAAACTGGCCTCAGCGACGACGTCGATGCCCTCTTCGCTCATAGCAAGGTGATGGAGATCGATCGCCCCGGGGGTGTCGGCGCGGTGGGCACTGGGGCTGCAGGCGACGACGTGTGTGAAGCGCGTCACATCGTCGGCTTCAGCGAATACACCTTGCTCCGGAACACCGTCCGCCAGCACAGCAGCATCGTGAACGGAGTACTCTTCCTCGACGAGCACGTAGCCCTCAGACCCGAGGAACAGGCGGTGGTAGGCGTTCTCCGCCGCCGGCGCGGCAGCCGAAGTCTTCAGGGACTCCTGCACACCGCCCTCGACGACAGCGACAGCAGCGTCGACGATTGCCTGCGCGTCGCCCCCCTCGACAGCCTCTGGATCGATCCAGTTCGACAACACGTGGGCAAGCCTCGACAACAGTTCCTGCTCCACCTCGACAGGGTCAGGACGATCGTGGGTGTAGGTGAACGTCTCAGCGTTGAATTCGCGCTGCTCGATGACCTCGTCCAGGTGCTTCTGGAACCGCGCGTTGACGTCGAGATAGAGCACATCCTCAGCGTCGCGCCGATCGAACATGCTGCTGAGCCGGTCATCGATCTGATCGAGACCAGCCTGGAGGTCAGCATCGGCTTCCGCCTGACCGTACAGCGGGGCGATGATCTCCTCACGACCTCTCTCTGTGTACTCGACATCGACTTCGATGGCGCAGCGACCACCATCAACCTCGACGCCACGGACGGTGAACGCGTCGACGAGCTGCTGGTCCTCGGTGAACGGAAGCGCCGCGCGAGCGTCGTCCGGGATGGCGAGCCGCACGGAGGAACCGGCGTCGAAGCCCTGCGGCTGAGCGCTGTAGTCGAAGCTCTCCGCAGCGGTGCACCCCGTCAGCACAGCGACGGAGGCCGCGAGGAGGGCGAGAGAGAAGGCCCCGCGTCGTGCGGCAAGTGTGTTGTCGGTCATAGGCAGGCCTCCGAAGTAGTGGAATTGGTATACGTTTCTGCTACATCAATTCTACCCCATCGCGAGGGGTTGCGCACCCCTCCCGCAGGGGCGCGCACGGCGGGTAGCCCCTCTCCCGAGAGGGACGACCCACCGCTGTGCGCTCAGCGGCAGTAGGCGACGACGACCCGGTGCCCGGGCAGGTCCACCCCGTCGGGGTCGATCTCGACCACGATGTCAGCCAGCCCCGCGAGAGCCTCCAAGGCGACCTCATCGGCGTCGGAGAGCTCCGGGAGCTGGGCCACGACGCAGTGCGGCTGTCCGAACCGCCGCCACAGCGTCGCACTGCCGAGCCACGCCAGCGAGGAGCTCTCAGCCAGCAGCCGCATGAGCACGTCGTCGCTCCGGAAACCGAAGCGCTCATCACCGAAGCAGCCGGCCTCGCAGGCGCCGTCGATCAGCCAGTGGAGACAATGGATCTCCGCGTCCGCGTCGAGGTACGCCTCGTGACGGCGCATCCACGCGGTGAGGGGGCTCTCGACCTCGATCACGATCTCGATCTCAGTCTCAGCGGCAAACGGGCGGTCGATGGTGCTGTACATCACAGGGGTTTCCTTCAGTTCATGGGATCACGTCATGACTGAGGCCTGTTCACGTTTGCTTTTTCCGAAGGAGCCGGAGGGAAGCCAGTTCTTTCCTGGCCCGCGTCGATCGCACCCTGCTGCAGCAGTCGCACTGGAGGGGATCACACCCGCGGTACCTAGACTCTAGGGTTCTTCTCCCGCAGTCAACGACCGTCGGGAAATTGGTGACAACCCCGTCACCCCCAACGCAGACGAGGACGGTACGGGAGCTTCCCGTACCGTCCTCTGTCCGGTCTCGTGATCAGGCTCGTCGAACGACGACGAATCCCGTGCTGCGGCTGTACCAGCCGCCATTGTCGTCCACCTCAACCTCGAAGGCGGGGTGCTCCGCCAGCACGGCGAGGGCCTGTCTGCTCCGGTCATCCAGGCCGTATGGTTGCGAGACGAGCGCGGCCGGCTCACCGTCGCGGGTCCAGGCGGTGACGTGGTCCATCCAGGAAGTGCTGCCGCCCGCAAGGGCGACGTAGTGGGGATCCTCGCTCTGGATGTGACTGCCGTCGACGACACAGTGGTACCGGCAGCGCCCCTCCGAGAGCCAGTGCAAGCACCGGCGGTACATGGAGGTGTCGCGCCTGATCCGTAGCCCGTGCGAGGTCGCCCACTCGATCATGAGCTCACGGGCGCGCAGATCGATGTTCGGCCCGTAAGTCCAGTCATACACCCACCCCCACCGCTGCATCTCTCGGGGTCGGGGCTTCAGCCCGATGCGCTCGGCAGCAGCGTCAGTTGCGGCTACCCGCTCGCGCTCGTCGTCCGTGCTGTGCAGGAAGCACACCATCCGCTGACGGCTCTGGGTCTTGTCCGTCCACAGCGCGGCGCTGCTGCAGCACCGAAAATCACGGGTCGTCATCAGTCCTCCTCATCGATTCCGGCGGCGGCTGCCTGCACGGCTTTGGGCACTCTGCGGACGATCGCTCCCTTGTACCGCGGCGCCTTCGCGAACGCGACGATTCGACGCGGATCGTTGCCGGCGTAGTTCTGGTTCATCCAGTCATGGAGGTCGTAGCGGGCAATCAGCGGCTCGGGCTCATCCATCTTCGTGCCTGTGCGGTAGACCTTGCGCCGATCGGGGTGAGCTTCCCACGGCCCCGCGGCGTCTTCCGCGACAACGGCGAAGAACTCCTTGTCGAACTCGAGGCGCGAGAGCGGATGGGAGGAAGGATTGTTGTGTGTCAGCCACGCCTTGTAGAGGTCGTACAGGAACACATAGGGTACGAGGTCCCAGACCAGAAACGGCTCGACGCTTTCCCAGAACTGGCGGACAGCGGAGTTTGCCAGCATCTGTTCGTGCAGTGCCTCCCGTGAAGCGTCAGCATCCGCGAACTCGTAGTAATCGGGTATCCCACTGAGCACGAGCTTGAGGACGTACTCGCGGACGTCAGGCCGCGTCATGTAATCGTCGCGAATGTAGCTGCGCTCCACGCCCGTGAACGACTTCGAGAACGGGATCGGGAGCAGACGCCGCTTCATCGAGCCCGTGCGGTCCTTGAGCTTCGGAAGAGAGTTCACGCACTGGATCATGAACCCGTTGTGCTGGTGCTCCACAGACAGTCGATTCTTCCGGTCGATGTGAATGGGGTCCCCCGTGATGACGGCCTTGAGCTTCATCAAGTCGTTCATGTAGGACTCGTTGTTCTCATCGCACAAAATGGTTCCGCCCCTCGTCAGCCTTTCCATGTGGAAGCCGTGAAACTCGGACAAGGCCATAGTGATGAAGCCTCCAGGGCCAAGAACCCCCCGGATCAGTTCCAGCAGGGTGCCCTTGCCGTTGTTGCCGCGCTCATCGAAGAGCAGTGCGGTCTTCTTCCAGCGGACGTATGGCCGCACACAGGCACCGATGGCCTGCAGCATCAGTTGTGTGAGAGCCGCATCGCCGTTGAACAGGTCCAACAACCAGGCATCGAACTCCCACACCTGACCGTCGTGCATGGTGATCTGGGGGCTCTGCGCCGAGGGATTCCAGTCAGTCCTCACCTTGTTGAGGAACACGACCTCGGGATCGAACTTATGCAGCTCCTTCGTCATGTAGTTGAAGATGCCGTTGTTGACCGCGATGAGGTCGCGGTCTCTGTTCTGCGTGACGACGTCCACCTGCACGCGCAGCAACGCGAGGATCTCCCGGTGATCGCGCTCAGTTGCGAGCATGTTGTACTGCATCGCTACGGCTCGGATCGTGGCTTCGTCGGTCGTGTAGCAGCCCAGCTCTGGCCCTGAGTGCTGATACATCCCCAGAAGCAGTGCGTCACGGTTGATGGAGGAGGCGTCAGGAGTGATGCCAACGACCCGATGCACACGGGCCAGGATCGTCGCGATCTGCGCATTGTGAAGCGCCTTCAGCTTCGGGTGACGATCGCGGCCCGTCAGCTGCGCGTTCAGACCAGCGATGTAGTCGTTGCAGGAGCCGATGACGCTCTCCTTGATGGTGATCGCGTCGGGCCAGCTCTCGCCCGGCGCCGGCGCGACGCGATCGAGGTAGCGCTCGACGGAGCGCAAGAGAACATTGTCAATGAGCGGGGAGAGAGGGATCTCGCCCGCCTTCTCCGCGGTGGTCGTGGTGGTGGTGGGTTCAGACGCTGGCTGAAACTCAACGGTCTGTGACATGCGAGTAGGTACCTTTCGTCACACGACGGAGCAATCTCGTCGCTGTGTGTAGAGGTGACCTCAGCTGCGCGCTCAAGCGCGAACAGAAAAAGCCTCCCGTGGGAGGCCGCACCCCGCATATCGGAGCGCAGGGTGCGGCCGAAGCGTTCGAGATCGCGCCAAGAAAGGCGAAGTAGCGTAGTTTTTCTCGAACACAGGGGTGCAGATCTAGCACCCACGGGGGTTGTTGCTTCCAGCCTAACCGAGGCCCAGTAAAGGAACCAACTCCTCAGCCTGGGAAACCCTTATGGACTGCACCGGCTGACTTCAGCGGTAGGGAGCGCGAGGGTGTGTACCCACCCTCGGGTGTGTACCCACCCTTGTACCCAGGGCAGTGGGTACGTCAAAAACCGCGTGTTTTCAAGGGAAAACGGGGCATGTACCCAATGTACCCACCTTTTCGTCAGTCGGTTCCCACTAGATACATGCTTGGCGTCTTTTTCTTACACACACGTAGTGACTCTCTTTTTCTGGGTACATGGGTACATGGCCTCAAAACCCGCGTAATTCCGCGGATTTTGGTGTACCCACTGCCCTGGGTACAGGGTGGGTACGGGTGGGTACAAAGGTGGGTACATCGCCACAACCAGGTGGGCACCCTCGCCCCCACCTTGCTGCGCTGAAGCCCGCACTGAAGGCATCGCTCTCCCCGGTCGCAGCCCTGGCGCCCCCGCACCCCCACCCCGCCCTTCACGTGTGGTCGCTGCGGCGCAGCGTCTGACTGACGAGCTGCTCTCGCCGCTCGTCGCGATCCTCGGCGGTGCACGATGAACGCCGTCGCGCCTGGACCCCTCAGACCCCGTCGTGGACGCTGTGTCGGTGGTCTCGACAGGCTCTGCGCAGACCCCTGCCCTGGAGGCACCCATGCCCCACGCCTTGTCGCTGAAGCCAGTCGAGGTCGCCATGCAGCCACCGCCACTGCTACGCATTCACTACTTCCCGACCCCCTCACCCCCACCCTGTCACTGGTGCTCCGAAGTGCATCGCGGTGACTTTACTGGTAGTCTTTAACTAGCAGAAAACACCTTCCAAGGAGTATGAAACGTGAACAACAAGAACACCCTCGACCGTCCCCACGGACAGTCTTCGTCAGTCACTGAACGCGAGTATGCGTTGTACCTGGTCGCGTTGGTGAACGGTGACAGCGCTGGAGTGCCGGCGGAGGTTGTGGACGCGTGGCGACGTGTCAGCACCTGGCTGGGCGTTCGTCTGGCGTACGTGACCCCTGCGGGTATCGAGGTTCTCTGCACACAGCAGGCGTACCGCCTCGGTGCCACGCAGCCCTACGTGGTCGAGGTGCGTTCCCTCCTGACGTGGTCGTGGCTGGAGCGCACGCGCAGCGGCGACCACGTCGAGGTCTTCATGGATCTGCCTGCCGCTGAAGTCGTCGGCCCGGGCCGGCTCTGACGCCTCGACGACCGCCCCGGCCTGTTCGCACTCATCCACACACACACCCTCAGAGAGAGACCATCATGTTCTTCCGTAGCCGGTATCACGCCACGCCCCTCCTCGACCGAATCGCCGACGCTCTGCTGGTCAGCGGCGTGATGTTGCTGCTGCCGCTGGTCGTCATCCCCGCACTCACGCGCTGACGCTCATTCACATACCCCCTTCGGGAGCACAGGCAGTCGCGCCTTCGGCGCGCCTCAGGCACTGCAAGGCAGTGCCCGGGACGCCCCCGCACTCACGCGCTGACGCTCATTCACATACCCCCTTCGGGAGCACAGGCAGTCGCGCCTTCGGCGCGCCTCAGGCACTGCAAGGCAGTGCCCGAGTCACTCGGCGAGAGCAGTCCTTGCTGACGCTCATTCACATACCCCCTTCGGGAGCACAGGCAGTCGCGCCTTCGGCGCGCCTCAGGCACTGCAAGGCAGTGCCCGAGTCACTCGGCGAGAGCAGTCCTTGCTGACGCTCATTCACACACCCCCTGCGGGAGCCCAGGCAATCGCGCCTTCGGCGCGCCTCAGGCACTGCAAGGCAGTGCCTGAGTCACTCGGCGAGAGCAGTCCTTGCTGACGCTCATTCACACATCCCCCCTACGGGGAGCACAGGCAGTCGCGCCTTCGGCGCTCACGCTCGGTGCGGCAAAGCCGCACCCGAGTCACTCGGCGAGAGCAGTCCTTGCTGACGCTCATTCACACACCCCAATCAGAGAGAGAGCCCATCATGCGCTTCCACCGCAGTCGCTTCCACCGCAGCCGGTATCACGACAAGCCTTTCAGCGACCGGCTCGCTGACGCTCTGATGCTCAGCGGCGTGATGCTGCTGCTGCCGCTGGTCGTCGCTCCGGCGCTCCTGCGCTGACGCTCAGTCACACCCCGTTCGGGGCGCGTACACACACACCCGCGGGAGCAGTCCTTGCTCACGCACATCCACACGCCCCGCCGGGGCATCCCCTGAAAGGTCACACCATGTCCATGTCAACGCTCACTTCCTTCTTCCAGCGTCATCGCGTCGGTACCCTCGTCACCGCAGGCAGCGTCAGCGCTTGCCTGATCGTCACCGGCATCATCGGCACCGCGCTGTCCGCGCACCCGTCGCCTCACACTGCTGAGCGCGACGCCTCTGTCTCCGCCGAAACGCTGGTCGAGTACGCGGACATCCCGACCCTGGAGGTGCCTGGAGACGCCTCTCGCACGCCGTCGCTGCCCACCGAGGGCGCGCCGGTCGCCGATGCTCCTGAGACCAAGAAGCCCGCCGCACAGCCGAGCCCTGCGCCCGACGCGCCGGCGACCAAGAAGCCGGCTCCTGTCGTCGAGGCTGTCTCGGCAACGCTCTACGTGACCGCGCCCTCACTGAACATCCGCTCAACGCCGTCCACCAGCGGTAACCACGTTGGTTCCCTGTCGCACGGTGCCAAGGTCGCGGTGAACGGCAAGCAGAGCGGCTGGTACCGCCTGGCTGACGGCCGTGGCTGGGTCAGCGGCGATCACCTGTCCTCGAAGGCACCTGCCGCTCAACCGAAGCCCGCTCCTGTCGAGGCTGTCTCTGCAACGTTCTATGTGACCGCGTCCTCGCTGAACATCCGTTCGGCGCCATCCACCAGCGGCAACCGCGTCGGGTCTCTCTCGCACGGCACCAAGGTCGCGGTGAACGGCAAACAGAGCGGTTGGTTCCGCCTGGCTGACGGCCGTGGCTGGGTCAGCGGCGATCACCTGTCCTCGCAGAAGCCAAAGCCGGCCGCACGCCCGGTCTCGTCGAACAGTCGGGAGGCAGCGATTGCGGAGGGCCGCCGTCTGGGCGTCCAGGTTGTCTTCGACTCCGGCCCTGACGGCACCAGCGGCCATTTCGGCAAGTTCTGGCCGCACGCACCCAACGTCGCCTACATCCATCCCAAACTGATCGGGGACTGGCGACTCATCTCTGTCGTGCGGCACGAAGCGGCCCATGCCGAGATCTACCGCATCTGCGGCACTTATGCACCGCTCATCGCCGGTAACCGAGCGCAGAACATCACCGACGCTTTCGCCATGGAGTTCTACGGCGGGTTGGCCTGGAGCCACTACCCTGCCGGCTCCGGTGACCACCAGGCCGCCAAGGCCATCCGCGCCGGCAACTGCGGCTGAGCCGCGCTCGTCTGACAGCCCCGTCTCTACTCCTACGAGGGAGAGTCGGGGCTGTTGGTGGCCTGCAGGCGTTCCCGACGCACCAGCTCGCCCTGAAGCTCTCGGTCGCTGAAGGCCGCCAACACATCCACGATCAGGGTCTGTCGCCCGGCTGCACTCGCCGCCGCCAACGCCTCCTCGGAGGCGAGGCTCGGTGGTGGCGCGTCGACACCCGTCTCTTCGAGCTGTTTGCGCAGCATCTCGGCGGCGCGCGTGCGGCCGATCTCGATGAGCTGAGC
The DNA here is from genome assembly GCF_028747645.1 of Microbacterium esteraromaticum. Classification (NCBI taxonomy): domain Bacteria; kingdom Bacillati; phylum Actinomycetota; class Actinomycetes; order Micrococcales; family Microbacteriaceae; genus Microbacterium; species Microbacterium esteraromaticum. The sequence goes on from NZ_CP118100.1 coordinate 2,507,379, forward strand.
GGGTGTGACACTGAGCTCCCGAGCGATCGGGACGAGCACGCGATCCGTGGGGTCGACGACCCTGATCAGCTTCTCCTTGATGGGCTTGCCATGCTCGTCGAGCTCTCCTGTCGGCTCGCCCGTGACGTGCCGGAAGCCGTTCAGGGTGATCGTCACGGTGCCTGCACCGATACCCGTCGCCTTCGAGAGCTCAGCGACGGTCCATGACGATCGCTTGTAGGCCGAGTGCAGCAGCAGGGATGCCGCCGGCAGGTCGAGCTCGGTCTTGGGAGGTGACGGTCGTCGTGCCATGACCATGATCCTATCTTGTACCAGAACGCAACCGCCCCCCGTTCCGTGTGGTAGTCTTTTTATGCAGTACTAAATGCGCATAAAAATTACGAGATAAAAGGGAGGTGAGAACCTGAAGACACGGCACCCCAACGCCCGACTGCGAACGCGAGAGGCAGCCGAGTTCCTGCAGCGCGCCCCGCAGACGCTGGTCAACTGGCGCCACACAGGCATCGGTCCGGTCTACGAGAAGGAAGGGGCCGCCCGCACGCGCGGCGCCCCCGTCTTTTACCGGGTCGTTGAGCTCGAGAAGTACCTCGCTGAATATCCCCCTCGTCGATCCAGCAGACCCGGCCGCAACCCGCGGTAACCCACCATCACCACCATCACCACCATCACCACCACCATCACGATCGGAGCCAACTACATGGCAGATTCCACGACCATCACCGGCCGCCGGAAGGCCGTTTCCATCGCAGCTGCTGCAGCACTGCTGACCTGCGGCATTGCTGCCGCTACCCCGGCGGCAGCGGTCGCTTCGGACGGCAGCGGTGCGGGCGGCGGCGGGGTCGGCGGCTACTTCGCTGACTTCTACGCCCTGGAGCTCACCAAGACGGACCCCGCTGGCAACCCGCTGGCCGGGGCCACCTACGAGGTCTCGTTCGACAACGTCGACGGCAAGCCGGCGTTCAAGCACGCCCCCGTACTGCTCAGCGACGACGACTTCACGCAGCATTCCGCTGAGGAGATCGCGGCGATGGGCGACGCCTACACGGAAGGGCTGCCGGCGTTCACTGACACGGTGTACGACCACAACCAGGGCCAGGACACCGTCACGGTCACCACCGACGAGAATGGCCTTGCGCAGGTCTATCTCGGCACCTACTGGGGTGACAGCCAGGACGGCTTCGGCAAGCTGACGGTCACCGAGACCCAGGCTCCGGAGGGCTTCCTGCTCGACGAGACGCCCGCGGTGTTCGACCTGGCGAACCTGACCGCGCCCGCGGAGGAGGTCTACCCCGACGGCGCTCGACCGGATTGGGTGGGCGAGACGGAATTCAACAACGACCTCTACAACAAGCGCATCGTTGGCGAGATGCTGATCAGCGACCGGGATCTGGAGGACTCGGTCAGCATCTCGACGCCGCGCACGCGTGAGCTGACGGGCCCGTGGGGCTCAAGCGAGCACATCAGCGACCTGCCGTCGTCGATGTACGCGCTGACGCACGCGATCTCCTCCGCCGACGCTGTCGGTGGTCCGGCATCCCTCACCGCGGTGAACCAGCCCGACCCCTCCATCGGCGTGATCACCCCGGTGACGCCGGTCACTCCGGTCGTTCCCGAGCCTGAGCCGAAGCCTGAGCCGAAGCCCGAGCCGAAGCCTGCTTCGTCGAAGCCGAAGCCGCAGCCCGAGAAGGACCTCCCCATCGTCGCGGGATAACCCCACCCACGACGACACCCCGAACGCCGGTCTCCCCTGGGGGCCGGCGTTCCTCGTACCTAGGCAGATTCTTCCCGACCACCAGGAGAACAACCCATGAAGACCCTCTCGAAGCCCCAGGCGCCCATCCTCTCGGCAGTCGCCGCTGCTGCTGCACTCGCCTGTATCGGGGGGCTGGCACTCAGCGCGGCGACGCCTGACACCGACGCCACTGCCCCCGCGCCGATCGCGTCGACCGCAGCGCCGAGCCCGTCGACGACGGTGCCCGAGACCCCCACGCCGGTGCTCGTCCCCTCTGCCGCGCAGCTGGAGGCGCTGCCTGAGGCGCGGTACGACGCGGTGATCGCTGGCCTGCTGCCGTTCGATGGGACCCTCGCCTCGGACGCGTCCGCGAGCGTTTACCGACTCGCCGACGACCTGGCCCTGTACGGCGAGGATCGCGTCGAGCCTGTGGCACGCCTGGCCGCGTGGGATTTCACCGCGGAGCAGACGGTCACCGTGGCCGCTGCCGTGGACGGTGAGTGGACGCTGGTGCTGACCCCGGCCCGGCAGTCACTACCCTCGCAGAACGGCGGCACAGCACCCGCACAGAGCGCCGCCTGGGTCCTCACGACGGATCTGCCGGCACCGGAGACTGTCGAGGCTCATGTCACTGCGTCCATCAGCGACCAGACCGTGACGGTGCGCAACGGCGACAGTGTCGAGACGTACAGCGCGGCTGTCGGTCGTGCCGGCACGCCGACACCGACCGGCACCGGCTACCTGGAGGCGCGGTTCAGCGACCCCTCCCAAGCCAACGGAGAGCCCATTCAGCTCACCAGCCTGCACAGTGCGGTCGCTGACGAGCCGTACCGCGGCGATGACGGCGGCCTGATCGCGATCCACTGGTCAGAGAACACGGTAGGAGCGTCCTCGCACGGCTGCGTGCGCGTCGACACCCAGGCGCTGACCGCGCTGTCGGGGCTTCCGACAGGAACGCCCATCACCATCACCGACTGACACCACAGACCCCGAGGGTTGCACCCCCGCAACCCCCCCACCACCGAGCGGCTCCCGGTTCACGAATCGGGGGCCGCTCTCGCATATCCCGAGAATCGTGTGGTATCGTTTACGTAGAAAAATTCCACGCGAAACAGTTGCACACGAACCAGTTACAGAAGGAAGCACAACATGACCACCACGCAGACCCCCACCGACGACATGACCGTGAGCGTAGACGAGGCCGCCGAGATGCTCGAAGAGCTGCAGCAGGAGCTCCGGGACGGAACCCTCACGCAGTCGGAGATCGCCGAGCTCACCCGCATCTGGCCTGGATGGGAGGGCGAGGACCCTGAGGAGCTGAAGACGGCCGGCTGGCTGGAGACGCAGGGCGTCGGCTACGCGTTCAATGACGGCCACATCGGTGCGTGGCTGGCCCAGCAGCAGCGAGACGCTCGCTCCGGAAAGATCTCGGCGGAGCGACACGACGCCCTCGACGCCGCCTTGCCGGGCTGGCTTGAAGCGAAGTAGCCAGTGAGTGGCGGCGGCGGAGCACGTCGCCCCCACGAGGCCCCGCAGCTGTTCACGCGGGCGAGCGACCGCTCGCGTGAACAGCCCCCGCGGCCCCGCCGCCGAGCGCAGCCGGCCTGGCAGACCAAAGACCGCACACCATCACACATCCACTGAAAGGAACCCCGCCATGACCACCACCGCCACGATCCCCTCCGCCGTGATCGACGACGCCCGCACACTGACCGACACGCCCGACAGGCTCAACACGACACTGCAGGACTCGAAGTCGATCTCGTTCAAGGCCGCAGTCCGTCTCAGGGACTACCTCAGGCTCGACGACGAGGAGGCTGAGATCACCCGCACGCCTGGCACTCGCACCCTGTAGACCCCGAGGGTTGCGCTCACCAGCAACCCCACCACTCCAAGCGGCCTCCGACACTCTCGTCGGGGGCCGCTTTCGTCGTTTCACACAGCTCATCCATGGTACTAAATGCGTAGGATTGGATAGACACGCTACAGCACAAGAAAGGCAGTCATGATGTCTCGCTCAACTCGCCCTCGTCGCCACGACTATCGGCGACACCTCCACAGCTTCGACGACCCGGCAGGAAAGCTCACCGTTAGAGCAGCGGCCCTGCGGGCCGGCATCACCGAACACACGGTTCGCATCCTCCTTCTGGCTGGCAAAATCCGCGGCTACGGGCTGGAGCACCGATCGATGAGCCGTTGGCGAGTGTGTGCGAAGGACCTGGACAACTGGGCGATTCACCGGGACCTCCTCGAGATGGCACAGGCCTGACAGGCCTGACAGGAAGGACTTGCTCGCATGCAGACACAGCAGAAGAAGACCGGGCGGCTCGCGGCGTTCGCGGGCGTCATCGTCGGGGTCCTCGCCCTGACCGCCTTCACGATGAGTTTCGCGGCATTGACTGACCTAGCCGCCCTCGCGGGCACGCCGGAGGAGATCGCCTGGGGGTTCCCCGTAATCGTTGACGGCTCCATGACGATCTCCTTGTTGGTCATCCTGGTCATGCGATCCCGGGGTCGGCGCGCCGTCCTCGCCTGGACCACGCTGGTGCTGTTCGGGCTTGTCTCCGTCGTGACGAACGGGCTCCACACCGTTGCCGTGTTCGACCCGACGCACGGGGTCAGCCTGGCCACTGCTGTAGCGATGGCCGCTGTCCCGCCCGTCGCTCTGACGCTGCTCGTGGAGCTGCTGGTTCAGCTGCTTCAGCCGGTGACCACACCCGTGGCCAGCACCGTGGCCAGTGGTCATGGCCAGGCAGTGGCCACCCCCGTGGACACCGTGGCCAGTGGTCATGGCCAGGCAGTGGCCACCCCCGTGGACACCGTGGCCAGTGGTCATGGCCAGGCAGTGGCCACCCCCGTGACCACACCCGTGGCCAGCACCGTGGCCAGTGGTCATGGCCAGGCAGTGGCCACCCCCGTGGCCACCCCCGCAGTCGATGACCGTGACGCACTCACCGCACGCGCCAAGAGGCTCCTCGGTGAGGGTGAGCCACAGACCGCTGTGGCAGCACAACTGGGTATCAGCAGAAGCACCCTGCGGCGCTGGCTGCAACAGGACGAACAACTGGCCAAGACCGCCTGACCACCACGAAGGAGAACAACCACCATGGCACTGAACAGCAAGAAGACCGACGCCGAACGTCGCCTGCACCAACGACTGGCCGAGGAGAGGGAACGCTCCCGCTCCGAAGCCCGGGCGGCCACCAAGCGACAGCGCGCTGCCCGCGCCGCCGCGGCCCGCAACGCCGAAGGCTTCGCCGACCTGGCGCTGGACCTGTTCGATCGCCTCGGCGTCGACCCGGAACACCCGCGGCCACGCGTGCTCGCGGATGGCTCTGAGGTCGGCGTGGACACCGACCCGAGCTACAGACTGCGCATAGAGCGGCTCAGAGCACGGCTGGACGCCGTACTCGGTGCCGCCGACTCCCAGCTCCTCGAACAGCTGCGCTGCGAGGACGACGCTGGCCGCGAGCGGCGGCGCCTGGAGCGCGCTGAGAAGAGGCTGGCCCGCATCGCGGCCCGCTCTGAGGTGTCGGGTTGACGCTCGCATCCAGCCGAACCACCAAGCCCCCGAACAGCCACACAGGCTGCTCGGGGGTTTCTCTTTTTCAGGGCTTCAGCAAGGGAGGGTCGAGGGAGGGTCAGGGGGAAGGCAGCCGGAGAGCCCGCGAGGAACTGCTTCCCAAGGGGAAAGAGGACGCACGTAATCTATCGCTTCGCGATAGGTAGGTTCACCGCTGATTCACTGCCGAGAACCAGTACCCTTTTACTATGAGTAAAGGCGGATTCGTAGCGTTCCGAGGCAGTCCCTCGGTAGCAGTTCAGTACTTGGCGGGACAGGCTGATGAGCTGGAGAGGAGTGCAAACAAGAGCTCCACGTACCTCGCTTCGGCGAGCACACCGTTCCAGTTTGGGGCGGTGACAGCGACGGGGGTGGAGGTCGACAAGATCAGTCGCTCGCAGTTCCAGTCGTGGGCGGAGCACAAGGACCCCGTGACCGGTGAGCATCGCGGCGGCAAGCTTCGCTCGCGCCGGATGGTGAAGACGTCCTCCGAGACGGGTGAGCCGGAGGTGGTGACCGGCGGCACCCCGCTGTATCAGGAGACCTGCATCTCGACGTCGAAGTCGTTGTCGTTGGCTGCCGCAGCCAACCCGCAGATCTCAGAGGCGCTGGAGGCGGCGATGGAGCGCGCGACCATCGCTGCGGTGGAGGCGCTCCAGCAGCATGCGGTCACGCGCGTCGGTCCTGCGGGTGAGCAGGAGCAACTGAAGCTCGACAAGATCGAGTTCAGTAGCGTGATGCATCACACCTCTCGCACGGCCGACCCACACATGCATCGTCACCTGCAAATCCTTTCGACGGGCCTGGTGACGTTGCCGGACGGTAGGCAGGCTTGGCGGGCGCTGGACGGTGCTGTGCTGTACAGGATGGCTGAGCGGGTTCATGCCGCGGCCGATCTTGTCATCGCCTCTGACGCGGAGCTGCGCCGGGTGATCGCCGAGCAGGGGTTCACGTGGGAGCCCGGCGAAGGCGGCGGCCGGATCGCTGAGTTCGAGCAGCTCACGGACGAGTTCTCGCAGCGGCGGGAGCAGATCGCCTCTCGACGTGAGAGCGTTGAGGCGCAGTGGCGGGCTGAGAACCCAGGTCGAGAGCCCAGCACTGCCCTGGTTCGTCGGTGGGACAATCACTCGTGGTCAGCGACAAGGCCCGAGAAGCGTGAGCTCGCGCAGGCGGAGCGTGTGGGTCAGGCTCAGCGTCTGGCTACGGTCACCCCTCGCAACACCTCTCACGACCTCGTGGTGCACGAGGCCGGCGAGATCGATGCGAAGACCATCGCGGCCGACGCGATCGCCGCGCTGTCCTCCTCACGATCGGCATGGTCGTCTGCGGATATGCGCGCAGCGATCGACCGTCGTCTGGCAGAGACGTACCTGTTCGGGGGCGAGGGTGTGGCTGAGCTCCAGCAGCGATGCCTTGACGCTGCGCGCCGAGAGATGGTCAACCTCTTCGACGAGGGGGTGGACATCGAGGGGTCCTCGCACTGGACGTCGAAGAGGGTGCTTCAGACGGACGCTGATGTGGAGAGCTCGCTACAGAGACGCGCCCAGTACCTGCTGGCTGTCGACGGTGAGGTGAAGGTCGATCGAGGCGGCTTCAAACTCTCGGACGGCCAGGCCGCGGCTGCGCGGTCGATCACGGGCACCCATCGGCTTGTTGTGGTTGAGGGCGCTGCCGGGTCCGGCAAGACGACGATGCTCTCAGCAGCGCACGAGCAGATCGTCAAGGACGGCGGCCGGATGGTGGCAGTGTCGCCCACGAAGCGCGGCGCTCTGGAGGTCGCAGCCGAGGTCGGTATCGAGGGCAACAGCGTGCACGGCATGTTGGTCCGTGCAGGAGCGACGCTGGACGACCGCGGTCGTTGGAGAGAACCGACGACGTGGAAGCCACAGCCGGACGCGTTCGCCATGGACCGTCGCACAACGTTGGTCATCGACGAGGCTGGCATGCTTGACATGGCTACCGCCGACATACTCCACCGCTACAGTGACGCGACCAACGCCCGGCTGGTGCTGCTGGGTGACCGCAAGCAGCTCGCGGCGGTCGGTCGCGGAGGCTACCTCACGAAGGCGGTCCACACGGCAACGGCATGCCACGACCTCCAGGATGTTCGTCGGTTCCAGACGCCGTCCAAGAAGATCGACACCGAGTACGCTGACGCCTCTCTGAAGCTCCGCCAGCGCCAGGACGCGGACGGGTTCTTCGACATCCTCGAAGAGCGCGGCCAGGTCCGTGTGGGCGAGCCCGACGAGGTGGTGAGTCGTGTCGCCGAGACAGTGGCTCTGGAGCTGCAGGCGGGCAAGACGTCGCTGGCGATTGCAGCGACCAACACCGCGGCTCAGCGCATCAACCACGAGGTCTACGAGAGGCTGGTGGGGGCCGGCATCGTTCGGGACGCGACTGTGCGTGCGCGTCTGGTCGCTGAGGGACGCGTCACGGACCGCAGACTGTGGCGCCGGCTGGAGGCCAAGGGAGCTGTCGGCACGTCGCCCGAGCAGCGCGAGCGCCTGGAGCAGGTGCTAGCCAAGGGCCAGGTGCAGCTGGGGCGCGCCCGCACGATCATCGGTCGCGACGGCGACCGGATCTCCGTCGGCGCGAAGGTCGCGACCCGTCAGAACAACAAGAAACTGCGTGTCGCCAACCGACAGACCTTCATCGTCGAGCGCGTGAACCTCTCTGGTCGGGTCATCGTCAAGGACGAGCACAGCGGCTTCAGAACGACACTCCCCAGGAAGTACGCGCGAGAGAATCTCCAGCTCGCCTATGCCGTCACAGGCCACGGCTCGCAGGGCATGACGGTAGACACCGCTCACACGGTCGTCTCTGATCAGTCCGACGCTGCAGGCGTTTACGTCGGTCTCACGCGCGGAAGGTACGCGAACGTCCTGCACGCGGCCGCGGTGGATCTGGACGACGCGCGTCAGCAGTTCACGGCTGCCGTTGAGCGCGAGGGTGCTGACCTCGGTCTCGATGAGGCACGGCGCAAGCTGCGCGTCGAGGCAGAGCGTCTGGGTGTCACGCCGACGGATGTCCCTGTCGAACTGCCTATCGGCAGCGATCGTGTTCGGATCAAGCCGGAGAAGGACCGTACGCTGGCATCGCCTGATCGCGTGCAGACCACGCGTGGCCGGCGTCCTCGCAGCGTGGGGACGGTTCCTCTGCATCAGCGTGACGCAGAGCTGATCGTCGTGGTCCACGCCGTCCGCGACAACGCCGCTCAGGTCGAGTTCCAGCTGGCTCATCACGCCGACGCTGCCGCCGACATGACAGGTCTGAACCTGTTCACCGAGGAGCGCGACGATCTCACGCGGGCCGGGATGCAGGTCCTCACGCGCGAGCAGTTCGACCGCCTCGTCGAAGCCGCCGGCGACAACCGAGCATCCGTGCGCGGGAAGAACGTGTTCGCGGTGCGCGCGGGTCTCCTCGCGCGACGGGGTGGCCGGAGCGGGTATGACGTCGACCCTCGCGCGTTCGCGGCGTCCGATGCGACACCGATTGCTACCGACGTGCTCGACCGCCAGCGCCAGGCAGAAGACGACGCTCGCGCACGGGCCGCCCAGCGCCACGAGCAGATTTTCGCGTCGGCTCGGACGGGCTCCGGCGACGACCATGCGTTCGCATCTGTGACCGACTCGCGTGAGCGAGCGACCACTCAGAGTCGCGGTCGCTGAGCGCTCCCGACGACGAAGAGCCCCGCAGCATCTGCTGCGGGGCTCTTGTCTGTCCTACTCACGACCTCATCGGCATCGGTCGCGGTCGGTGCTGCGAGGCGCGAGGGTCGCCGCGAACGCCTCATCCGCTTCACGCCGTCGAGCATTGTCGGCGGCTTCCCCGGGGTTCTCTCGCTCACGACGCTGGCGGTGCGCCTCGTCCAGAGCGATCTGGTGGGCCTCGTCGAGGTCGTCGCCTTCCTCTCGCTCGCGCTCCTGCTTCTTGCGCTGCTTCTGAAGTTCTCGTTCCGCGGCGTCACGGTCGGTGAAGCTCCGGCCGCCCTGGGAGTTGACCTCGCTCTGGAACTCGGCCTGCTCGCGGTCCAGGTCTTCTTCGTGGGCTGTCATGGTCTTGTCGATGCTCATCTGAGCGCCTCCTTGTTGTTGGTGGTGGTGTTGCTCGTCGCGACGGCAGCCGCGAACGTCTTCTGGGCGACCCAGTGGCCTGGTTGGCTGAGCGCGCCCCAGTCGTCGCCGGTGATCTGGTTCAGGTAGGTCAGGGCCTCCTCTACGTAGGTGGATGGGCATGGGGCGGAGAGGTAGTAGGTGGCGGTGCCTGGGGTGATCGTCTCCTCGATGCAGGAGGCGATGGCCTCGTGCGCGGCGCTGTCATCGGCATCTGAGCCCATGGGCTCGTCCATGGCGCCGGCGGCCCAGGAGCGGTCGCTCTCGTCGAGGAGCAGTGCGTCAGGGATCGGTACGCCGTCCTGCGCCAGTGCTGAGTGCACGAGCTCGTGCGCGGCGAGGCTGAGGACGTTCTCCCACGCGCGCTCGTCCGACGCCCAGGCCAACCAGTCCTCGTTCAGTAGGACCACGTCGGGGTGGTCGATCATGACAGCCCCGGCGACGCGGTACCGATCCTCATCGCCGAAGTCGATGACGTGGAGCACAGCCTGGCTGGTTCCCGGGAGGTACGGCCAGAAGCGTTCAAGCCATTCCTCGGCATCCCAGTCCACCGACGCTCGCAGGTCGTCGTTCAGTGTGGGGATGGTGTGGTGTGGGGTGGTCGCGGGCGCTTCGTGCGCCAGCGCCGCGGTCCCACCGCACCCAGCGAGCGAGGCGACGAGGACGGCGGCTGCGAATGCGGTGCGTGTTCCCCCCTGAGCGCGCTTCTGTGAATCAGTCACCAGCACCCCCTCGTTCTGGGATGCCGGAGATGTCGGGGATCTCCACCAGGAGCGTTTCGCCGGCGCTGAGGATCAGTCGGGCGTGCTCCTTGTCGGGAGGCAGCAGCTCGTGCGGAGCCCGGCGAGGGAAGCGCTCCAGCGAGACGGAGACGACGTTGCCGTCTCGGTCAGAGGTCTCACGACGACGGTCTTCCTCACCGAGGAACTTCGACGCGTCCTCGAGTTTCTCCCACTCACCACTGCCTTTCAGGATCAGGAAGGCGGGCACGGTCTCGCGCAGAGCCTTGGCACCCGCGACACCGTACTTCAGCTCCAGCTGACCACCGGTGGACTGGACGCCGAGCACCATCGACACCCGAAGGCCGCGCAGCTCGGTGATGTGGGACACGAGCAGGTCAGCCGGGATGGAGCACGTGTTCGTCAGCTCATCGATCGAGATGAGGAGCCACGGGAGCTGTCGCCCCAGGTTGCGACGCCAGTGGTCGATCACACCCTCGACAACAGCCACTGCCGCACTGACCTGCGGCCCGGTGCTCCCGCTCAGGATGAACAGGGTGGGCGTGCCAGGGCCTTGGAGCAGGACCGGCGTGAACGCGGTGCTCTCGGCGCCACCACGTACGGACTGGAGGGTCCAGGCTTTCAGAGCCGATCGCACGGTCGCAGCGACCGAGTCGCGGAGCTTCTCATCCGACCTGATCACGGTCAACAGGTCTTGCGCGTGGAAGGATTTACCGAAGATCAGATTGAAGGCCTGCTGCCAGGAGGGAGAGGTGTCGTCTCCCTCGTTCGCAAACTTCCCGGCAGCGCGGGTGACCCACTCGATCCCACCACCGCTTGCCTGGCCGGCCAACAGGAGCGCTGCCAGGGGCTGGTGGGCGAGCTGTTCCCAGATCGCGTTGTCGCCGCTACCACCGCCGTTGCTCCCGCTCGATGTCCCGAGCGCGGCGGTCTGCAGCAGCAGCGTCGCCATCCTGCTCGCGTCATCATCGCCCGTCAGCAGCGTGGTCGGGTCAGCGACGACCTTCGTGTAGCGCGCATTGGCCAGCCAGGGCGCGCTCTCGTCGAGCTCAGCCGCTAGATCGAGCACGTACACAGGACCTGCAGCGGAGAGCCCTCTGTTGAGCGTGAGCTCTAGGAAGTCGGCTTTCGACGACACCAGCACTCGCGATCCCTTATGGGCGAGGGCGCCCACGGCGAGCACGCGGCGCGTCTTGCCCGATCCGGTCTTGCCGACGACCATCCCGTGAGGCGCCGTCGGGACGCGCGCGCCGTCGACCAGTCCGAGGTAAGGGGTCGGTGTCTCAGGCGCTCGGGCGGGTACCGGCTTTGCCGCGGGCCGGGCCTTGTTGAAGATGCTCATCTCACCGCCCCCGCTTCCCCGGGAGCGAGACCCCAGCGCTGGAGCACTCCCGCTTTGCTCGCCTGCAGGCGGCGGGCAGCTGCTTCCCGCTGCTCGGCTGCAACGGCGGCCGCGAGCTCGTCTGGACTGCAGTGGTCGAGCGCCCAGGTCAGTAGCGCGCGGACATAGAGACCCGTCGTCACTCCGGCGTCGACGGCAGCGATGCGAAGCGACAGCCTCTCATGCTCGGACACAGGGACGGCCTGCCGCGCGTTGAGCGATTCGATCATCATGATCACTCCTTCGGTAGTAGTGAATAGAAAGCGTTATTTGGATGCGATGCGGTACTATCGTATCGCACCGTTGAACAGGATCTGGAGGACCTCCTTGAGAACGAAACTCATCGTCAAGACAGTGCTGATGACAGCCGTGTTGGGCTTCACGCTCTTCGTCGGCGTCGTCTTCGGTATGACCTCGGCCGCAGGCACTGCTGAGAACCAGCTGATGGACGCGGTCCGCGTCTGCGAGACCGACGCCCCGCAGGATTTCCGCGCTTGCCTCGCCGAGGCTGGCGCTGACCTGACCACCGACGGAGGTGACCAGCCATGAGCATTGACCACCACGAACTGGAACGCGCCAACTGGCTGCTCGCGCACGGCGCTAGCTGGCACATGGCTGACCGTCGCATGGCGCAGCGACTCAAGCGGCGCGCTGGAGAGCTGGCGCGACGGGAGGCCGGCGCCAGCGAGAGCGCTCACCACGAGTCCACGATCCACTGGGCAGGAGCCCGCTTCATCGCCCGCGGCGAGGACAGCAGCGACAAGTTCTACCGCGGTCTGCTGCTGTGGTTCGTGATCATCCCCGCTGTTGCGGTGACGGTCGGTCCCGCGCTGCTCGTCAGCGAGGTGCTCCACCGACTCACGACTCGCATGCTGCTCAGCCGAGGCCGCATCCCCCAGCAGGCACCGTGGTATCTGGCAGCGATCATCACACTCGCGATCGGTGTGGCTGCGTGGCTGATCGCCTTTCGGGCAGAACCACTGGCCGAACTGATCGTGTGGCCGCAGACGGGCGTCGAGGTCAACTGGATGCCCGTCGTGGTCCTCGTCGGTGCCGGCCAGTTGACGATCCTGCTGGCCACGACAGGGTGGCAGGCGCGTCGCTACGGCTGGCCCGGGGTGGTCGTGCGCAAGCTCAGCGGCCTGCCGAGCGATCTCGTGGCCGCTGAGGTCGATGCAGCAGCCCACCAGATCGCTGACGCCGACGCCGCCCTCGACGAGGGCGCAGACCTCGCCGCACAGTTCGATCCTGTCGGCGAGGACTGGGACTACGACGAAGAGCCCACCGACATCGACTATGCCGCTTTGGACGCGGCAGACGACGACGAAGACACCCACAACCGCACGGCTGAGCCCGTGCAGAAAGGAGCGCGCTGATGCGCACTCACCACTACCTTGACCTGAGCACCATGGTTGCTCGCCTGCTGCTGGCGGTCCTTACCGCCGGCACCATTGTCCTGCTGGGCCTCTGGCTTCGCACCAGCGACGCCCTGACGTTCGTTTCGACGCTTCTGGCGGTGACAGCCGGGCAGCTGATCACCTCGTCGCTGCGCGGCGAGCGGGTCGGGCCGCCCACGGCAGCATCGGCACGGTTCCAGCCGCTCGTCGATGCGCTCGCGGAGTACCCCGGTGGCCGCACGCTCGGAAAGCCCGGCTTCAAGCGTGGGGTTGTCGCTCTCGGCATCGGGCTGCTCGTCGCGGTCGCGTCGGCGATCGTGGAGGCTGTGCTCTTCTCCACCCTCCCGATGGCACCGCTGTGGCGGAACACCATCGCTCTCGCGGTGGTGCTGCTCCCCGTGAACCTCTGGCTGGCGCTTCTGCGCAGCAGACAGCAGTACGCCGGAACGAAGTTCGCCGCCGGTCTCGCTCGCGCCCTGTGGCAGGTCGTCAAGCCGTCAAGCGCTGCGGAGGGGGCAGCGACACCCTCCCCGTGGAAGCGCGTGCCGGTGCTGGCACGAGTATCGGTCATCGGTGTCATTCGCACCGCGCTGACGCTGGCTCTGCGCGTGGCAACGCAGCTGCTGATCCCGATCATCTTTTCCACCTGGATCTCCATCGCTGCCGTCGCCCTCGGTGTCATCACCTGGATCGCGGGAGCCCCCGTGTTCTCCGCTCTGGGGAAGTCGCTCAAGGCGGCGCCTGACCACCACGACCCCCACAACCCCTCGGAGGTGAGCGCATGATCGTGCGCAAGACTGTGCGGCGGCCGCTCTGTGCGGTCGCCGCCGTCGCCATCGGAGTGGGCATGCTGACGGCATGCTCCTCGGCGGCACAAGACACAGCAGAGAAGGCGGTTACGGACTACGTCACCGCCCTCTCCGAGGGTGACGCGAAGCTGGCCCACGAGATCAACCCCTACTCACCGATCATCACGGACGGACTCGCGGCCTCCGCCGCCGGCGAGCCGATCCAGATCGTGGAGGTCGGTGAGTTCGCCCCCGCCGACGCATCGGGTCTGGAGAAGATCCCCACGCCCAGCGTCGAGGTCGGTGAGGGTGAGCCCGACAGCGAACCCGGTCTCGGCGAGATCGATTGGAACGACACCAGCTGGACGGGCCTGGAGGCTGACCAGCCTGACCCCCTCGACGGCGCCGCGAAGCACGACATCCAGGAGGGTGCCGTACCCGTGACGTACCTCCTCGGCGACACAGAGACGACAGTACCGATCGGCGTCGCCTTCGGTCGGGACAAGAACGGCGAGATCCAGTACGCCTTCCGCGAGGTCCCGCTCGGCGGCGAGATGGCGGCACGATTCGGTACTGACGTCGCGTTCCCCGCCCTGCCGGGGGCAACCGTCGGGATCGAGCGCATCGACACGGATGAGGACGCTGACGAGGCAAGCTCCTACCTCGGTGACGCGGTGGACGCGACAGGAGAGGCGGCCTCCAAGGCCGTCGAGGTGGAGATCATCAGAGACGGCACCGTCAGCGGTGAAGCCGTCACCTTCTCTGAACGCGAGCCGCTGCTCCTGCTTCCTGGCGTCTACGAGCTGAACATCGAGGCGCCCACCGGAGACGCGCTGTGGGCGTCACCCGGCCTGGAGGAACCGATCGAGGTCGTCCTCGAACCAGGCCAGAGCTTTGACCTGGAGCTGCCGGAGCAGCAGATCACCGACGCGGGCCGGCAGGCGATCGTCGATTACCTCTCAGAGCTGGCCGACGGACAGTTCGAGGCACTGACGACGTACGAGCTGAGCGACCGCGGGCAGGCCTGCGGCGCCCTCGCTCCCGGCAAGCGAGGCCTGTTCTCCAGCGGCGCGAGCGAGTTCGAGAAGGAGAGCGGCGACTGGTTCACCGAGGAGACGACGAACATCGCCTCCGGCGGCATCGTCGTGAACGCCACTTCAACGAACGGAGCGACGGGCAGCCGCTCCGGCAATGGCTCGAAAGAGACGTTCGCCGACGAGGCGTTCTGTGCCGGCGTGCAAGAGCGCAAGAGCAACGTCTACGACGTGCCTGTCGAGGTAGTGTCCTCCTCGATGGAGCCCGGCTCCGTTGACGTCTCAGACGACGGCCATTTCACCACGACCACACCCTGGCGGTTCACGGTGAGCACCAAGATCACGACGCACTCGTCGGAGGACGCCGCGGGTGAGCGTATCTACGGGCGTGATCCGGTCGCGACCACCTATACAGGCACGGTCGATCTCACATGGGAGCCCTCAGGGGTGATGAAGATCAACGGCGACGTCAAGCCGTCAGACGACGACGATGACTGACGTCAGCACCAGAACCCCCGCGGCCTGTGAGCCGCGGGGGTTCTTGCGTTCTGGCGCGCGGTCGTGAACTTCACGCGCCTCGCAGCATCGACGCGATGAGCTCGCGGCGCTCTTGATCTTGCGCCGGGGGTGTCCGCGGACATGAGACCCACGTTGGGCGACGGTTGCGCCCGATTCGCCCAACTTCCACCACTTCTTGGAGCAAGGCACCTAGGCTCTTGGTCAAGCGGTGATCAATGTAAACCCGCCCAGAGGCCGACGGCCTCGCCGAGATGAGGCGGCCAAGCTCCCGTTAGGTGGGACGGCAACACAACACGCTTCTCATCCTCCCTCGGATTGAAGCTCGCACTGCTTCGTCGAGCCGCGGTCAAGCGGCAGTACTTCGGAGTGACGCGGGCATCTTCCGAGGTCGTACATGTCACTTCTCGCTACCGCCGCCCCCACGACAACGTTCGATGTTGTCATACGTGACGGGGACGACGATGTCTTCGCTCAGCTCGTCGCGGACGCACCTCCTCTCTCGCCTGAAGTACACGCGCGTTTGTCAGTGCTGCTGCGGGGGAGGCGCACTCCGTAGATGGAGTGAACCATCGGTTCGTGACCGAGGCTTGTGCGCTCTCAGACGCGCACGACTCGCCCGCACTCGACGCACCGCCATCCCGGGGCCTCGCCAGCGATGCCCGCGGGCTCCATGCGATGCAGGCACTCCGGACAGTTCGGCGTGCTCAGCAGCCCGTCCCGCTGGCGGTTGCGCTCACGCTGCCTGCTCAGTTCATCCGTGGGGGCCGGCTGTCGTGCAGGATCCGTGGACGGTGCGGCGCTGCCGTCACTCCTTCGCCACACGATGCTCAGCGTGTTGGCCATGGCCTCATCAGTCATGTTGCGCCTGTTTCCCTGACCGACGCTATACACAACGATCGTCATAAGCGCCTCGATCACTGCTCGCTTGTGACCTAGGGGCAGCTGACCCCAGACTCCGTGCACGTCCGGTGCCCCCACGAGCCCGCGAAGCGGCTCCACGAGGCTACCTGCCTCAAGCTCTCCTCGGGTGGCCGAGAGCTTCTCATCGACGCGCTTTAGGCGTCGCTGGTACTCGACCCGGCCGATCAGTCCCTCATCGCGGTCATCGCCTAGCTCCCGCCGCACTGCCTCCAGGCGAGTCAGCTCGGCGCTCAAGGTGTCTACGTCGGGTCGTTCGCGATCGATGAGCAGGCCGGCCGCGTCCGGCGCAGTGAGACGCGCGATCACGAGCCGCTCGATGAACTCGTCAAGCGGCGCTCCGCGGCGCATGAAGTGCGCCATACTGCCGCACCGGTAAGAGTGAATTCCCTTCTCGCCCCCTCCAGTGCGGATGGGTTGACCACACCGTTCTTCCGCCAGAGCCCCCGCGGCCTCGGCGATCTCTTGCCTCGTCAGATCTGCTGCTGCGGGTCTTCCCGTGGTGGCGAGAGCTCGCTCCGTAATCGCGGCGTCGTCCCGCTTGCCGTGGCCGCCGCATATCGCGAGGCCACTGAGCAGCCACCGCCGCGTCGGTCCGGGGGAAGTCTTCCGATCTGGGTGAGCGAGCTTTGCCTTCGCTGCGCTCCACTGCTCGGGCTTAACGATCGCAGGCCAGCGGCCCGGCACGCAGTCGTCAGCGGTGATCTGGCTCTGGTTGTAGTGCTGTCCGTCCTTAGGTGCTTCCCGCGGCAGAAGCGCGGCGTAGTACGGGTTCATCAGCATCCGGCGGACCGACGTTGGCGAGAACGGAACCCCGTCCGGGTGCCGTTTCGTGGGCACGGTGCGCTTGCCGGCGACGTTCAAATCACGGGCAATCGATCCGAGCGGGACGCCTCCGAGGAAGGCCTCAAAGATCCCGCGCACGTCAGCGGCTCGTTCGTCGTCCAACTCGTACGCCTCATCCGTGCCGCGCTCGGCGCGTTCCTTCGTAGTGATCCAGCGATAACCGTAGGGCACGCGACCCGAGGTGGGGATCCCGTCTCTTCGTCGATCGTCGTTGCGGTTAACGCGTCGCTCGGCCTTGGTCTCGCTCTCGGCTCGCGCGACAGACGTCAGTACGTTCGCCACGAGACGGCCGCTAACCGTGGTGAGGTCCACCTCACCGTCCGTCGTCACCAGCTGTGCCTTTGCCGTGGTGAGGGCTTCAAGCGCTGAGAGCGAGCGACCTAGGCGATCGAGTTTGCGGACGATCACGACCTCAAAGCGTCGTTCCCTCGCGTCCTGAAGCAGTCGGGTGAAATCCGTCTTTTCATCACGAGCGCGATATCCGCTCACGCCGTCGTCGATATACTCACCGACGATCTCGAAGCCACGAGAAAGGGCGAGTGCCCGCCCTTTTTCGAGCTGGATTTCGATCCCCTCGGGATCGGAGACTGATTGTCTCGCGTAGAGCACTGCTCGTGTTGGAGGCTTACCAGCAGTCATAGCTCAATCATGCTCTATCCCAGCAACAACGGCCATCGTGGTGATCGCGTACTCGGCCGTCGCGGCGCCCGTCTCGTCGGCGAATAACTCGGCGGCACGTCGCCGGGTCAGTGGGGGCAGTTTCTCGTCATTCATTCTCTTCTCCTTCTCTTTGTGCAGAGCGCGTGTCGCTCTGCAGGTCAACGTCGTGTCAGATCGGCAGTGGCGTCGAGCCGAGCACGCTGAGCATCAGCGGTGCGACCCCGAGCAGCAGAAATGCCGGCAGGGTGCACGCGCCCAATGGCAGCAGCAGCTTCGATGCGAGCCGCGAGGCCCGCACGCGCCCCTGCACACGGGCATCGTGACGTTGCTGCGCGGCTGAGGCGCGCAGCAGTTCTGCCGCGGGAACGCCCGCGGCACGCGACAGCTCAAGCACCGCATCCGTCGCGCCGCGACCAGCGCGCAGGTCTGCCGTGCTGTGCTCGACCAGGCGCAGCGCCCGCGGAATGCCGACGCCTCCGGCGAGCGCGACCGCGACGAGTTCGGCGTGCATCCCCGGGGTGCCTGGGGCGGGCCGGGCAGCGCGCACCATGCGGGCCGTCCACCACCGCGCCAGCAGCACCAGTCCGAGGCCGAGCACGACGCACGCCACCCCGAACGGGTTGGTGAACAACACACCGATGGTGTCGAACCCGAGCGCGAGACCCAGCAGCAGCCCGGCGAACGGCAACCAGAGCAGCAACCGTGCCGTTCCGGTGGGCTCGGCCAGGGCGATGCGCACATCATCCGCGGCTGACGCGGCGTCCTGCAGCGACTCGGCGAGCGCCCGCAGCACGTCGGCGAGCGGAGCCCCGACAGTCGTCGCGATCTCCCATGCCGCGGCGACGTCCGACCAGGCACCCCCCTCGGCATCGATCGCGCCGACGAGTTCGGCTCCCTCACCGCAGCGGCCCACGACACGTTCCGCGACGGGATGCCCCGAGTCGGCCAGATGCCGCCACGCCGTCATCGGACGCGCCCCAGCCTGCAGCAGCACGGCGAGCGTGCGCACGGCGGTCGCCGCGCGGCCCGCCTCTTCTCCGGCATCCGCTGTTCTCCCCCGCGTGCCGCCCCGGATGCGGGCTCCGACACCTCTCACCACGGTGTGACCTCCTCGATTCCGAGGCGGTCGCCGGTGAGCGCGAAGCGCCCCGCCTGCGCGATATGACGCCGCCCGGCGGCGTCGCGTTGCAGGTGCAGCACGACCGTGAAGGCGCTGACCACCTGCCGAGCCAACGCGGTGGCGTCCATCCCCGCGAGAGCACCGAGCGCCTCCATGCGCGCCGGCACATCGGGTAGGCCGCTGGCGTGCAGGGTGCCGGCGCCGCCGTCATGACCGGTGTTCAACGCCGTGAGCAGTTCCCGCACCTCCTCACCGCGACACTCACCGACGACGAGGCGATCGGGTCGCATCCGCAGCGATTCCCGCACGAGCATGGCCAGGCTGATCCGTCCCGCGCCCTCCAGGTTCGCCTGCCGCGACTCCAACGACACGTGGTGGGGGTGGCGGGGGCGCAACTCGGCGACGTCCTCGATCGTGACGATGCGCTCGGCCGGGCTGACCTCCGACAGCAGGGCCGACAACAGAGTGGTCTTGCCCGTGCCCGTTCCGCCCGTGATGAGCACATTCGCGCGCTGCGCGACGAGCCCCGCCAACCAGGTGCGTTGTGCGGGGGTGAAGGTGCCCGACGCGGCGAGCGCGTCAAGGCCGGCTCCGAGCACTCTCGGCACACGGATCGACAGTGCCGTGCCCGCGGTCGAGACCGGCGCGAGCACGGCGTGCACTCGGATGCCCGAGTCGAGCCGCACGTCCACGCACGGCGACTGGTCGTCGAGGTGACGGCCTCCGGCCGCCACGAGTGCAACGGCGAGATCGCGCACCTCGCGTTCGGATGCCCGCCACTGAGGGACTGGTTCGGCTCCCTCACCCCGGTCGACGAAGAGGCCGTGTGCACCGTTGACGAAGAGGTCGGTGACCTGGGGGTCGTGCACATGCTCGGCGAGCGCGCCGAACGCCGGGTCGAGAATCGGCCGATCGATATCGGCGGGCTCCGTGGACGCCGTCGTACCGGTGTGTGTGCGTGGACGGAGCACGAAAGGATCGGTCATGGCAACGACGCTAGAAGCGCGCCGACGCCTGCCCCCGTCCGAAACCCATGGGCTGTGCATAAGAGGCGAGCCGCGCCGTCCTGTGCAGAACGCGGCACACCTGCTCAGAAAAGGGTGAGGCGGCACCTCACGGGGGGAATGAGGTGCCGCCTGAGCGCAAGCCCGCATAAGGGGGTATCGGGCGCGCTGAAGCCAGATGTCGAAATCGGCTGAGGTCAGTGTATGCGTGCGGGAGTGCGCTTGCCAACTGCCATGCGAGTACCGACTTTCGGCAGTAGGCTTCCGCGCGTCGGCTCGAGTAGATTCGCCGGATCACGGTCGCGCCCGACACGACCCTTCTACCCCGCGCAAAGGAGCGAGTGCCCATGAGCAGTCAGATCGATCATCTCCTCGACGAATCTCGGAGCTTCCCGCCCTCGGCGGAATTCGCCGCCCAGTCCATCGATGACCCCGCGCTGTACGAGCGTGCCGCCGCCGACCGCGAAGCCTTCTGGGGTGAGCAGGCCCGCGAGAACGTGCACTGGCACAAGCCGTTCACGCAGGTGCTCGACTGGTCGAATCCGCCGTTCGCGAAGTGGTTCGACGACGGCGAGCTCAACGTCGCCTACAACTGCCTCGACCGTCACGTCGAAGCCGGGCTGGGTGACCGCGTCGCGATCCTGTGGGAGGGCGAGCCCGGCGACGAGCGCCGCATCACGTACGCCGAGCTGACCGCAGAGGTCAAGCGCGCCGCGAACGTGCTCGCCGACCTCGGCATCGGCCAGGGCGACCGCGTCGCGATCTACCTGCCGATGATCCCCGAGGCGATCGTCTCGATGCTCGCCGTGGCCCGCCTCGGCGCCATCCACTCGGTCGTCTTCGGCGGCTTCAGCGCCGACAGCCTGCGCTCGCGCATCGACGATGCCGGCGCGAAGGTGGTCATCACCGCCGACGGCGGCTTCCGCAAGGGCAAGGTCTCGGCACTCAAGCCCGCTGTGGACCAGGCGCTGAGCGACCGCAACGGCGAAGGCGAGCAGCAGACCGTCGAGCACGTGCTCGTCGTCAAGCGCGGCGGCAACGACGTGGACTGGAACGAGCGCGACATCTGGTGGCACGACGTCGTGCCGGCGGCGTCGACCGAGCACGAGGCGCAGGCCTTCCCCGCCGAGAACCCGCTGTTCATCCTCTACACCTCGGGCACGACCGGAAAGCCCAAGGGCATCCTGCACACCTCGGGCGGCTACCTGGTGCAGGCGTCGTACACGCACAAGTACGTCTTCGACCTGCACGCCGAGACCGATGTGTTCTGGTGCACGGCCGACATCGGCTGGATCACTGGGCACAGCTACGTGGCCTACGGCCCCCTCGCCAACGGTGCGACCCAGGTGCTCTTCGAGGGCACGCCGGACTCGCCGCACCCCGGACGCTGGTGGGAGCTGGTGCAGAAGTACGGCGTGACGACCCTCTACACGGCGCCCACCGCCATCCGCTCGTTCATGAAGCTCGGACGCCAGATCCCGCAGCAGTTCGATCTGTCGAGCCTGCGTCTGCTCGGTTCGGTGGGTGAGCCCATCAACCCCGAGGCGTGGATGTGGTACCGCGAGGTGATCGGTGCCGACAAGGCTCCCATCGTCGACACGTGGTGGCAGACCGAGACCGGCGCGATCATGGTCTCGCCGCTGCCGGGCATCACGGCGACGAAGCCGGGTTCGGCTCAGGTGCCGATTCCGGGCATCTCGATCGATGTCACCGACGATGACGGCCAGGAAGTCGGCAACGGCAACGGCGGCCTGCTGGTGATCACCGAGCCGTGGCCGAGCATGCTGCGCGGCATCTGGGGCGACCCCGAGCGTTTCAAGGAGACGTACTGGGAGAAGTTCGAGAAGCAGGGCTACTACTTCGCCGGCGACGGCGCCCGCCTCGACGAGGACGGCGACCTGTGGCTGCTCGGCCGCGTCGACGACGTGATGAACGTGTCGGGTCACCGCCTGTCGACCACCGAGATCGAGTCGTCGATCGTCGCGCACGAGGCCACGGCCGAGGCCGCCGTCGTCGGTGCCGCTGACGAGACCACCGGTCAGGCCGTCGTGGCGTTCGTGATCATCAAGCAGAGCTACCTCGAGTCGCACTCCCCCGAGGGCCTGACCGCTCTGATTCGCGCCTGGGTGGGCGAGCAGATCGGCCCGATCGCACGCCCGCGCGACGTGTACATCGTGCCGGAGCTGCCCAAGACGCGCTCGGGCAAGATCATGCGACGCCTGCTGCGCGATGTGGCCGAGGGTCGCGAGGTCGGCGACGTCACGACGCTCGCCGACACCATGGTGATGAGCACGATCTCGAGCCAGGTCAAGTAACGCGTTCGCGTCGAGACCCCCAGTAATCGCCGAGACCCCCAGTTGCAGTCATCTGCAGCTGGGGGTCTCGGCGATAAAGCGGGGTGTCGGCGGGTAGCGCCGACACGGTCACGCGAGCGTGAACGTAACCTCGACCTCGACGGGCGCGTCGAGCGGCAGCACCGCCACGCCGACGGCGGCGCGCGCGTGGGCGCCCGCCTCGCCGAAGATCTCGCCGAGCACTTCGCTGGCACCGTTGATGACGCCGGGCTGACCGCTGAACGCGGGATCGGATGCTACGAATCCGCCCACCCGCAGCACGCCGGCAATCCGGTCGACGCCGCCTGCGGCGGCAGCCGCCGCGGCCAGGGCGTTCAGCGCGCAGGTGCGCGCGTAGGACTTCGCGTCGTCAGCATCCACTTCCGCTCCGACCTTGCCGGTCGCGAGCAGTCCACCGCCGGCGATCGGCAGCTGGCCCGAGGTGTAGACGAGGTCGCCGTGCACGACGGCGGGCACGTAAGCCGCAACCGGAGCGACGACCGCGGGCAGCTCGATGCCGAGCTCTTCCAGGCGGGCGGTGAGGTTCATCGATGATCTCCTTCGAACTGACGGGATGCCTCGGCCGCAGCCGCGAGGCCGGAGTTGACCGTCGCGTCCTGCGTCACGGGACGCTTGAAGTAGGCGACCAGGCCGCCCTCAGGGCCCTGGATGACCTGCACGAGCTCCCAGCCCTGCTTGCCCCAGTTGTTGAGGATCGCCGCTGTGTTGTGGATCAGCAGCGGTGTGGTCAGATACTCCCACGTGGTCATGGCACTCCTGTGCGTCGGCGACCTCCGGCAACGGATGCCGGCGTCGAGGCTTCTATTCAGGGAACTCCCCTACCATCAAGCGTATGCCTCAAACGAAACGCACGGTGAAGGGTGTGCTCGGCGGCCTGCTGGGCCTGGTCGGCCTCAGTGTCGTCGCCGGAGTGCTGGCCACGGCCGCTGTCACCCCCGCCATCGCCGTCGCCGGGGTCAGCGGCTCCCAGGCGCTGACCCTGTTCGACAATCTGCCGAGCTATCTGAAGCCGACGGCGCCGATGGCGCCGACGACGATCTACGGCAATGACCGCGACGGCAAGCCGTTCGAGCTGGCGACCTTCTACGAGCAGAACCGCGTGCCGGTGACCTTCGATCAGGTCTCGCCGTTGCTCTACGACGCGGTGCTCTCGAGTGAGGACAAAAACTTCTACTCGCACGGCGGAGTCAACCTGCTGCAGACGGCGAAGGCCGCTGTCGAGAACCTCACCGGCAGCTCCACGCGCGGTGCCTCGACGATCACGCAGCAGTACGTCAAGAACGCGCTCATCCAGCAGTGCGAACAGGGCGTACCCCCCAACGACCCCGAGTACGACACCAAGATGCAGCAGTGCTTCATCGACGCTGCGCAGACGAAGGGTGCTGCAGGCATCGAGCGCAAGTTGCAAGAGATGCGCTACGCGGTGCAGATCGAGAAGGACTACTCGAAGAATGAGATCCTGCTCGGCTACCTGAACGTGTCGAACTTCGGCGGAACGACCTACGGCGTCGAAGCCGCCGCGAACCGTTACTTCGGCACCACGGCTGCCAAGCTCAATCTGACGCAGGCCGCCACGCTCGCCGGAATGGTGCAGGAGCCCAACCTGCTTCGTATCGACCGCGGTAGCGCGGGCACCTGGACGGACAAGCAGGGCGTCGCACACAACACGACTGAGGACGGCTACGCGACGACCAAGGAGCGCCGCGACTACGTGCTCTTCGAGATGCATGAGAACGGTCAGATCACGCAAGAGGAGTACGACGCCGCTGTCGCCGCCCCGGTCGAGCCGAACATCCAGGAGACCACGCAGGGCTGCGGCGCCGCTGGCGACAACGCCTACTTCTGCCAGTACGCGAAGGCGGTCGTCGAGAACGACGAGGCGTTCGGCGCAACGCCCGAGGAGCGTCTGGAGAACATGCGCCGCGGCGGCATGAAGATCTACACCTCGCTCGACCTGCGGGTGCAGGCCCCTGCCGTGCAGGCCGTGCACGACCGCGTGCCCGCGGCGATGGATGGCATCAACGTCGGTGGCGCTGGCGTCTCGATCGAGGCGAGCACTGGCCGCATCCTGGCGATCGCCCAGAACACGCGGTTCAGTGAAGCAGCCGACGCCAGCCTGGCCAACGGCGAGTCGGCACAGGTGTTCGCCGCCGACAGCGCGCACAACGGGTCATCGGGTGGTTTCGAGACCGGATCGACGTGGAAGCTCTTCACCCTGCTGGAGTGGCTCGAGCAGGGCCGCTCGGTCAACGAGGTGCTCGACGGACGGTCGCGTATCTTCGGCAACTTCCCACAGTGCGGTGGGACATACACCCAGGTCGAAGACGTCGGAAACTTCGGACAGGGACGAGGATCCGTCAGCACAGTCAGTCGCTTCACAGCTGTCTCGCTGAACACCGGATTCCTGGCGATGGCGCAGCAGCTCGATCTGTGTGACATCAACAAGATGGCCAAGCGCCTGGGCGTCCACTACGGCGATATGGGTGATGTCACTAAGGATGGAACCGCGCCCAATGATCCCTTCCCCACAGTTCTGGGATCGAAGTCAGTAGCGCCGATTCAGATGGCCGGCGCATACGCGACCGTCGCGAACAAGGGCAAGTTCTGCGAGCCCCGGGTGATCGACAAGGTGATCGGGCAGGACGGCGAGGAGATCGCGCCGCCGAAGGCCTCGTGCACCCAGGTGATCTCTCCCGAGGTCGCCGCCACTGCCGCGTTCGCTCTGCGCGGCGTGATGGAGGGCGGCACCGGTGCAGGAGCGAACCCCTACGACGGCGTTCAGGTGATCGGTAAGACCGGTACCGCCGAGACCTCGCACACCATGCTTGTCGAGTCGAGCACGAACGTCACGACCGCTGTGTGGGTGGGAAACGTCACAGGACGCGAAGATCTGCGCCGCTTCTATGCCCACGGGACCCGCCTGGTCGACATCCGCTACCCGCTCGCCAAGGAGATCCAGCGAGCAGCGAACGCCGTGTACGGCGGTGACCGCTTCCCCGCACCGGACGCCAACCTCACGCGCCGCGTCGTGAAGGATCTGCCCAGTGTCATCGGTCTGTCGGTTGACGAAGCAACGCAGACACTCGAGAA
The DNA here is from genome assembly GCF_028747645.1 of Microbacterium esteraromaticum. Lineage (NCBI taxonomy): Bacteria > Bacillati > Actinomycetota > Actinomycetes > Micrococcales > Microbacteriaceae > Microbacterium > Microbacterium esteraromaticum. The sequence continues at coordinate 2,532,636 of NZ_CP118100.1, forward strand.
GGCAGGCTTCACCGTCCGCGTCGGTGACCCCGTCGACAGCACGGTTGAGAAGGGCCTCGTCGCCGAGCAGGATCCCGGTGCCGGTTCGGCGCCCGGCGGCACCACGGTCACGATCAGCCCCAGCTCGGGCACACCGCCCGAGTCGGCGATCCCGAACGTCGTCGGATCGAAGTTCGGTCAGGCCAAGAAGGCGCTGGAGGATGCCGGCTTCTCGGTGAACGAGGACGGCTGCAACGGCGGAGCGACCGTGGTCGCACAGGATCCTGGTGCCGGGTCGAACGCGGCTCCTGGATCGACCATCACGCTCAGTTGTCTGAGCGAGGAGGAAGACGAGGAATGACCTCGCGTTTCACAGCGCATCCGGCCCTCACCGCGCTCGGCGCGGTGGGGGCCGTTGGCCTCGGTGCGGCGATCTGGGGCATCGGCATCGAACGGTATCTCTTCACCATCCGCACGGCGACCGCCCCGGCGCTAGCGCCCGGCAGTGCACCGATCCGCGTATTGCATGTGTCCGATGCGCACATGGCGCCGTGGCAGCACCGCAAGCAGGACTGGCTCGCCTCGCTGGTGGCGCTTGAGCCGGACCTCATCGTGAACACCGGCGACAACCTGGGCCACCAAGACGGTCTTGCGGGCATCCGACGCGCCTTCGCGCCCTTCGCCGGCATCCCCGGCGTGTTCGTGCACGGCTCGAACGATGTGCAGGCCCCCGCCCCGCGCAACCCGCTGAAGTACTTCACGGGACCGTCGAAGACGGCATCCGAGCCGAAGCTCCTCGACACCGCAGCTCTTGACGCGTTCTTCACTGACGACCTCGGCTGGCACGATCTGAACAACACGGCGATGCGCCAGGTCGTCGCGGGAAACACCATCGACTTCTTCGGCGTCGACGACGCGCACCGCGAGTGGGACGAGCTCGATGTCATCCCCGGAGCGCTCGATTCGCTGGGCCCCGCCCCGGCGGGAGCATCGCGAATCGGAGTGACGCACGCGCCGTACCAGCGCGTGCTGAACAACTTCGTCGACCTCGCGGCGGATGCCCTCTTCGCGGGACACACGCACGGCGGGCAGGTCTGCCTGCCCGGCTACGGCACACTCGTCGCGAACTGCGATATCCCGCTGAAACAGGCCAAGGGGCTCAGCACCTGGTCGCACGACGGCCGCAGTGTTCCCCTGAATGTCAGCGCCGGTTGTGGCCACTCAATCTACGCACCGGTGCGATTCGCGTGCCGCCCCGAAGCGACGTTGCTGACGTTGACGGCACGCTCAGCATGACAGGCGGGCGCGCCCGGGGACTCACCCGATTCGGCACTCGCGCGCTCGGCATGTAGACTTGAACGGTTGCAATCACGGGGTGTGGCGCAGCTTGGTAGCGCGCTTCGTTCGGGACGAAGAGGCCGCAGGTTCAAATCCTGTCACCCCGACAGCACACGAAGAGGGACTCGCCTGGAGCGAGTCCCTTTTCGTATATCCCGCTGGCTGTGTCATCGATTGCTCCCAGCCCGTTCTCCTACACTGGAGTCATCATGAACACCCTTCGCCTGGTCGCGTTCGACCTCGACGACACGCTCGCTCCGTCCAAGGGCCAGATCGACGACCGGATCGCAGACCTGCTGCGCTCCCTGTTGCAGCGGGTCGAGGTCGCCATCATCTCGGGTGGCAACGAGGACCAGTTCCGCTCCCAGGTAATCGCACGACTCGACGACCTCGACGCCGCCGCGCACCAGCGACTGCACCTTCTGCCGACGTGCGGGACCCGCTACCTGCGACACGACGGCACCGCATACACCGCCGTGTACGCGCACGACCTTTCCGAGGCCGAGAAGACCTCGGCACTCACGGCGCTGCGCGAAGAGGCCGAACGTCTCGGTCTCTGGGAAGCGACGCCCTGGGGTGAGATCCTCGAAGACCGCGGATCGCAGATCACGTTCTCGGCGCTCGGCCAGCAGGCTCCGCGCGATGCGAAGCACACCTGGGATCCCGCGGGCACGAAGCGCGCCGCCCTGCGGGATGCCGTCGCACCGCGACTGCCCGGCCTCGAAGTGCGCTCAGGCGGCTCGACGTCGATCGACATCACCCGGGCGGGCATCGACAAGGCCTACGGCATGCAGAAGCTCGCCGAGCTCACCGGCATCGCGCTGACCGACATGCTCTTCTACGGTGACCGCTTGGACAAGGGCGGCAACGACTACCCCGTACTGGCGCTCGGTGTGCGCTCCATCGCCGTGGACGGTTGGGAGCACACCGCCGACGAGCTCGACGCACTGCTGCAGACGCTCCCCGTTCCCGCCGTGCGGTGACGAGCATCCGCCGCTGCGTGACGGCGCCTCTCGCACCGCGCAGGAGAACAGGCTGAAACACGAGAACAGGACGGATCTGCAGCATCCGCCCTGTTCTCGGTATTCGTCCTGTTCTCGGTGACCACTCACGACGCGCGCGGCGCAACCTCCACGCGCGCGGGGTCAGCGCGCCAGCGCCCCCGCGGCGTCCGCGGCCACCGGCACGAGACGTGCCAGCTGCGTGACGTGCTTGGGTTCGAGCTCTGCGAGCGTCGACACCCCCAGCAGGCGCATCGTGCGCTCGATCTCGGTGCGCAGGATCTCGATCGTGCGATCAACACCCTGACGTCCGCCGGCCATCAGTCCGTACAGGTACGCACGTCCGATGAGTGTGAAGTCCGCACCCAGCGCGACGGATGCCACGATGTCAGCGCCGTTCATGATGCCCGTGTCGACCATGACGGTGAAGTCATCGCCGACCGCCTTGCGCACGTGCGGCAGCAGACGGAAGGGAATCGGCGCGCGGTCGAGCTGACGGCCGCCATGGTTCGACAGCACGATGCCGTCGACGCCCGCATCGCGCAACCGCACGGAGTCCTCGACGTTCTGCACGCCCTTGATCACGATCTTGCCGGGCCACAGGTCGCGGATCACGGCCAGATCGTCGTAGCTGATAGTCGGGTCCATGGCGGCATCGAGCAGCTCGCCAACCGTGCCGCCGGTAGTGCTCAGCGACGCAAACTCGAGCTTGGGCGTGGTCAGAAAGTCGAACCACCACCAGGGGCGCGGGATGGCGTTGATGATCGTGCCGAGCGTGAGCTGCGGGGGGATGCTGAAACCGTTGCGCTTGTCACGCAACCGGGCACCGGCCACCGGGGTGTCAACGGTGAACTGCAGCGTGTCGAAGCCGGCCGCCGCGGCGCGACGCGTGAGCTCGTACGAGATCTCACGGTCGCGCATGACGTACAGCTGGAACCAGTTGCGCCCCTCGGGGTTGGCAGCCTTGACGCCCTCGATCGAGGTGGTGCCCAGTGTCGACAGCGTGAACGGAATACCCGCCGCGGCGGCGGCACCGGCCCCGGCCGTCTCACCCTCCGTCTGCATCAGACGGGTGAATCCGGTCGGCGCGATACCGAACGGCAGCGCCGAAGGACCGCCAAGGATCTCGACCGACGTGTCGACAGTCGGCGCGGGCTTGAGGATGCCGGGGTGGAACTCGACGTCCTCGAAGGCCTGACGCGCCCGAGACAGCGACAGCTCACCCTCTGCAGCGCCGTCGGTGTAGTCGAAGGCGGCCTTCGGCGTGCGCCGCTTGGCGATGTCGCGCAGGTCGTAGATCGTGAGCGCGGAGTCGAGCCTGCGCTTCTTGCCGTTGAGCTCGGGCTTCTTGAACTTCATCAGCTCGAGAAGCTCAACGGGGTTCGGCACCTGGCGCGTGACCATGGGCGCTCCTTTCCGGGTGGGGATGTCAGTCGTTCTCAGTCAGAACGGGACGATTGTCGGGCACGAGGCCGGCCGCGGTGTAGTAGCCGGTGATGTGGTCGCGAACGCGCGCGCGGGCAGCATCCGCCTCGCCTGCCTCGATGGCGACGACGATCTCACGATGCTCTCGGCGCAGATGCGCGACCATCGTGCTCCAGTCCTCGATGCGCGCCGAGCCTTCGAGCACGTACGACTCGATCGAGGTGCGCAGGCCGGCCATCATCGCCGTGATCACCGTGTTGCCCGAGGCCTCGGCCAGCGCGTAATGCAGCTGGGCATCAAGGGCGAGGAACTCCGGCGCCGAGAGGTGCTCGTCGTCCATCGCGTCGAGAAGCGCGTGGGCGGCCTCCAGTGCACGTTCAGGGGCCGTTGCGAGCGCCGAGACAACGGCATCCTCCAGCACGAGGCGGGTCTGCACGACATCGGCCAGGGGAAAGCCCTGCGCGGCCACTTGCAACCGCAGCAGCGCGGACATCCCCCCGGAAGGCGTGGCGATCACGATCGCCCCCGCCTGGGGCCCGGACCCGGTCGCGGTGCGGATGAGCCCCATCACCTCAAGGACACGGAGCGCCTCGCGCACGCTGGAACGCCCCACACCGAGATCGGCGGCGAGGTCGCGCTCCGAGGGCAATCGGTCGCCCGGACCGAGCACGCCCACGAGCAGATCGCTCTCGATGCGCTCGAGCACGGTGCGCCAAGCGCGCTGGGTGGCGGGGGTCTCCGGCATCCGTCCTCCTGTGGTCTGACCACAGCGTAACCGGTGTGGTCAGACCACGCAACACGCCACGGTCTCCCCCGCGCGCTCCCGCGCACTCCCGCGCGCTCCCGCGCGCCAACACCCCACCACGAGGGGTCAGAAAATGTCGGGTCGACGGGCGCGGACACGACGAATACTGACCCCTCGTCGGGCGGATGCGTGCGCGAAGGGCGCGGGGCGCGAGGCCCACGCGAGGTGCGAGGTGCGAGGCGCGAGGCGCGAAGCCCACGCGAGGTGCGAGGCGAGAGGGCTACGCGACGTGCGGCTGGGTCAGCCGAGGATGCCGCCGGACTCCTCCAGGTAGCAGTTGCCGCACAGCGATTCGTACGTCACCGCGACGCCGTCGATGGCCACCTGGTCGCCGTCGAAAACAAAGCGCCCACCGGCGCGACGCCCGTTGAAGACGGCCTTGCGTCCGCAACGGCAGATCGTCTTGAGCTCCTCCAGCGCGTGCGCGATCGCCAGCAGGCGCGCCGATCCCGGGAAGGCGTGAGTACGGAAGTCGTTTCGAATGCCATATGCCATCACCGGAATACCATCGAGCACCGCGATGCGGAACAGGTCATCCACCTGCTCCGCCGAGAGGAACTGCGCCTCGTCGATCAGCAGGCATGCGACATCTTCGGGGTCCGAGGGCAGCAGCTCATCAGCCACCTCATTGCGCACCCGCTCGCGCTCCGCGTAGAACAGCGCCCGGGCATCCGCGCCCTCACCGATCAGGAAGTCGACCTCACGCGTGACGCCCAACCGACTCTCGATCTGCGAGGCACCCTTGGTGTCGATCTCGGGTTTTGCCAGCAGCACGCGCTGCCCGCGTTCCTCGTAGTTGTACGCGGCCTGCAGGAGGGCCGTCGACTTGCCGGAGTTCATCGCGCCGTAGCGGAAGTACAGCTTCGCCACGGTCGGCTACTCAGGCCGTGAGCGAGAGCGTGGATGCGGTGGCATCCATCGACTTCTCGGCGGCGGCCGCGTCGTCGTTGAGCGTCTCGCCGACCGTCGGGATCAGCTCGCGCAGCGTCGGCTCCCAGCCGGCGTACTGCTCGGGGAAGCACCGCTTCAGCAGGCCGAGCATGATCGGTACCGCCGTCGATGCACCCGGCGAGGCACCGAGCAGACCGGCGATCGTGCCGTCTTCGGCGGCGACGACCTCAGTGCCGAACTGCAGAATGCCGCCCTTCTCGGGGTCCTTCTTCATGACCTGGGCGCGCTGGCCGGCCTGGATCAGCGTCCAGTCGCCGTCCTGCGCCGTCGGCATGAACGTGCGCAGGCTGTCGACCTTCTTGCGGTGGTTCTTCATCAGTTCGCCGACCAGGTACGTGATCAGATCGGGGTTCGCGAACGCAACACGCAGCATCGGCCAGAGGTTGTGCGGCCGCACCTGCGAGACGATGTCGAACATCGACCCCTGCTTGAGGAACTTCGGGCTGAACGTCGCGAACGGACCGAACATCAGCGACGCCTCGCCGTCGACGACACGCGTGTCGAGGTGCGGCACCGACATCGGCGGTGCGCCGACGGATGCCTGCGAGTACACCTTCGCCTGGTGCTGGGCGACGATCTTCGGGTCGGACGTCTTCAGGAACTGACCGCCGATCGGGAAGACACCGTAGCCCTTGATCTCGGGGATGCCCGAACGCTGCAGCAGCTTGAGGGCCCAACCGCCCGCCCCGACGAACACGAAGCGCGCCTTGACCTGGCCGGGCGTGCGACCGATCACGTGCCGGTACTTGACCAGCCACGTGCCGTCGGACTGGCGCTTGAGGCTGCGGACCTCGTGGTCGGTGCGCACCTGAACGCCGGCGTCAGAGAGGTGATCGAAGAGCTGGTGCGTGAGTGCACCGAAGTCGACGTCGGTGCCCGAGGGCACGCGCGTGGCGGCGAAGGGCTCACCCTTGCGGCGCTTCTGCATCAGCAGCGGCGCCCACGAGTTGATGACCCGGGAGTCCTCGCTGTACTCGATGCCGGCGAACAGCGGCTGCTCCTTGAGCACCTCGTAGCGCGCCTTCAGGAACGCAACATCCTTCTCACCGCGCACGAACGTCATGTGCGGGGTCGAGTTGATGAACGTCGACGGCCCATCGAGCACGCCGCGGTCGACGAGAGTCGACCAGAACTGCCGGCTCTGCTGGAACTGCTCGTTGATCGAGATCGCCTTGGCGGGGTCGAGCGAGCCGTCCTTACCCTGGGGCATGTAGTTCAGCTCGCACAGTGCCGCGTGTCCGGTACCGGCGTTGTTCCAGGGGTTGGAGCTCTCCTGCCCGACGTCGCTGAGTCGCTCGTAGGCGACGATCTTCCAGTCCGGCTGCAGTTCGCGCAGCAGGGTACCCAGTGTGGCGGACATGATGCCCCCACCGATCAGAACGACATCGACGGTTTCGGTCACCCGACCAGTCTAGCCGTCAGCATCCACCCTCATTTCGCCGCCCCACTCCCCCGTCTATTCGTCACAAACCCGCGCTATTCGGGCCGAATAGCGCGGGTTCGTGACAGATAGACGGGAGGGGGCGCGTGCGTCAGCGGGGCGCGGGGACCAAGCGGCGGGTGAGCTCCTCGGCGATCTGCACGGCGTTCAGCGCCGCGCCCTTGCGCAGGTTGTCGTTGCTGATGAACAGCACCAGCCCCTTGCCCTCAGGAGCCGACTGGTCGGCGCGAATGCGCCCGACGAAGCTCGGGTCCTTGCCGGCGGCCTGCAGAGGCGTGGGCACCTCATCGACGATGACGCCGGGAGCGGATGCCAGTACCTCATACGCCCGGGCCGGCGTGATGTCCGACGCGAACTCGGCGTTGATCGACAGCGAATGCCCGGTGAACACCGGAACGCGCACGCACGTGCCGGCGACCCGCAGGTCGGGAAGGCCGAGGATCTTGCGGCTCTCGTTGCGCAACTTCTTCTCTTCGTCGGTCTCGTTGTCGCCATCATCGACGACGGATCCGGCCATCGGGATGACATCGAACGCGATGGGAGCGACGTACTTCTCGGGCTGCGGGAAGTCGACGGCCGATCCGTCGTGCACCAGACGCAGGGTGTCGCCCTGGGCGAGCACGCCCTCGACCTGCCCGAGCAGCTCCTGCGCCCCTGCCAGCCCCGAGCCCGAGACGGCCTGGTACGTCGATACGATCAGGCGCTCGAGGCCGGCCTCGGCGTGCAGCGCCTTGAGCACCGGCATGGCCGCCATCGTGGTGCAGTTCGGGTTGGCGATGATGCCCTTGGGACGCTCATCCATGGCATCCGGGTTCACCTCGCTGACGACCAGCGGGACCTCCGGGTCCATGCGCCAGGCGCTGGAGTTGTCGACGACGACGGCACCCGCAGCGGCGAACTTCGGCGCATAGGCGCGGCTCGCGGTCGCACCCGCCGAGAACAGCGCGATGTCGATGCCCGAGGCATCCGCCTTCTCAACGTCCTCGACGATCACCGTCTCGCCGCCGTACTCGATCGCCGTGCCCGCGGAGCGGGCCGACGAGAACAGGCGCAGCTCGCGGATCGGGAAGGCCCGCTCGGCGAGGATGTCGCGCATCACGGTGCCGACTTGGCCGGTGGCGCCGACGATCGCGATCGAGAATCCGGAATCGGAGATACGAGTCATGGGAATGGAGTCCTTGGCGTGGAGACGGTTACGCCAGGCTCAGCTCCAGGGTGCGGATGCTGCGCCTGGCGCCGATGTCAGGGTTGCGGTGAGTCTACCTCGTCGCCTCTGCGGCCGACCCGCGCGTGACGCCCGCGCTCCCGCGCGGGGCGGCTTCATTGAGAAACCACCTCCCGTTCGAGAAACCGCCTGCGGCGTGGTTTCTCGAACGGGAGGTGGTTTCTCAGCGGGAGTGGGCGCGAAGAGCGGATGCTGGAGGGCTGGGGCCTCGGTCAGCGGCCGGTGCCGGCGTGGACGACAGCCTCGATCTCGCTGTCGAGCCCGTAGGCGGTGTGCACGGTGCGGGCGGCTTCGGCGAGGTCCGAGCCACGCAGCACGACCGAGATGCGGATCTCGGACGTGGAAATCATCTCGATGTTGATCCCGCCGGCACTGAGAGCCTCGAACAGGATCTCGGACACACCGGAGTGCGTGCGCATACCCGCGCCGACCACCGAGAGCTTGCCGATCTGGTCGTCGTGCAGCAGGTTCTCGAACCCGACCTCGCCCTGCTCGGCCGCGAGCGCCTTGATGGTTGCAGGCGCGTCGGCCTTGGGCAGCGTGAACGAGATGTCCGTGCGCCCCGTCGAGGCCGCCGAGACGTTCTGCACGATCATGTCGACGTTGGCGCCCGCCTTGGAGACGATCTTGAAGATCTCGGCGGCCTTGCCCGGAACGTCGGGCACACCGGCGACGGTGATCTTCGCCTGGCTCAGGTCGGTGGCGACGCCGGCGACGATGGGTTCTTCCATGGCTTCTCCCTGGGATGCGCGCGGGGCCTGCATGCCCTCGCCGAGAACGTAGGTGCCCTCTGCCGACGAGAAGGTCGAGCGGGCGTGGATCAGGACGCCGTGACGGCGGGCGTACTCGACGGCACGGATGTAGAGCACCTTCGCGCCGTTGGCAGCGAGTTCGAGCATCTCTTCGCTCGAGATGGTGTCGAGCTTGCGGGCGCGCGGGATGACGCGCGGGTCGGCGGTGTAGATACCGTCGACGTCGCTGTAGATCTCGCACACGTCGGCGTTCAGCGCGGCGGCGAGGGCGACCGCGGTGGTGTCGGATCCGCCGCGGCCGAGCGTGGTGATGTCGCGCGTATCGCGGTTGAAGCCCTGGAAGCCGGCGACGATCACGATCGCCCCCTCGTCGAGTGCTTCGCGCAGACGCACCGGCGTGACATCGACGATGCGGGCCTTGCCGTGGTGGGAGTCGGTGATCATGCCGGCTTGGCTGCCGGTGAACGAGCGCGCCTCGAAGCCCATCGAGTGGATGGTCATGGCCAGCAGCGCCATCGAGATGCGCTCACCGCTGCTGAGCAGCATGTCGAGCTCGCGCGGGGCGGGAATCGGGGCGACCTGGTTGGCCAGGTCGAGCAGTTCGTCGGTGGTGTCGCCCATCGCGCTGACGGCCACGACCACGTCGTGTCCGGCGCGACGGGTGTCGACGATGCGCTTGGCGACGCGCTTGATGCTCTCTGCGTCGGCGACGGACGAGCCGCCGTACTTCTGCACGATCAGTGCCACGATCACTCCCGGGTGCTGCGGGCGGATTCGCCCATGCGACATTCTACGGACGGCATCCATGCGCCTTCACGCATGTGACGGGTCGGATGCTACGTTCCGGTCACCCGGGGGCGCAGCCGACCCCCGGTGGCGGCGAACCAGCATCCGACGAGAACGACCGGAAGTCCGATCAGCAGCCCGGGCGTGACGGGCTCGGCCAGGAGCACTGTGCCGAGAACGAGTGCCACGATCGGGTTGACGTAGGTGAACAGCGGCGCACGCACCGGCCCGACCTCACGAATGAGCGCGAAGAAGGCGACGAAAGCAACCGCCGTGCAGATCACGCCGAGCAGCACCAGCGAGACCGTCGAGCGCAGCGTCGGAACCTCGGTCTGGGTCAGCAGCGCGGCCGGCAGGTACCCGAGCCCGATGCCGAGCAGCGCGAGCGTGATCGTTCCGATCGAGGGGACGTCGCTGAGCTTGTAGGCGATGACGAAGGGGGCGATGGCGTACAGCAGCGCGGTGAGCAGCACCTCGCCGATCGCGAAGGCGCTGGCACCGTCGCGTGGGAACAGGCCGGGTCCGGCGACGACGATCGCGACACCGGCGAAGCCGAGCAGCAGCCCGCCGAGACGTATCGGCGCGAGCACCGAACGATCACCCCGCACGAGCGCGATGAGCACGGCGAACAGCGGGACGGTCGCGACGAGGAGCCCTGTCAGTCCGGAGGGAAGCTGCGTCTCAGCGTGGCTGAGCAGCAGGAACGGACCGGCCATCTCGATGAGGCCGAAGGCCATCACCCAGGGCCAGTGTTTCCATGCCGCCTTGAGCGCACCCGCGCGGATCGCGAACGGCAGCAGCACGGCGGCGCCGAGCAAGGTACGCGCCGAAACCACCGCCGGAGGTGAGTACGACGCGACAGCCTCTTTGATGAACAGGTAGGTGATGCCCCAGACGAATGCCATGACGGCGAACAGCGCCCAGCCCTTGCGGGTGAATCCCGGATGCTGAGCATTCACAGCCGGCGACGGCCCTCGAAGGCGCGTCCCAGGGTGACCTCGTCGGCGTACTCCAGATCGCCGCCGACGGGGAGTCCCGATGCCAGGCGCGATACGGCGATGTCCATGCTCGTCAGCAGGCGGCTCAGATAGCTTGCGGTCGCCTCGCCCTCGAGGTTGGGGTTGGTCGCGAGGATGACCTCTTGCACAGTGCCGTCGGCGAGCCTGCTCATCAGCTGGGCGATCCGCAGGTCGTCGGGTCCGACACCGGCGATGGGGCTGATCGCTCCACCGAGCACGTGATAGAGGCCACGGAACTCACGGGTGCGCTCGATCGCCGCGACGTCCTTCGCATCCTCGACGACGCAGATCAGCTCGGGGTTGCGGCGCGGGTCACGGCAGATGCTGCAGCGCTCCTGCTCGGCGACGTTTCCGCAGATGTCGCAGAATCGCACCCGCGTGCGCACCTCGGTGAGCAGTTCTGACAGACGGGCGACGTCGAAGGACGGCGTCTGCAGGATGTGGAACGCGATCCGCTGCGCGGACTTGGGACCGATGCCCGGCAGCCGGCCGAACTCGTCGATCAGCTCTTGAACGATGCCGTCGTACATCAGTTGAACCTCGTCGGTGCCTCGAAGGGCTCTTCGCGAAGGAACTTCGCTCCGAGCACCTGGCGGATCACGGCTTCGCCACGGCGTTCGACGCCGTCATGCATCGACCGCGAGGCGGCGGGCGCAGTAGCGCGGGAGGCCGCAGGGGCGGATGCTGCGGGCGGGGCGGCCGCCTGCCCTGAAGCAACGGCGGATGCGGCGGTCGGCGCGGTTGGACGGGCGCCGGACTCCGCGGGAGCCGCCGGCCCTGCGGATGCCGGGGCTGCGACTGCCCGGGGCGCGGCTACCTGCGGCGCGGAAGCCCGTGCGGGGCCGGATGCCTGGCGTCCCGGAGTTTCCCGTGGCGGCGGACCGTCGTACATCGGGTCGTACGGCGGTTCGTCGTCGAACGGCGGGTACTCGTCGTACGGAGGCTGATCGTCGTACGGAGGCTGATCGTCGTACGGAGGCTGGTCGTCGTAGGGCTGTTGCGGCGCTTGTTGCTGCGGATTCGGCTGCTGGGGAGCCGAGTGCTGCGCGGGCTTCGCCGCCACAGGTGCTGCCGCCGTGGACGCCCCGTCGGCCGGACCTGCCGGCGCGGGCGCGGATACCGTCGCGGCCGATGCCGTCGGGGGCGTCGAAGTCGTGGACGCTCCCGACGCTATGCCCGGCGCGGGCACAGCGGGCGTTTGTGGTGACGCTTTCGCAGGTGCCGACGCGACGGGGGCATCCGAGGACGGGATGGGAGCGACCGCCCACTCGGTGACCGCGGCGTTCGATGGTCGCGCGGTCGCCGCGGAAGGCTCGGACGCCTGACGCGCCTTCCCCTTCGGGGCGCCCGGCCCTGAGGTCTCGGACACATCTGTCGGCTTTGCCCAGCCTGCGGCGGGGGCATCGTCACCGGCACTGGGCGCGATGGGCGCCGTTCGTGACTGCGCGGCGCCGTTCTGTGCCGCGGATGCAGAGTTCGACTGTGCAGAGTTCGACGGTGCAGGGTTCGACGGTGCAGGGTTCGACGGTGCAGGGTTCGACGGTGCAGGTCCGCCGGTTCCCCCAGAACCGCCGGAGCTTCCGGGGCCAGCGGGGCCGGTCGAGCCGCCGGGGCCTCCCGAACCGTCAGGTCCACCCACACCAGTGGAGGCGCCGTCTGCCGGTGGCAGCGGAGCCGGACGGTACTTCACGGTGATGCCGAGTTCTTGCTCGATGGCCGTGCGCAGGTGGTCGGAGGTGCCCTTGCCTGGTGTCGCGCCCTTGAACCGCGACACGTCGCTGGGGCTGGAGAACCCGAGCGTCAGCACCTCGCTGTCGACGTCGTAGCCAAGCGGCTGGATCGCCGTGACCATCAGCCAAGAGGAACGACTGATCGATTCGAGGCGCTTGAGCACGCCGGCCCAGGAGTCCCGGATCCGTTCGAAGGTCACCGGACCCGAGGGCACAGCGGTCGGCGTCTCAGCGGCAGGCGTCTCAGCGGCAGGCGTCTCAGCGGTCGGCGTCTCCGCGGCCGGAGCAGGCGCGGGCGCCGTCGGCCCCGCAGCAGCGGCCGGGGCAGGTTCGGCGGATGGCGCGGGCGGCGGGGCCGGAGCGTTCAGCGTGGCATCCGACGTCGTAGGCATCGCTGGGACCGCAGGCGCGGACGCGGGCGCAGCCGCACTCGGCGCCGCCGCAGCGCCCGTTGCCGAGGTGGGTGCAGTCGGAGCCGCGGGACGCTGTGGAACGGCACCGGACGACGCGGGAGCCGCAGCGTGCTCACCGTCGGCGGCGGCCCCGGCGAGCACGCGCGCGACCATCAGCTCGAGGTGGAGCCGCGGCGAGGTCGCTCCGGTCATATCGTCGAGCGCCTGGCTGACCAGGTCTGCGGTGCGCGAGAGACGCAGAGCCCCGAACGCGCGCGCCTGGGCGTGCATGCGCTGCAGTTCGTCGGCAGGCAGGCCGCGGAGCACAGCGGATGCCCCCTCGCCCACCGCCTCGATCACGATCAGGTCGCGCAGCCGCTCGAGCAGGTCGTCGACGAACCGGCGCGGATCTTGCCCGGTCTGCACGATGCGGTCGACCGCGGGGAAGGCGGATGCCGCATCACCTGCGGCGAGCGCATCGACGATCTCGTCAAGCAGCGCGGCGTGGGTGTAGCCGAGCAGCGCGACGGCACGCTCGTAAGTCACGTTGCCCGCCTCGGAACCGGCGATCAGCTGGTCGAGCAATGAGAGCGTGTCTCGCGGCGAACCACCACCGGCGCGCACCACGAGCGCGAGTACACCGTCGGCGACCTGCACGCCCTCTTCGGCGCACAGCTTCTCGACGTACTCGAGCATCGCCGCGGGCGGCACCAACCGGAACGGATAGTGGTGCGTGCGCGAACGGATCGTGCCGAGCACCTTCTCTGGCTCGGTCGTCGCGAAGATGAACTTGACGTGCGCCGGCGGCTCCTCGACCAGCTTCAGCAGGGCATTGAAGCCCTGCGGTGTGACCATGTGCGCCTCATCGAGGATGAAGATCTTGAACCGATCACGGCTCGGTGCGAAGGTCGCACGCTCGCGCAGGTCGCGGGCGTCGTCGACACCGTTGTGGCTGGCCGCGTCGATCTCGACGACATCGAGCGAGCCGCCGCCGGCGCGCGACAGTTCGATGCAGCTCGGGCACACACCGCACGGGGTGTCGGTGGGCCCTTCGGCACAGTTGAGGCAACGCGCGAGAATGCGCGCTGACGTGGTCTTTCCACATCCGCGGGGGCCGGAGAACAGGTACGCGTGCCCGATCCTGTCGCCGCGTAGCGCGGTCATGAGCGGATCGGTCACCTGGGACTGCCCGATCATCTCCGCGAAGGTCTCGGGCCGGTAGCGGCGGTAGAGGGCTGTCGTCACCCATCCAGCCTACGGCGTGCGACCGACGTCCGCCGAGACCCCTAGCTTCCGCCGAGACCCCCAGCTACGGGCATCCGCACCTGGGGGTCTCGACGACACGTGGGGGTGTCGGCGGCACGCACAACGCGAGCAACACGCACGACACGCGACGCACGCAACACAACCGCGCCGGGTCAGTCGTCGTATGCGTCGAGCACCGGGAGCGCGCTGGTGGTGACGGGCACCGACGCCGACAGGCGCGTTCCGTCGTCGCGCCGGGCATCCTCGAACTTGCGCAGCGTCGGGCGCCCGGGGCGCACCGGGCCCTGATCGACCAGCCGCACGACGGCCGGTTCGTCGACGGCCGCGCGGTGCACGGCGCCGCGCACCGCGAACTCGACCACGTCGCCCGAACGCACCTCGACACGCAGCGCATCGCGCGTCACGGTGACGTGCAGCGCCGCCCCCTGCCACTGCAGGGGGAACGACAGCTCGGGCCAGTCCACCGGCAGCCTCGGGTCGAAGCTCAGTTCTCCGGCGTGGTCGCGCATTCCGCCGAAGCCGCTCACCAGCGCGGTCCACACGCCACCCGCCGACGCGACATGCACGCCGTCCGAGGCATTGTGATGCAGGTCTGCGAGGTCGACGTACAGGGCGTGCTCGAAGTACTCGCGGGCGAGGTCCTGATACCCGACCTCGGCCGCCATGATCGACTGCACGACCGCCGAAAGCGTGGAATCCCCCGTCGTCAACGGGTCGTAGTAGTCGAAGTCGGCGAGCTTCTCGTCGTCGGTAAAGTGGTTGCCCTGCAGGAACAGCGCGAGCACGACATCGGCCTGTTTGAGCACCTGGAAGCGGTAGATCACCAGCGGGTGGTAGTGCAGCAGCAGCGGGCGCTTCTCGGCGGGCGTGCCCTCCAGATCCCACACCTCGCGTTCCAAGAAGAACGTGTCCTGCGGGTGGATGCCCAGTCCTTCGCTGTACGGGATGTGAATGGCCTCGGCCGCGCGCTCCCACGCCTCGGCCTCACCGAAGTCGAGACCGACCCGCTCGACCAGGGCTGCATACGAGGCGGGATCGGCAGCGCGCATCTCGCGCACAACACGGGCGGCGAAGCGCAGGTTGTACCGCGCCATCACGTTCGTGAACAGGTTGTCGTTGACGACCGTGGTGTACTCATCGGGCCCGGTCACACCGTGGATGTGGAACGAGCTCTCACCGTTGATGCCCCGCCAGAAGCCCAGCGTCGCCCACAGACGCGCCGTCTCGACCGCGATGTCGGCGCCTTCCCTGCGCAGGAAGTCCTCATCCCCCGTGGCGCGCACGTACTTGCCGAGCGCGAAGCTCACGTCGGCGTTGATGTGGTACTGCGCCGTGCCGGCCGCGTAGTAGGCGGACGCCTCTTCGCCGTTGATCGTGCGCCACGGGAACAGTGCGCCCGCCTCGTTCAGCTGCGCCGCGCGCCGGCGGGCCGCCGGCAGCATCAGCACCCGTGCGCGCAGGGCGTTCTTCGCCCACTGCGGCGACGTGTACGTCAAAAACGGCAGCACATAGACCTCGGTGTCCCAGAAGTAGTGCCCGCTGTAGCCCGACCCGGTCAGGCCCTTCGCCGGCACCCCGCTGCCGTCGGCGCGCGATGCGGCCTGGGCGAGCTGGAACAGGCACCAGCGCGTCGCCTGCTGCAGATCGTCGTGTCCGGCGATGCGCACATCCGAGCGCTCCCAGAAGTCGCTCAACCACCGAGACTGGGCTTGGAAGAGGGCATCCACCCCCTCGACACCCGCCCGGTCGAGCGAGCGGCGGCACCGGTCGACGAGCTCACGCGGCGGCACGCCGCGCGAGCTGTGGTAGCTGACGATCTTGCTGATGCGGATCGGCACACCCGCCTTCGCCTGCACCCGGAAGACGTTCTTGGCGATGTCGGGTTCGATCAGCGATCGCGCGCTGTAGTCGTTCTCGGTCTCGACGATGTGGTCGGCGACGACCGCCACCGTCATCCCCGACTCGGTGACGCGGTACGACAGCGCCGAGCGCAGCCCGTCCTGCCAGTACTCGACCGGCTGCAGCACCCGCTCAGTGATCTTCTCGGCCTTGCGCGGGTCGAATCCCTTGCGCTCGGACTTGGAGGCCATCGGGTCGCCGGCGTAGATACCTGCACCGTCCTGCCTGTTCAGCAGCTGACAGCTCACCGTCACCGGAGCATCGGCGTTCTCGACGACGATCTCCAGGCGCAGCACCGCCAGATGACGCTCATCGAAACTCACCAGGCGCTCATCGCGCATGCGCACGCGCTTGCCCGACGGGGTCACCCACAGCACATCGCGCGAGAGCACACCGGTGCGCATATCGAGCACACGTGAGTACTCGTGCATCTCAGTCGCGTCGAACGACAGCGGTTCGTCGTCGATGTAGACGCGCATCACCTTGGCGTCGGGGGCGTTGACGATCGTCTGCCCCACCTCGGCGAAGCCGTACGCCTGTTCGGCGTGGCGGATCGGCCAGGTCTCGTGCAGACCGTTGATGAACGTGCCGTGCTCGTGGGCACCGCGCCCCTCGATGTGATTGCCGCGCAGGCCGAGATAGCCGTTGGCGACCGTGAAGACGGTCTCAGACACCCCGCTAGCGTCGTAGGTGTTCTCGATGAGCCGCCACGGGTCGACGGGGTGGCGTTCGCGGTCAATCATTCGTCTCGCTCCGCTCGCTCAGCAGCTGGGAAAGATCGTCGACGACAACCGTCGCGCCGGCAGCGCGCAGCACCTCGGGTCCCGCGCCACGGTCGACTCCGACCACGACGCCAAAGCCCGCCGCGGCCGCCGACCCTACGCCGGCGACAGCATCCTCGACCGCGACAGCGGCCGCCGGGTCGACCTGCAGCATCCGCGCCCCTTCGAGGAACATGTCGGGCGCTGGCTTCGAGGCGAGGTGGTCGCGTTCAGCGACGACACCGTCGACGACGATGCGGAAGAAGTCTCGGATGCCCGCTGTGCTCAGCACCTCTTCGGCGTTCTTCGAACTCGACACGACACCCATCGGCACACCGGCGTCGCGCAGGCTCACCAGTACCGCGAGCGACCCCGGATACGGGGCGATGCCGCCCGAGCGCAGGGCCGCCGCGAACGCAGCGTTCTTGCGGTTCCCGACGCCGCACACCGTCTCGGCCTCGGGCGGATCGGTGACCTCGCCCCACGGGATCTCGATGTTGCGGCTGCGCAGCAGGCTCGCCACGCCGTCGTACCGCTTCTTGCCGTCGACGTAGGCGAAGTAATCGGCATCCGTATACGGCTCGACGATCCCCCATCGGGCGAGGACATCATCGAACACGCTCTGCCAGGCGCGCATGTGCACCTCAGCGGTCGGCGTGAGCACCCCATCCAGGTCGAACAGCACGCCGGGGGCGCTGCTGAGGTCGAGGATGTGGTGCGGATCGGGAAGTTCGTGAACCATGGGACCTCCGGAATCGGACGTGCGCGTCAAGCCTAATGAACGCGGGGCCCTGTTCCGAAGCGCGCGCCCGAATCGTGCATCCGGAAATCACAGACCCCTCCCACCCACCGAGGCGTGTCATGTCGCCCTGCGCTGCGACACGCCGCGCAGGTCTGGGATTTCCGACGGGAACGTCGCGCACCGATGAACGTCGGATGCCGGCATCCGACGCTCAGATCACACTGAGCGTCTGCCGCGCGATCTCGAGCTCCTCGTCAGTGGGCACGACCAGCACATCGACGACCGAGTCGTCGGCCGAGATGCGTCGGATGCCGGGCGCGCGCTCGGCGTTGCGGTGGGGATCGATCCGCACGCCGACGAACCCCAGCGTCGCGAGCGCGTCGGCGCGTACCTTCACTGCGTTCTCGCCGACCCCGGCGGTGAACGAGATCACGTCGACGCCGCCGAGCTGCGCGATGTACGCGCCGGCGTACGCACGCAGCCGGTGGATGTAGACGTCGTAGGCCAGCCGGGAGGCCTCGTCACCGGCATCCGCTCCCGCGAGGATGTCGCGCATGTCGTTGTACCCGGCAAGCCCCAGCAGACCGCTGCGTTTGTTCAGCAGGTCGTCGAGTTCGTCGATACCGAGCCCGGCGCGACGGGAGAGGTGCAGCAGTGCGGCCGGATCGATGTCGCCCGAGCGGGTACCCATGACCAGGCCCTCCAACGGGGTGAGCCCCATCGACGTCTCCACCGAGCGTCCGCGGTCGACGGCGGTGACGGATGCCCCGTTGCCGAGATGGAAGACGAGCTGTCGGATGCTGTCGTTCGCCCGCCCCAGGAACTCCGCGGCGTGCTCGCTGACGTACTTGTGGCTGGTGCCGTGGAACCCGTAGCGGCGCACCCGGTGTTCACGGGCGATCTGGGCGTCGATGGCATAGGTGTAGGCGGCCGGCGGGAGCGTCTGGTGGAATGCCGTGTCGAACACGACCACGTGGGGCACGTCGTCGAAGACGGCCTTCGCGGCGACGATGCCGGCGAGGTTGGCCGGGTTGTGCAGCGGGGCGAGCACGCTGAGCTCGCCGATCTGGCGTTCGACGTCGGGCGTGACGACTGTCGGTGCGTAGAAGCGCGCGCCGCCGTGCACCACGCGGTGGCCGACGGCGACGGGCCGATGCTCGGTCAGGACGGGGCCGTGCTCGGCGAACAGCGCAAGCATCGCCGCGAAGGCCTCATCGTGGTCGGCGATGGGGCGGTCGTCCTCGTATCGAGCCTCGAGGATGGTCGGTGCGGGCTCGCCGGGAGAGGCCACCGTGTGGACGGTGTGCGCGACGGTGCTGACGGGCTGGCCGATGCGCTCGATGAGTCCGCCGGCGAGCTCGACCTCGCGGGTCATGTCGAGCAGGCTGTACTTCAGCGACGACGACCCGCTGTTGATGACCAGTACGTGACTCATGCCCTGCTCCTCCTGATACCCCCACTACCCCCACTACCCCCGTCTATTTGTCGCAAACCGGCGCTATTCGGGGCCGATAGCTCGGTTCTGTGACGAATAGAGGGGTGCGCGCGGGGTGGGGTGGTCACGCGGCGCCGCCCTGCGCCTGGATGGCCGTGATCGCCACCGTGTTGACGATGTCGTCGACCAGCGCACCCCGGCTGAGATCGTTGATCGGCTTGTTCAGCCCCTGCAGCACGGGCCCGATCGCCACGGCGCCGGCCGAGCGCTGCACCGCCTTGTAGGTGTTGTTGCCGGTGTTCAGGTCGGGGAAGACGAACACGGTCGCCCGGCCCGCCACGGCCGAATCCGGCAGCTTGGCCTTCGCGACGGCCGCATCCGCCGCGGCGTCGTACTGGATCGGTCCCTCGACCGGCAGCTGCGGGTCGCGAGCGCGCACGAGAGCGGTCGCCTCGCGCACCTTGTCGACGTCGGCGCCGCTGCCCGACTCGCCGGTGGAGTACGACAGCATCGCCACCCGCGGATCGATGCCGAACTGCCTCGCTGTGCCCGCCGACGACAGCGCGATGTCGGCGAGCTGCGTGCTGGTGGGGTCGGGGATCACGGCGCAGTCGCCGTACACGAGCACGCGGTCAGAGAGTGCCATCAGGAACACGCTGGAGACGACATCGACGCCCGGCTTGGTCTTGATGATCTCGAACGAGGGCCGGATGGTGTGCGCGGTGGTGTGCGCTGCACCCGATACCATGCCGTCAGCGAGCCCGAGGTGCACCATCATCGTGCCGAAGTACGACACATCGGTGACGGTGTCGGCCGCCTGCTGCACGGTGATGCCCTTGTGCGCGCGCAGCCGCGCGTACTCGGCGGCGAACCGCTCGACCATGACCGGATCCGTGGGGCTGAGGATCTGCGCCTCGCTGATGTCGAGCCCGAGGGCGACAGCGCGGGCCCGGATCTCGGTCTCGTCGCCGAGGATCGTCAGGTCGGCGACCTGGCGGGCCAGCAGCACGGCGGCGGCCCGCAGGATGCGGTCATCGCCGCCCTCGGGCAACACGATGCGCTTGCGGTCGTTGCGTGCGCGTTCGATGAGCCCGTACTCGAACATCAGCGGCGTGACGACGGTCGATTCGGCCAGCCCCATCTCGATCGTCAGCTCGGAGATGTCGACGTGGGTCTGGAACAGCGCCAGTGCGCTCTCGTAGCGGCGGCTGCTCTCGGCGCTGACGCGGCCACGGGTGTTCATGATGCGCACCGCGGTGTCGTAGGTGCCCAGATCGGTGGTCACGATCGGCACGGTCAACTCGATGCCGTCGATCAGCTGCAGCACCGGATCGGGCAGCGGGAAGGGGCCGTTGAGCACGATGCCCGCGAGATCGGGGAACGTCCCCGATGCTGCGGCGAGCAGCGTCGCCAGCAACGTCTCGGTGCGGTCGGCGGCGATCACGACGACGGCACTCTCGGTGAGGCGCGGCAGCACATTGACCATCGACATGCCGGCGATGACGATGTTGTACGCCTCGCGTTCGAGCAACTCGTCTTCGCCGCGCACCAGCGTGCCGTCGACCGCCCGCAGGATGCCCCGCATCGAGGGCGCGACCAGCGCCCGGTCCTCGGGCACGGCCCACACCGGGGTGCGCAGGTCATCGATGCGCTCGACGATCTCACCAAGCATGTCGGGTTCGGCGCGGTTGACGATGATGGCGAACAGTTCGGCCCGCTCGGTGGCGAGCTCGCTGCGCGCGAGCGCCGCCATCTGCTGAATCTGATCGGGTGTGCGGGCCGTGGTGGTGCCGAGCTGCTCGGCCTGGTTCTGACTGTCGCGCCCCGAGAGCACGAGCAACACCGGAACGCCGAGATTCGCGGCGATGCGCGCGTTGTAGCTGAGCTCTGCGGGGCTGGCGACATCGGTGTAGTCGCTGCCGAGCACGACGACGGCGTCGCACTGCGCTTCGACCGCCTTGAAGCGGGCCACGATCGTGCCGAGCGCACCTTCGGGGTCTTGCCGGACGTCGTCGTAGCTCACGCCGATGCACTCGTCGTAGTCGAGGTGCACGCCGTCGTGGGCGAGCAGCAGCTCGACGACGAAGTCGCGTTCGTCGGTCGAACGGGCGACGGGGCGGAACACCCCGACGCGCTCCGACACGCGCATCAGTGCGTCGAGCACGCCCAGCGCGATGGTCGACTTGCCCGTGTGCCCCTCGGCCGAGGTGATGTAGATGCTGCGTGCCACGGCTCCAGCCTACGGCGACGGGCACTCCGCAGACAGCGCCACGACGACGCGGGTGGCGTCGTCCTCGAAGCGCGCGTAGTGGTCGCGGTCGCTGTTGATCTGGACGCGATGGATGGCGTGTGAGGGTTCGAGCGTCTGCCACTGCGGCACGCGTTCGAGGCGGGTGAAGAACAGACGAGCGGCGGTGGCCGGGTCCATCCGGTCCTCGACGCTCCCCCACCAGTCCTGCTGTTGGAACAGCCCGATGCTCGAGGTTCGGGTGCCATCGGGGTTGGTGACGCCCGAGGTCTCCCAGTCGCCGTAGTCGATGTTGCGCAGTGAGCTCTCGCCCATCGCCGCCATCACACCGAGGATCTGTCCGTCCCTTTCGAGGCCGAACTCGTCGGCGGTGCGGATGATGATCGCCGCGTTCTCGAGCTGCTCGCCCTGCCACCCGTCGACCCCCGCGTCGGGGAACGTCCGCGGCTCATCGACGCAGTAGGCGTCGGATCGCGTGGCCGTCAGCACCCCGACCACGGCGAGCGCGCCCGCGATCACGATGGCGGCGGATGCTGTGATGCCGGCGATCTTCAGCATCCGACGTCGTTGTCGACGGCGCCGGGCGCGGCGCCGCATCCGCGCGGCGCGTGTGCGCCGCTCACTCACGGCTGCCGACCTCTCTGCGGCGGACGAACACGGTCAGGCCGCCGCCGATGGCCCCGAACAGATGCGCCTGCCACGACACACCGCTGTGCACGCCGAAGATGCCGGTGAACATCGTCGTGCCGTACATCACCACGACGATCACGGCGATCCCGGCGTACGCGAACCGGTGTGCGAGGCGACCGGGGGCGAGCACCCGCACGACGACGTACCCGAAGTAGCCGAAGACGAGCACGGACGATCCGACAGTGAGGGTGCCCGGTGCGTTCACCAGCCAGGTGCCCGCGCCTCCGATGAGCGCGACCATGGCGGTCACCGCCCAGAAGCGCTTCGCCCCTTCAACGGCGACGAGGCAGCCGAGCACCAGGAACGGCACGGAGTTCGCGATCAGGTGCGCCCAGCCGGCGTGCAACAGCGGACCGAGCACAACGCCCTGCAGACTCCCCAGATCCCACGACCGCAGGCCCCATCCGACGAAGCTGCCCGGGAGGACGGCATCCGCGAGCTGGATCACCCACATCAGCGCGAGCAGCCCCACCGGGGCGAGGAAGCGCGTGAAGTAGGGAGAGGCCGGGGCGGGAGCGGATGCGGTCACACGACGATCTTCGCAGGACAGAGCGGGAGGAGGCTGGGCGTCGACGCCTCGCCGCTGTGGGAGGATCGGGCCATGCAGTATGACGGTGTTCCGCGGGTGGTCTGGCGATGAGGCGTCGACGCATCGTCCTCGAGGAGAACCGCCGAACGTTCGATGCGCTGGTGGATCGCTTCGGCGCGGCCGCGCTGCGTCATGCGCAACGCGTCTTCATGACGTTGGAGGATGCCCAGGACGCGGTCGAGAATGCGTTCGAGCGCGCCTGGGTCGTTGTGCGCGATGGCGGGTCGGTGAACCTGAGCTGGCTGCTGCGCGTCATCGACACCTCCAGCGGAGACGGCCAGACCCCGGCGCCTGTTCGGCAGGCCCCGGCGCTACTCGGCGAGGTGCTGCGCGCTGCCGCGTCGCCGGAAGGCGATCTGCGGATCGATCTGGAGTGGGTGTTCTCAGGCCTGTCCATTGGGGAGCGCCATCTCATCGAACTGGTCGACATGGACGGCTGGACCGTCGCCACGGCAGCCAAGATGCTGGGGCTTCGCCAGGCCGTGGCGCGCAAACGCCTTCAGCGCGCACGGCAGAAGCTCCATGCGCTGCTGTTCGCCGCCGAGGTCGGCCTCCGAGCGGGAGGTGAGCATGTCCGATCTGCGTGACGATGAACGACTGCGTTCGCTGCTGCGGCGCATCGATCCGGCCCAGGCGGCATCCGACGCCGGTCCGCCGGCATTTCTGCGCGCACTGCGCGACCGCCTCGCCGCCGAACAGGCCGCGGCCCGCAGTCGCGAGCGCCGCCGCGCATCGCGGCGCTTCGGCTGGACTCTGGCTGTCGCATCCCTGGTGGTGGTGGCCACCGTGTCGGTGTCGGTGGCGTTGGGTGGTCAGCGTGCCGAGGCCGTCAGCCCCGTTCCGCTGTCGTTCACGGCTCCGGCGCCGGTGCCGCAGGTGGTCGCCGAGGCGACGGATGCTCTGAGCGGACCCGCCGGAGCCGAGAACCCGGCTCGGCGGGTGCACACGATCTCATGGGCGATTTCGATCGATGACGGGGAGTTGCAGGCAGCGGTGACCCCGCAGATCGTCGAGCTGGAGTGGAACCCCGATCTCTCGGGCCACTCGCTCGTCGTCGAAGGCCGTGTGCAGCCCGGGAGCGATGGCGGGCCGGGACGCGTCAGCGCCACCGACACCGTGGTGTCGCAAGTGACATTCGCCCCGGGTGAGTTCGGTGTGCCGAGTCCGGAGGCTCCCCCAGCGACCGTGGCCGGCATGACAGAGCTGCTGACGATGTACGGCATGCCCGAACGCCCGAGCGCGGGAGATCTGGTGCAGTCGATGGTCACGGTGATGGACTACTGGACGCTCAGCGATACGCAGCATGCAGTGCTGTTGGAGATGCTCGTGAGCACCGGTGGGGCGGCCTCGTTGGGGCAGTCCGTGGATCGCCTCGGCCGGGACGTTGCGGGAGTGCAGATCGCTTCGACCATCGATGGCTTGACCGACACCGTGCTGCTCTCGTCGGACTCGGGACGGATCGTCGGAGTGGAGACGATGCGCACCGTGGCGGATGAGACGGTACCCGCAGGCACCGTTGTCGAGTACCGGATGTGGGACTCACAAGAGGAGCAATGACCATGAAGCGCAGCAGCACGATACTCGCGGCCCTGACCACCGCCGTCGCCCTCGTACTGTCGGGACCGGCGGCACTCGCCACGGATGCCCCGCCGGAGCCGAGCGCTGATATCGCCGCGGTGATGGCAGCGGTGCCCGGCGGCGTGCTGCTGGATGCGCACCATGCGACGTGGCCGGCGCTCGGGCTGGAGATGACCTCGGCGAGTGGTGTTTCGACACGCACTCTCTCGTCATCCGCGGTCGGGTCGTCCGCCGTCGGCACGGCTTCGGTCGGTTCCTGCGCCAGCGGCAGGGTGTGCGCCTTCTCAGGGGGCAACCTCAGCGGCAGCCGACTCAGCTGGTCGACGTGCGGCACGTTCTCGATCAGCGCGTTCACCGTGCGCTCCATCGCCAACGCGCGCTCGACCGGCTACCTCCAGGCCCGCAGCGGCACGACGGTCCGGGCCACGGCGAAGGCGGGCGCATCGGCGAACGTGTTCGGCAGTGTGACGAACGTGCGCTGCGTGAGCTGAGCGCCCCCGGCAAAAGAAAAGACCCTCCGCGCACCCGACAGAGCCCGGTTACCCTTGCTACGTTTCCGTCCTGGGGGAGTTGGCCTGGGTGTCGTCACGCGGAGAGCCGTCGATCAGTCTACCCGACGCTGCGCGCGGCGCTGACCGCCGGCATCTCGGGGAACCCCTCGCTTCACACCGGGTTACGATCGAGGCACGCACCGTCGCGCACGAAGGGCATCGCATGCACGAGAACGTTCCGCAGATCACCGCCGAGCAGTTCGCCGAGCAGACCGCGCGCATCACGGCCTCGGTCACGTCGGTGATCGACGGCAAGCCGGATGCCGTGCGCAGCGCGCTGATCTGCCTGCTCGCTGAGGGGCACCTGCTGATCGAGGACGTGCCGGGCGTCGGAAAGACGATGCTCGCTCGCGCGCTGGCGGCGAGTGTGGATGCCACGGTGCGGCGCATCCAGTTCACGCCGGACCTGTTGCCGAGCGACGTCACCGGGGTCGCCGTGTACGACCCGGTGGGGCGGGAGTTCGAGTTCAAGCGCGGCGCTGTGTTCGCGCACATCGTCATCGCCGATGAGATCAATCGTGCCTCCCCCAAGACGCAGTCGGCGCTGCTGGAGGCGATGGAGGAGCAGCAGGTGACTGTCGACGGCGCCACGCACCGTCTGCCCGAGCCGTTCCTGGTGGTCGCGACGCAGAACCCGCTCGAGATGGAGGGCAC